>DAIEHR010000151.1 GCA_027353465.1 Acetobacteraceae bacterium | reverse complement strand
GAAGATTGGCACCCCGACGCGCGTGCTGACAGTGATGTTCAACGAGGTCGACGACCCGGCGCTCGTTCCCCAGTTCTCAATTTCTTCGCTCGAAATGGCGTAGTCCGCAACCAGCCCGGAGATGCCGGTCGGCGGCGGGACGTAAGGCAGCGTCACAGACGTTTTCGCGAAACGCGCCGGATCGGGTGACGCCATGCCGCCCGCGAACGGGTCCGCTCGCAGGATTTGCGGGTAGTCCTTGGATGTGATGCTGTAGCTTTCTAGATCCTGCCGGACATTCGACGGCATCGTCGCAGGATCCTTCAAATACGAGACGTACACATTATAATAGACGACATTTTGGCCGCTGCTTAGCCCCCACTGTATGCTCGTACTATGGGGAACTTCCTGGAACTCGCCATCATCCGTGCGTCGAACCTTGATCGTTCGGGCGATCGATATCGTCGGGTTCAAGGCCAGCAGGATCTGGTCGCTATTGTGGTCTATGCCATCCTGTCCTCCCGGGATCGAGAACCCGGTCGTGCTCGTGGTCTTCACGTCCGTGGATTTCGAGTTGGTCGAGCTGTTGGAATTGGAAACCGTGACGCCTGCGGAGGCGCCCGTTCCCAGAATGCCACCCTGGGCTTGAACGCCGACGGAGACGTCGCTTTTAAAGGTGCTGCTCGCGGATACTTGCGACCCGATCGCGCTTTGGCGAGAATATTTCAGCGCGGTCTGGGTATGGCCGCCGTTTGCTCCGGGCGGGGAGTACAATACTCCGAGAACCAGATAGGAGACCGTAAAAGTGCCTCTTTCGGTCCAACTGGAGATCCCGCCAGGATGCGCCCCAGAGCAGATAGGAGGGGGCTCGGCTTGATTGCAGTTCGGAAGAGCTAGCGCCGCTGAGGACATGGCGAGCAGAGTCCCCCCAAGCATGCCCGACACTACCATGGATTTACCGAATGGCATGATTCTTGTTCCTCATCGCATTCGGAAATTCTCCTGTTTTAGGTATCTTTTAGCGTTGATTTGAATCAAATTGTCGATGTCGAATTTGTGAGCGCCTGACTTTAAATATCAAACATTCCTGGGTCAGTATAAGCCAAAAGTCGTTGTGTGATGCAGTGCATAAACATTTCTATGCGTTATCGATGGCCCCGCTGCCGTTCCGCAACGGTCGTGTCCCTCGCTGCCTCGCCCGTTGCGACAGTGCGGCTGTGTTGAGGGAAA
The DNA here is from genome assembly GCA_027353465.1 of Acetobacteraceae bacterium. Lineage (GTDB taxonomy): Bacteria > Pseudomonadota > Alphaproteobacteria > Acetobacterales > Acetobacteraceae > Rhodopila. The sequence continues at coordinate 4,015 of DAIEHR010000151.1, read as the reverse complement.
AGCCTCAACAGGGTCCCTGATCTGCCATCAGAGCGACCGCTGTTTGCGCCGTGGCATACTCCGGCACAGAAAAGCAACAAGCGGACAATTAGAGTGCAATATAAACCCGACACGTTCGGTAGCGACTGACATGTCTGCTGAATTCTCCGGGCGCGGTTACCGAACTTAGCCGGTCCGAGGCCGGACCCGACTGCGATAGACCGCTCGCCCTATAATGAAGGATGCCGCCCCTCAGGATTCCTTATGTCTTTCCCCTGGCTTCCCACCGAGGCATCAGTGGGCATATCGGGCTAACGGCGGGGGAGACGAGGCGGGCGGCAGGTGGATTGGCCCCGCCATTATCGTATGGATGCTGTTACAGACTGTCCCCGCTGGGGCCGGCGGTGCATGATCCAGTATGACCTTTGAACAACTCCGCGTCTTTGTCGCCGTCGCCGAACGCCAGCATGTGACGCGGGCGGCCGAAGCGCTGAATCTGGCGCAGTCGGCCGTCAGCGCCGCCATTGCCGCACTGGAATCCCGCCACGGCACACGGCTGTTCCATCGCGTTGGGCGCGGCATCGAACTGACCCGGGCCGGGGCGCTGTTCCTGCCGGAGGCCCAGGCCGTGCTGGCGCGTGCCGCCGCCGCGGAACTGGTCTTGTCGGAACTGGGGGGTCTGAAGCGAGGCACCTTGTCGATCCAGGCCAGCCAGACGATCGCCAGTTACTGGCTGCCGCGTCATCTGGTGGCATTCCACCGAACCTATCCCGATATCGGCCTGCACCTCACGGTCGGCAACACGGCCCAGGTTGCCGCCGCGGTGCGGGAGGGAACCGCCGAACTGGGCTTCGTCGAGGGCCTGATCGACGATCCGATGCTGACAAGCGTCCAGGTCGCACGCGATCGGCTGGTGATCGTCGTCGGTCCCGGACACCCCTGGGCATCGGCGGATACCGTGACACCGGCCCAGTTCGCCGACAGCGAATGGGTGCTGCGCGAACCCGGTTCCGGCACGCGTTCGATCTTCGAGGCGGCGCTGGCGGGGTTTGGCATCGCCGCCGCCACGCTGAAAGTGTCGTTGGTACTGCCCTCCAACGAGTCGGTTCGCGCGGCGGTGGAGGCCGGGATGGGCGCGACCGCGGTATCCGCCTCGGTTGCCGCGCCTAGTCTCGAAACCGGACTGCTGCACCGTGTCCCCATCGATCTGCCGGATCGGGCCTTTTGGGCGGTGCGGCACGCCGAACGCTACCGCAGTCTGGCGGCCGAGGCCTTGCTGGCGGCGATTGCCGGTTCCGTGCCGCCAGCGAAGCAGGTTCCGGGCCTATGCGATACCTAGCAGGCGGATCAGGCCAACGCTCATCGCCCCAAGCACCAGCAGGGATAGTGTCACCGCGGCGCTGACCCGTCCGCCGGCCCGAGCCACCACGCGCAGATCGGTGCCCAGGCCCAGCGCGGCCATCGAAATCACGGTCAGCAGGTTGGCAGCAACGGCCATCGGGGCCAGCGTGACGTGCGGGATCAGATCGGCCGATCGCAGGCCGGCCAGCAGCAGGAACCCGACGATGAACCAGGGCACCAGCTTATGCAGCGGTGGCAGGCCTCGTGCGGGACGGTCCCCGGCGGTGACGTGCGGCAGTGGCTCGTCGGTTTCGTCGCGCAGGCGCCGGGTCAACAGCGACAGGAACAGCACAACTGGACCCAGCATCAGCACCCGAACCAGCTTGACAAGCGTGCCGATATGCACCGCCACGGCGCCGATGGGCGCGGTCGCGGCCAGGACCTGAGGCACGGCATACACGGTCAACCCGGCCAGCACCCCGTATTGCTGCCCGCTGAGGTGCAACAGCGGAAGCAGCAGCGGCAGACCCAGCACGACAGCCACGCCCAGAACAGCCGTAAACGCGATCGACGCGGAGACGTCCTCGCCGTCCGCGCCGATGATCGGCGCGACCGCGGCGATAGCCGAGTTGCCACAGATCGAGTTGCCGCAGGCGACCAGCGTCGCCATCCGGTGCGGCAGGCCCAGCAGGCGGCCGATGCCGTAGCCGGCGGAGATCGCCAGCACCACGGCCGCCGCGATGCCGCCGATCAGGCCGGGGCCGGCCGCCAGGATGGTTTGCGCGCTGATCGAGGCGCCGAGGAGAAACACAGCGATTTCCAGCAGAGTCTTGGCGCTGAAGGTGATGCCGGCGAACCAGCGGGATCCGGGCGACCAGGCGGTGCGCACGGCGGTCCCGACCAGGATCGCCAGGACCAGCGCCTCCAGCCACCGGCCGCCTAGTGTAGCGGATTCCACGCGTTCCAGCAGCAGCGCCGCGCCGCTGACGGCGGCGCACAGCAAAACCCCGGGAAGGATGCCATGGACGTAGTCGAACGTCCGCCGCGGGAGCCGCCGCGAAGTAGGAACAGGGGTCGTCAACAAGTCGGACATGCAAGCCTCGTAGGTTGGGGATGGCCGAAGATGACGCGGCAGCCGAGGACGATCCAACATCGCGATTCGATCGAACCGATCTAAAACCAAGATGATTTATGAAAAATATATCTCCTTTTCGGATAAAGGCCAGATCAACGGCGTTGGGGCGGATCAACCCGAACGCCCCCCCCGCCTTCGCATTGGTGCGGCCGCGCGCTATTCCCCGGTCCCGCGCCATCACGCGCATCGCATTGGAGACTGAAATGGCACCGATCAGACTTGGCATCCTCGGAGCCGGCATCATGGGGGAGCGGCTTCTGCGGGCCGCCGTGGAACATGCCGGCGACAGCGTGACGGTCACCGGCCTATGGGACCCGTCGGACGCCGCTATGGCACGTATCGGCGCAGCGCTTCCCGCCGTGCCGCGGGTCACCAGTGCGGATCGGGTGATCGACGTCTGCGACTGCCTGTACATCGCGTCGCCGCCGGCCTCCCATCTTGAACATGCGCGGCGTGCGGTAGCGGCAAACCGAGCGGTGTTCTGTGAGAAGCCGTTGGCGGTAGATGTTCACCAGGCAAGGGCCTTTGTTGCCGATGCCCAAGGTGCTCGGGTGGCGGTGAATTTTCCCATGGCCTCGGCCTTCGCGGTGGATCAGCTTCGGGCGTGGATCGCGGCCGGGGCGGTGGGAACGCCACGGACGCTGGATATTGAGGTGGCTTTCGCAACCTGGCCGCGCGGTTGGCAGCGCGATGCGGCTGGGTGGCTGGACCGCCCGGAACAGGGTGGTTTCACGCGGGAGGTGGTGTCGCATTTCCTGTTTCTGACTGGTCGTCTGGCCGGGCCGTTCGTGTTGCGGGAGCGGTTCGCATCTTTTCCGGAAGCCGGGCGCAGCGAGCGGGCGATCCGAGCGTGTCTGACCGCCGGCGGGTTGCCGGTGACGCTGTTTGGGTCGGTCGGGACCACTGCGAAAGACGATCACAACACATGGACGTTGCAGGGCAGCGGCGGGGCGATCCGCCTGCGCGACTGGTCCACCGCGGAACGGCTGATGCCAGATGGGTCGTGGCAGCAGGAGGTACAGACCCTGTCGCATGAAGCGATGCGCCCGATGGTGCTTCGCCGCCAACTTGAGGGCGTGGCCGCGATGACCCGTGGCGAGCCCCATTCGCTGGCCACCCTGGCTGAGGCGTTAGCGGTGCAGGAGGCCGTCGAGGCGATCCTTGGGGCTTAGCTGCGTTGGGCTGGTGCCACCTATTAGACGCTGGTGCCGCTGGCGGCATGGGCGATTGGCTTGGAAGGGCGCGGAGGGCGGGAAGGGCCGCGGAGGGTGCTGTGGGGCCGGTTCCGGGGCCATCCCGACCTGCGGGTCCTTTCAGGCGAAATGAGGAAGGTATGACCAGCTACGCTGGTGGTTCCGTTCCGTTTTCCTCTCAGAGCGCCCGCGCAAGCTCGGCGGCACAGCCGCGCGGGGATTGGGGTGGCAATCCTTCGACTGTCGGTGCTCGCTAGGTGGTGCCCCTCGGCACCCTTCGCGGCCCTTCCCGCCCACCGCGCCCTTCCAGACAAAATGAAGGAAGAATGACCGGCCGCGCTGGGGGTCCCGTCCCGCTGTCGTCGCA
>DAIEHR010000148.1 GCA_027353465.1 Acetobacteraceae bacterium | reverse complement strand
GATGAAAAAAAATGGTTCAAATGCGGTGACCTAACTAGTCGCCAGGGCGCGAGCGCGCCGGAATCGCCAACCCCTGCACGCGTGCCCGGCACCGGATGACATCAAGGCACGGGACGTCCCGTGCCCTGCCCGGCGGATTGTTCAAATGACCATCGAAAGAACGCGCGATCAGATCGGCCATGACACGACCCGGTTGAGCGAGGGGATGGATGGGATAAAAAAATGATCAGGGTCAGTCCCATGGCGCTGTTGCCTGGTATTAAGCGTGGCCGGAGTTGGTGTCCCTGGCTCCGCCGATGTCATCATTTGACGAGCCCTTACAGACTGTTCCGCCCTATTGGCGATGTGGAACGGCCGTGATTTGCCGTAGTGGGTGGCAGCGGCTCATTGGGTGCTAATGGTCCATATAAGCAAATTCGGAAAAGTGCCTCATTATCGTTGGTCGATTGGCAACCCGGTCGTCGTGATGAGAGGGCCGGCTGACCACGTTGCCTGGACATTGAGATCAAGCCGACCAGCACTTTGAGCCATCGAGTGGGCCGCCTGCTGGCCGGTGGATTGCATTAAGGCCGGGTCGTCCCCGGCCTTAATCCACAACCCCATAGGATTGGCGCGAATACGCTACCGGTAACGGAATCAGTGCAACAAGGTCGCCCCACGGGCGATCGCACCGCCTCGCGGGATGTGCTTGCGGATACCAGAGACCAGTATCAGGCCCGCGCCCGCCAACCCGATGGCACCCGTTACGATCAACGGCACCCTGTAGCCGCCGGTCGCATCGTGCAGCGCACCGGTAATCTGGGGTGCGACGTAGCCTGAGATATTACCGATGGAGTTGATGAAGGCGATACCGCCGGCAGCGGCCCCAGCACCCAGATAGGCAGTCGGCAGGTTCCAAAAGACCGGCAGGCTGGAGGCGACGCCGAACACGGCGATGCAGAACGCGCCAATCGTCAGATAAATATTGCCGAGCAGGAGACCGGCGAGCATGCCTCCGACGCCCGCCAGTGCGACCGGCAGCACGACGTGCCAGATACGTTCGCCCGTGCGGTCGGAACTGCGCGAAAACAGGATCATGCCGATGGTCCCGCAGAGGTTGGGAAGCACCAGCACATAGCCGATGTCGGTGTTCGACAACCCAAGCGACTTGACGATCAACGGCAGGAAGAAGGAGATGGCGTAAACGACATAGGCGATAAGGGCATAGGAAAGTGTCAGCACCAAAATTTGTGGGCTGGCGATAGAGCGCAGCACGCCCATGCTGGATCCCGTTTTAGCGGCTGCCTCGGTGTCCAACTGCTGTTGCAGCCAGGTGCGCTCCGCCGGGGCCAGCCAGCCCGCTTCAATGGGCCGGTTGCACAGCGTGGCAAGGCCATACAGGGCTAGCAATATGGCAGGAGCGCCCTCGACCAGGAAGATCCACTGCCAGCCGGCGATGCCGAACCAGCCGTTCAGCTTCAAAAGGTTGGCACCAAGTGGGCCGCCGAGAACGCTGGCGAAGGCGCCAAAGGCATAGAAGATGCCCATCATCCGGCCGCGGTAGGAGGCCGGAAACCAGCACGTCATGAAATAGGCCACACCGGGGAAGAAGCCGGCTTCAGCTATGCCCAGCAGGAACCGGACCGCAACGAAGCCGGTTTCGTCCGTGATCAGGGCTGTGCCAGCCGAACAAAGGCCCCATGTCGCCATGATGATGCTGATCCAGACGCGGGCACCGATACGCGCCAGCATCAAATTGGCGGGAAACTGGAACAGCACGTAGCTCCAGAAGAAGGCCCCCGCACCCAGGCCATAGGCGCTGGCGGTCAGCCCCAAATCCTTGTTCATGGTCAACGCCGCCATCGAAACATTAAAACGATCGAGAGCGTTGATCATGTAGCCGATACTAAGAAAGGGGATCAGGCGCCAGGCGACCTTGTGCATGACGGCGTGTTCAAAATCTTGGTTCATTAGTTCCTCCAGCAGACTCTATCGGTCCATACGCAGGTTTTAGGACTCGGTCCGGCTTCGCGCCAGACCGACGACCTTCATCATGAGTTCATAATTGCCGAGCCAAGACAAATCAGCGCCTCTTCGTTGGTATTCGGTCTTGTCGTTGCACGCAGCGAAACGCTGAAAAAGGCTTGGCCCCCGGACCGGCGGTTTCTAGCGGGGTCATCCCTAAAACTGAGCTTGAGCCCACGGATTTGTCATTTCGACAACGGCCGGTCGCGCGACTACTCAAGGACCGCATAACCGACCCCGGACTGATGAGTATCCCCTTCCTCGCCTGCATGGCCGCGGCCGCCGCGTTCTATCATCTGCCCCCCCGCGTGCTGCCAGCCATCCAAGCGGTGGAGGGCGGAAGGACCGGCCTCGTCCAACAGGCCACCAACGGCACCGCCGATTTGGGCCTGATGCAGGTCAATACGATCTGGATTGGCCCATTGGCCCGCTATGCGAACATGACCGAAGCCGCCGCCAGGGAACGGCTGATCAACGATGGCTGTTTCAACATCGCCGCCGCTGGCGCGATCATGCACCTCTACCTCATTGAGGCTGGGGGAGACCTTCTGACCGCCATCGGCTACTACCATTCACACACGCCGCAACTCAGGGCCGCCTATCAGCAAAAAGTGCTGGCCGCCGCCGTGGGTTTGTTCAGCCAGTCGCCCGGCCAGCGGCGATAACACAACCGTCGTCTCTAATGGGTGCCGAATGGGAGAATGCATGCGCAAAGGCCTTCGTCGCGACCAACGCGGTTTCACGCTGCTCGAACTCCTGGTGGTCATCGCCATCCTGGGCCTGCTGATCGGCCTTGTCGCGCCAGCCGCGCTTCGGCAGCTCGGCAGCGCCCGGACATCCGTCGCCAAACAGTCGATCGAACGGATCGCTTCCATCCTGGACATGTACAAGCTGGATGTCGGCAGCTACCCCACCAGCGATCAGGGACTGCGGGCGCTGGTAGAACGACCCACCGACGTGACCAATTGGAACGGCCCTTACGTGAAAGGGGAGGTTCCAGTGGATCCATGGAACCATCCCTATGTCTATCGTCAGCCGCCGTCCCGCGCCGGCCACGAGTTTGACCTGTGTTCCGAGGGCCCGTCGGGAACCGGAGGCGACCAGGAAATCTGCAACCAATAACTATTGCTGTAATCGCAACTGCCTGCGCAACCGATCCGAAGGATCGGCCTGGCCGGACGGCGCCATGTTGTTCAACATGCCCGGGACAGCGGCTGCATTGATCAGTTGCTCTCGTAGATCCTCGGTCAGCGCGCGAGCGTCGCGCTGGTCGTGAACCACGTGCGGCGTAATCAGGATCAGTAGTTCCGTCCGTTGCCGCGTGTTGTTTTGGTTGCCCGCCAACAGCCCCAAAATCGGGATATCCTTCAGCCACGGCAGCCCGCCATTGGCGGCCGACGCCCGGTCGGTGATCAACCCCGCCAGCCCGATGGTCTGGCCATCCTGCACCACGACGCGCGAGGTCACGTTCCGTTCGTCGAACGTCGGCGAATTCACCCCGGGTGTCGTAATCACCCCGCTTTCGACACTACTGACATCCTGCATCACGTCCAACGTAACCAACCCGCCACTGTTGACCCGCGGCGTAACTTCCATAATCACACCGGTCTGCTGATAGCTGATCGAGCTGACGACCGGCGCGTTCGAGACGATGGTCCCCTGGGAAGACTGGCTCAGATAGGGAATGACGCTGCCGACCTGTAGCCGGGCGGGCTGGTTGTCCAGCACCATAAGTTCGGGCGACGAAAGCACATGCACCGTGGTGACCTGCTGCAACGCCTGGATCGCGAACGGGGCCCCGCCATTACCGGAACCACCCAGGAAAAAGCCCGGAAAGTTAAGCCCAAGATTGGTCCCACTCGGATTCACCGGTGTCTGCGTGCCGGAGTTCAGGATGCCGTTGATGCCGCCCGACTTGAAGAAAAACTGCGTCCCGTACTGCAGTGCGTCATTCAACGTGACTTCGGCGATCACGGCATCGATCCTGACCTGCAACGGAATGATGTCGATTTTGCGGAGCATCGCTTCCATCGCGCCCAGTTCCTTGTCGGTTCCGTAAACCAGCACCGAATTGTTCTGGTCGTCCGGAATCACCCGCAGGGTATCTGTCCCCTGCTGCGATCCACCGCTCGGTTCCAAACCGCCCAGCAGCGGGTTCGCACCTGCCGCCGGCTGCGCCTGCTGTTGCAGACCGGGCTGGACCCCGCCGCCAGTGCCTGATTGCCCACCGCCTTGGCCTGAATTCCCCCCGCCGATGCCCCCGGACAAGCTGGAACGACCAAGCGAGCCCGCGGAACCGGCGCCAAGACCGCCTGAGCCCATGCCACCCCCGCCCAAGCTGGCGCCCATCCCTCCGCCGCCCGCGCCACCCGCGGCATTGCCAATCGTGCCGCCGGCTTGCGTCTGTCCGGACTGAGTCCGGTTGTTGCTTGTCGGCTGCGCGGTGATATTATTGGGTGTGAACGCCTGTTGCAGAACATAGGCCACATCTTCCGAATGGCTGTTCTGCAGGTAATAGACGCGCCAACTCCGCAGCGTCTGCCGCCGCAGGCGGTCGATCAGCGTATAGACCCGCCGGGCGTCCTCGATATATCGTTGCTGAGACGATACTATAAGAACGGCGTTGATGCGCGACAGCGGGATGACCCGCACCAGCCCAGCCAGCGCGCCGCCACTTTGCCCCCGGAACGCATCCTGCAGCGCGGAAGCGAAATCCTTCACGTCACCATTGCTGACCGGAAACAGTGCATAGGACTGCCGAGCGAGAATATCGACATCGAAGGCCTTCACCAAGCCGATCAGCCCTTCACGGGCAGCCGGTTCCCCCATGATCAGCAACGCGTTGCGGCCCGTGGCGGCGGCAATTTTGCCGCCGTCCCCGACATATGGCTGCAGCACTTTGGCAAGCTCCTCGGCAGAGGCGAATTGCAGCGGCACAAGGACGGCGCCCGCACTTCCCCCGTCGGCGGCCGCGATCGCCGCCGCCTGCGTCGAGGGCACTACCCGGTAGAGCCCACCATTGGTGACCAGCGCCGCGCCGTTCGGGGCGAGCAAGGATTCCAGCGTTGGCACCAGTTCGGAGCGATTCAGCGGGCGAACCGTATGCAATGTCGCGGTTCCATGGATCGCCGGGTCGATCGTGTAGTTCACCTTCAGGATCGTTCCCAGGATCTGGGCCACCACCTCGCGGATATCAGTATCGGCGAAATCCAACGTGATATCGCCCGGCCCGGGCGCAGGCTGTGCGGATTGGGCAGCGGGCTGGTCTGGCCGCCCGAAGGAGACCTGCGACGGCGGCAACTCGTCCGGGGAGCCGATGGCGCCATTCACTCTTGGTGCCGCCGCGGTTGTACCGTTTGGCAGGGGCGATAATGCCGGGATCGCGGGGGGTGAAGGACGGTTGCAGCCCGTCAATTCAATCAAACTACAGATAAACAGAAACGACCGGCGCGCGCGCCGATTGCGAACGGTTAGTTTTCGCATTCTTCCGGTCCATTCCGCCGTCATGTCACTCGCCAGTGATGGACCGGACCGGCAGCCAGAGGCGACGCAATCCCTTGTGATCCAGGCACGAAATCTCGTGATTTACGTTATGGAGCGGCAAGAAAGGGCACCGCAAGGCGCCCTTTCCGGCCGATTTTCGTTAATAATGGAACAAGTTCATCAAATCGCTGATGGCCGGCCCGTTGGTCGGGGCGTACGGGTTGGTCCCGTTCTGCACCGGGTTTGGCAGGTTGTCGCGGCTGCGGCCTGAAATCACCGGCAGGCCCCAGTTTGCCTCGATGAACTTCAGGATCGAGACGTGATCGCCATAATCGTGGGACACGTGGCCGCCACGCGTGAACGGCGAGACCACGATCAGCGGTATGCGTGAGCCGTCGCCGAAGAAATCGAGCGGCTGGATATAGCCCGAGTCATAGTATCCACCACCCTCGTCCACGGTGATGAATACAGCCGTGGACTTCCACAGTTCCGGCTTCTTGCGCAGTTCGGTCAGCACCTTGCGGACGAACGCCTCATAGATACTGAACTTCGACGATGCCGGATGCCCGTCGTTCAGCGCGCCCGGCTTAACGAATGATACCGCCGGCAGCACGCCAGCCTGAAGGCCGGTGTAGAAGTCGCTGGTATCTTTCACCGCTTTTTCGCGCACCGCATCGTTCGCCATGATCGACGTCTGATACTGGAACGGGTTACAAATGTTGCAATAGACGTTCGTCGGCGCGGCCGGGTTCTGGACGTAATCGTTGTAACCTTCGCCGAACCAACTGAAGGAGACCCCCGAGGACAGCAGAACATCAGCGATGCTCGGCGTCGGCACCGGGGGAATCGTATAGGTATCTTTCGTATCAACCGAACCGTCGCCAAAATAGCCGGGATTATAGTTATTCAGAAGATAATAATGGCCCGGATCGCAGTTTGCCGCGACTGGCTTCGGCAATTTTTGCAGGTAGCTGATAACGGAGGCGACGCCGGGTTGGGTAACGTCGGCACACGCGCTGTAGGATCCACCCGAATAGCCGTCCTGTGTGTAATAGTTGTTGGTGCCGGGCTGGGGATCGGGATTTTCGATCTGATTCGACGGCGGCGTCGCGGCGTTGCCCTTTCCGTCCGTGTACCAAAGCGCATCGCCGAAGCCGGAGAAGATACTATCCAGCCCAGTGCCACCCATCGTCGGCTGGTGGTAGTTGTCGCTGATCGTGTAGTCATCCGCCAGCTTCTTGAAATAACCCATGTCGCCCTGTGCGACATTGTAGAACCCCATCGATGCGGAGCCCTCACCCGTCGTCTTATCATTGAAACCGCTGGGTTGCGGCTTGCCGTTGCTGCCCGCCCCGATCGTCACCTCGACCCATGGGAACAGATCGTTCTGGCATCCACCGGGATTCTGGTCTGTGGCCAGCGAGGCATCGCAATCGGTCTGCTGCCGTGCCTGGTAATACCGGTGAACCGGGCTGGCCGCATAGGCGTCATACGGCACGCCGGGGGTCAGTTGGAAAGGGCCGCTGGGCAATGCGTTGACGTTGTCGATACGGGTGTCGATCGATCCTTTGGGAAGTCCCGTCGCCCCCGTCGTCAGCAGGCGGATATCGCGGGGTAGAAGGCCGTAGTCGGCGTTCTCGGCCGCCTGGATGGTAGCGAACGGCGGCGGGTTGGCGTCGCTGGCAAATTGTGCGCCACCCACTATCGGCGGCGGCAGCGTCGGATAGACCGCGCCTTTTGTTGGATTAACGCTGTATGTCGTGCCCGTCGTCGCCTGGTATTGCGCCGCTTTTGCAAAATTCGGCCCGGGCGAACCGTCCTCGTTGACGATCCCCTCCGACAGCAGGTTCATGATGCTATCGCCCGACGGCGGCTTATAGGTCCCGAACAAATGGTCGAAGGTGCGATTTTCCCCGTATATGACGATTACATGCTTGATGGGCGTTTTGGTGTTCCGATCATTTGGACCCAAAGCCTCCTCGGCAAGGACAGCCGGCGCAATGGCCTGACTGGCCATCGATATGAGCGAACTATATAGAAATAGTCGTTTGCGTAGCGTTATAGATTTCATGCTTGATCCCCTTTTGCCGCCTTGTGGCTGGCTGCGGCGATCATCGAAGAAATGTGCTTCGATTCGCTGACAATTGGCTTACAGATTCATGACTCACAGATTTGTGTGGCCGCGATTCTGTCCATTTTTAATATTATACCGTAATGTTATAGCTCCCCCTGGTCACGTCCGCGCCGGCGCCACACCCCACGGACGCCCCGGTTTCGTTTTGTTTCGTAATATACTAAAGGCGGTTGATTGACCCCGACACGGCCCTTCGATACATCCGGACAGGGGGCGGTCGGGTCTTTCGCGCCTGCCAGTGGAAAGCCGGTTGGCACGAACACGCGGTGGGGGACGCAATCCGCGTCCATCGTGCAGTCGCCGGGGCTGTCAACGATGGTCCCATTCATGATTGACCGCGATAACGTCCCGATGTGAGCACCACGTAATCAAGAACTCCACGCTGCCATCGGCTTATTTGCCGTGAACCGCCCACGTTGCCGCAACAATAAATTCACACTCGGAGGGCTCGTTTGAAACGAAGCAGACGCAACAACCACGAGCGAAAACCGCGTGGCGCCGGCCCCAATTGCGGTCACCTCGATTCGCAGCAGTTCATCAGCCGTCTGCTGCCCGCCGCCGGTGTCGTCCGCCACGCCAGCGGCATCGGTCAGCGCCCGGGCAACCACCGGATCGCGGGTCGACATATCGGGGTCGCCATCGGTCAGCACCGTCAGGTGCGGTGCCATTCGGGCGAATAATTCGGGCGTCATTCCTAATACGTCGGCCAATTCGTCAACACTCTGGAATGGCGTCCCGGGCGGCCCAAACGCCCGCCTGGCCGCCCTGTATTCCGCCGCCTTCGCACCGCCAGGGCGGGGAGCGACGCCGGAGGTCCGCCAATCCAGAATTGCCAAAGCCAGGTGGTCCGCCGGCCCTGGCGCGGCACCGCACGCGATCGCCAACGCCCGCAGCAACGCGGCGGACGCTGTATTCAGGTTGACGCGGTCGCTTTCCAGCCAGACCGCCACCAGCACGGTCGTAGCGCCAATCCGAACCTCTCGAGTCACACCATCGGCCTGGAAGCGCCCGTCCCGTGCGGCCTCCATGGCAAACACCACGTTCTGAATCGCGCCATCCGCCGCCGCCTCCAGCACCGCCTGCTGCTTCAAATTATCCGTTAACTGAGTGTCGGACCGGCCCCCGGCGACGATCAGGGTGCCCAGCAGCGCCAGAAAACCCACAGTCCAAAGCACGATCAAAAGGGCAAAGCCGCGCTGAGAATGTCTCATGGCCGAGACAGCAGCGGCGCGGCAACGATGTCGGGCCAATGCCTCGGATTCGGTCCGGCGAATACAATCCGGAACCGGATCAACATTGGTAGATCCGGCTCTTGCCAGCGCGACACCCACACCCCCGGCGAGCGCCAGTATTCGATCGCCACACCGGCAACGCCGCCGATCAGTTCTGCTTCCGCGGGCGCCTGGGCCGGACCCAGCGCAATCCCATGGTGGTAGGGACGCCACCGCAGCACCAGCCTGGATCCCGACACCGCCAGCCCCGCCTCCACCGGGATCGTGGCCAACCCCGAACCCGGCACACGCAACCGGGTTATGCCGCTCAACCGGTCACCCAAACCATCGACGGATGGTTGCCCCTCGTCCCCATTGGAAGCCAAGTTCTCGACGATCGCACGCAGGCTCCGGTCCACGGCATCCAGGTCGGCCTTCCCATCCGACAGACGGGCGTCCTGGTGCCACGCGGTCAGGCCGAACCGGACGGTCTGGCTAAGTCCCACCAGCAGGAAACCGAACACCGCCAGCGCGACCAGCATTTCCAGCAAGGTAAAGCCGTTGGCCTTCATCCGCCGACCTGCTGTGTATCCAGCCGCACATCCCGCTCGGTACCGCCATCACTCCAGCCGACCCAGACGGTCACGGCATACAAAACCACCGGAATGGATGCCGCCGCCCGGGGGCCAATCACACCGATCGGCCGAAGCGACGCACCAGCAATCGGGGCGACATGCAACCGGTAGCGAAACCCGCCGCCGTCGTCCCCCCGCCAATCCCCAGGCATCAGTTTCGTGCCCCTTGTCGCTGCCACCAGCCGGGACTTCGCCCGCACAATAGCCTGATCGTACATCGACGCTGTCTGGGTCGCGTGCAGACCGGTGCCCACCGACTGGAACAGCACCGCTGCCGCGATCCCGGCGATGATCAGGGCAATAATCACCTCCAGCAGGGTGAAGCCCTTCATCCCGAGGCCAGATTGTTCAGGCTGAGCATCGCCGTCATCAGCGATGCCACGATTCCCCCAACCGCCATGCCCATCAGGATCGTCATCGCCGGCACCAGCAGGGCGGTCAGCCGCTGCGTCGCAAGCCGCGTTTTTTCCTCATGAATATCGGCCGCCCGCAACGCCATGCTGGCCAATTGCGCGGTTTCCTCCCCCAAGCGCAGCAGATGAATGGTGCGCGCTGGAAAGATAGAAGCCGCCTCCAACTCGCGGCTGAGCGCACCGCCCCCCCTCGCTGTCACGCTTGCCCGCTCCACTGCCGCCCGCGCCGCTCGGTTTCCCATCGCCTCCCGCACGATCGCCAGTGCCGGGATCAGCGCCACGCCATTCTGGAGGAGCGTTCCCAACACCCGGGTAAACCGGGCTGCCAGGATTTCCCGCGTCAGGCCCCCGATCACCGGAACACGCAATACCAAGCGATCAGCGATCAGCCGCACCCGGTCCTGCCGCATCGTCAACTGCATTACCACG
>DAIEHR010000144.1 GCA_027353465.1 Acetobacteraceae bacterium | reverse complement strand
GGCAGGGCGACGATCTTCCCGCCCTGATCCTCGCCGGCCTGGAACGCGCGGGCCAGACGCTGCGCGACCGCGATATCGTCGTGATCGCCCAGAAGATCGTCTCGAAGGCTGAGGGGCGCACCGTCGATCTCGCCGATGTGGCGCCCTCGGCCGAGGCGATTGCCCTGGCGGCGCAGGTGGGCAAGGACCCGCGGATCGTTCAGGTCGTGCTGTCGGAGTCGGTGAAAGTCGTCCGCAGCCGGCCCAATTTGATGATCATGCATCACCGCCTGGGTTTCGTGATGGCCAATGCTGGGGTGGACCAGTCCAACGTGGCGGCGGCCGATGGTCGCCAACGGGCGTTGTTGCTACCGGTGGACCCGGACGGGTCGGCGGCATCGATCCGGTCTGCTCTGGCTGATCATGCGAATGTCGGTGTTATTATCAGCGACAGTTTCGGCCGAGCGTGGCGGCGCGGCACCGCGGGGGTGGCGATCGGCGCGGCTGGCATCCCCTCGGTGATCGATCTGCGCGGTCAGCCGGACCTGTTCGGACGCACGCTGGAGGTCAGCATCATCGGCTTCGCGGATGAGGTGGCCGCGGCGGCTTCCCTGCTGCAAGGCCAGGCGGCTGAGGGCCAGCCGGTGGTGATCGTACGCGGCCTGAGTTGGACGGCCCCTGACATGCCCGTGGCGGACGTGATACGTCCGCCAGAGGAGGACCTTTTCCAGTGATCATTGCTTTGTCCGGCGGGGTAGGGGGCGCGAAACTCGCTCTGGGCCTGTCGCGCATCATGCCTTCCGAGGAACTGCTTGTCGTCGTCAACACCGGCGACGATTTCGAGCATCTCGGCCTGTCGATCTCGCCCGATATTGATACAGTCGCCTATACACTCTCGGGCCTCGCGAACCGGGAGCTTGGGTGGGGGCGCCATGACGAGACGTGGTCCTTCATGGAGACGATGGAAGCGCTTGGCGGGGATACGTGGTTCCGCCTGGGGGATCGCGACCTTGCCTTGCATGTGGAACGAACCCGACGGTTGAAACTGGGGGAAAGCCTGTCGCAGGTGACCGCTGATCTGTGCCGCCGCATGGGGGTGGCGCCGCGGGTGGTGCCGATGACCGACGATCCGGTGCGGACGCGGTTACTGACCGAGTACGGTTGGCTGGATTTCCAGGAATATTTCGTGCATCGACGGTGCGAGCCGGTGGTGTCGCAGTTGCAGTTCCAGGGAGCGGGCGCGGCGAAACCCCATCCGGCGTTCATCGCGGCGCTGGCCGATCCGTCTTTGGAGGCGGTGGTGATCTGCCCGTCCAACCCGTTCATCAGTGTGGAGCCGATCCTGGCGATCCCCGGCGTCCGCGAAGCCTTGATGGCGTGCAAGGCGCCGATCATCGCGGTGTCGCCGATTATCGCGGGCCGGGCGGTGAAGGGGCCGACGGCGAAGATGATGACGGAGCTGGGGCTGGACCCGACGGCTGGAACCGTGGCGCAACGCTACGCCGATTTGCTGGATGGCTACGTGATCGACCATGCCGACATGTCGGAGGTCGTTTCGATCGACGCCCGCGTGACCCTGGCGCAGACGCTGATGACCACGATCGAGGATCGCGAGGCGCTCGCCAGGATTGTCGTTGAAGCGGCGGCGACGCTGCGGCGGCGGGAAATGCGTGGCCTGAGGCATAGCGGGCGTCGATGATCGACGTTTGGGCGTGCGTGCCGGTTAAGGCGTTCACCGGTGCCAAGCAGCGCACGGCGTCGGTGTTGACGCCTGTTCAACGCGAAGTGCTGGCGGCAACGATGCTGGAGGATGTGCTGGCGGCCCTGGCCGGTGCGACCCGGCTGGCGGGGATTCTGGTCAACACAATCGACCCGGTGGCGGCCGCTCTGGCGGAACGCTATGGCGCCCGCGTCGTGACCGAGGGCGCTCTGGACGGGCATACCGGGGCGGTGAACGGCATGGCCCGCGTGCTTGCGGCCGAGGGGAAGGGCGCGCTGCTGACCGTTCCGGGGGATATTCCGCGAGTTACCTCGGCGGAGATCGATGCGGTGGTGTCGTCTTGTCTGGCCGCGCCCTCGTTTACCATCGTTCCGGCGCATGATGAGTTGGGGTCGAACGCGGTGCTGTGCGCGCCGCCATTTTCGGTGCCGTTGCGGTTTGGCGACGACAGTTACTTTCCGCATCTGATGGCTGCCCGGGCGCAGGGGATCGAGCCGACGATCGTGCGGCTGCCGGGGATTGGGCTGGATATCGACCACCCGGCGGATCTGCGGGCGTTCATGGCGGCGATGCCGCGGGTGCCGACGCGGACGCTGGCGTTGCTGGAGCGGTTTGGATTTTAGGGTGGCGTGCTAGCGCCTGATCTTTCCCCCGACCGCCCGCACCTTACCCGGCGCCGCCCGCCAGATCGCAAACGCCGAAACCGCGCTGATGCCCACACCCAGGCTAAATGCCAGCGTGTAGGTGCCCTGGATGTCATGCAGCGCGCCCGTTACCCAAGGCCCTGCCGCTCCCCCAGCCAGCGCGGCCAGCATAATCGTTCCGAAAATGGTTCCGAAGTGCCGACCCTGAAAGATTTCGCTGACAATCGCGCCCATGACGGAGGTCATGCCGTATCCCAGCACGCCTTGCGCCGCCACCATCAAGTATAGCCACACATAGGACTGGTCGAACCCAAGCACGATCAGGCACGCAAAGCAGATCGCAAACCCCAGATTGCTGATCGCCCAGATCCATTCACGCCCAATCCGGTCCGACAGATGCCCCAGCGAAATCTGCCCGACGACACCCAGCAGGCTCACCAGACCCAATGCCCAGGCCGCCCGGTTCGCCGAGAAGCCGACTTCTTGCAAATATTTTGTCTGATGCACCTGCACCGCATACCAGACATACAGTGCGCCGAAATAACCCAGTGCCAACCACCAGAATCTTGCTGTCCTTGCCGCTCGGGGTAACGTCCAGTCGATCGCGGCCCAGGCTGGATCGACGATATTCGACGAAGCAGCCAATGCGGACACGGTCGGTGCGGCGTCGCCGTCCGGCAGCAGCCCCATTTCTTCAGGTCGCTTCCGCAACAAGAAATTGATCGGGGTCAGCACAAACAGAATCACAAGACCCAGCGTCCAGCAGGCATCGCGCCAGCCGGTGCGAATAATCATAGACTGCACCCAGGGCAGCAGCGTGACGGACCCAAGGCCAACCCCGGAAAACGCCAGCCCGATCGCCAGGCCACGGGTACGCACAAACCAGTTCGGCAAATATAGCGACTGGCCTGAATAGCCCAGGCAAACACTGCCGCCGCCAACCAGCACGCCAATGGATAGATACAGGTGCCAAGGCTGGCTGGTCAGCGGCGCCAGTAAAAAGCCCGCCCCCATCAGCCACGTTCCCAACAGCATCACCGCTCGGGGACCCAACCGATCCATCATCTTGCCGATCGATGGGCTCATGATGCCGGATACGATGAAGCCGAACGAGAACGCGCCGGCGGTCACGCCGCGGTCCCAGTGAAATTCTTCAAGTATCGGCGCGAACAGCAGCGAAAACGCCGTTCGTGCGTTGACGCCGATGCCCATCGTTACGAAGGTGACCGCGATAATCACCCAGCCATAGAATACTCTGCTCTGCCGGGTCACTCGGATTTCGTCCTTGCTGGAATCGCTGTGACCCGGTTCTGGCGTCAGGAAGGCCCCCCGTCCACGATCTTCACTTCGCTGGCGGCCGAAGCGTGGAAGAAGGGCCTTCGCCTGGCCGGACGATTGGGTTCAGGTGGCTGGAGACAGTACGTGGATCACCCGGCTGGCGATCAGGTCCTTGGTCTTCGCGCCATAAGCGCGCATGTGCGGCGAGGCGGCATGCGCGTTCAGATGGTCCAGGCTCTCCCATTTTTCGATAACCAGAAAGGTGTCGGCGCCGAATTTGGTCTGGAAGGCGCCGATCCCCTCGGCATCGACGGCCGGGCCGTATTCGATGCAGCCAGCCTCGGCATGGACGGCCGGCATGTTGGCGCGAAACGCCTCCAGGATCGCATCGCGATGTCCGGGCTTGGCGGTAATGATGGCGACAACGTGGATCATTGGTTCACTGCTCCTTGGTTTAGGCCGCGCGAGGGCGCGCCAT
>DAIEHR010000121.1 GCA_027353465.1 Acetobacteraceae bacterium | reverse complement strand
TGGACGCGGAATGCGACCCGCATGCCGATCTTGACCCGGGTGGGCTCTATCTCCTCGATCCGGCTCATCATCCGGAAGCCTTCGTCCACATCGACCAGACAGACATTGTGCGTCGCACCGCCCTGCGCATGCACGACGGTGGTGGCATGTACGGTCCCAAGGCCCTTGCTGACCCGCCATTCCAGGTCGGCCGCGCCGGTTTGGGGCGCGATAACCCGTGGATAGAATACGGCCCGGCCCAACGAGGGGCTGAACTGGTAGCCCAGTTCACCGCGCTTCAGATGCGCGATATAGGTCGCGAGGGGCGATTCGGCCGCATTCGGCATAGGGGCTTCCTTCGACGTTTCGTCCGCAACGGTAGCAACGCAAACGTTCCCGCACAAACCGGCACCGCACCGCTTGCACCGGGCGGGCGTTGAGACCAAATTCAGGCAATGTCCACGTTCCAGATCGATACCAGTGCCCCTGCGCCGGAAGGGTTTCTGACCGGCCAGTTACTGATCGCGATGCCGTCGATGGCGGACCCGCGCTTTCAGCAGAGTGTGATCTATGTCTGCGCCCACACGCCGGACGGTGCGATGGGGTTGGTGCTGAACCGCCCGATCGTCAAACCGACCTTCGACGACCTGCTGAAGCAACTGAACGTCGAGCCGGTCCCGCCCGCCAGGGAAATCAAGCTGTATGCCGGCGGCCCGGTCGAGAATGCCCGCGGATTCGTGCTGCATACCAGCGACTGGACCGGGGAGGGCAGCCTGCGCGTTACCGGCGACACAGCGTTGACCGCCAGCCTGGACGTGCTGAAAGTCATTGCCGAGGGTGGCGGACCGCGCGAGTGCGTGCTGGCGTTGGGTTACGCGGGCTGGGGCCCCGGTCAGCTCGATCAGGAAATCCAGCAGAATTCATGGCTGTCGGTTTCAGCGGACGAAACGCTGCTGTTCGATAAGGAGCACGACACCAAGTGGCGCCGTGCTTTCGCCAAGTTGCGGGTCGATCCGCTGCTGCTGTCCGGCGTTGCCGGGCACGCATAGGAGCGGTGGGCGCTACCCCTATTGGCGTTAAAGCAGGGCGGCCAGGGCATCCAAGCCCCTGAGCCCATCTGGATACGGTGTTAACGCAACACGATCTCCCCCCTCCGTCATGGCCGCGACAAGCACGGCCATGACGGAGGGGGGAAAGCCGTTTTCTGCCAACGTGTTATCCTACCCATCGGCGGATACCCGCATCGCTGGCGGGACGAACAAAACGAACTCTCGCCGCGCTGCTGTAGCGCCCGTTACCCTCTACCCCCCGGTCACCGGGGGAAACAGGCCAACCTCATCCCCGGGGCGCACCGGCGTGCCGGGATCGGCGAACTCCTGGTTCACCGAACACCGCACCGTCTTCCGGCTTTGCAGAGCCGCGACGTGGCCTGGACCGCGGGAGGGCAGGTAGTCCAGCAGGTCCGCGACCGTGCGAACCGTCTCCGGCAGGTCGAATTCTTCCTGCGCGCGGCCAACCCGCTCCCTCAGCCAGGCGAAATAGAGGACGGTGACAGACCGAGCCAAGGCGCTAGGCCGGTTGGGGGGCGAAGTTCATAGCGACGCCGTTGATGCAGTAGCGCTGATAGGTCGGCGGCGGGCCGTCCGGGAAGACGTGCCCAAGATGGCTGCCGCAGGTGGCGCAATGCACCTCTGTGCGGATCATGCCATGGCTGCGGTCGGTGGTGGTCTCCACGGAGCCCTCGATCGGGTCGTTGAAGCTGGGCCAGCCGGTGCCGCTTTCGAACTTCAGCTTGGTTTCGAACAGCGGGGTTTCGCAGCCGGCGCAGGTGAACCGGCCGGGGCGCTTTTCCGCCAGTAAAGCGCAACTGCCGGGCCGCTCCGTCCCATGGGAACGCATCACATAATACTGTTCGGGGGTCAGCATCTGACGCCATTCGGCGTCGGAGCGGGTGACAGGGTAGGTCTTCACCGTCATGGCTGGTTCCTTGTTCTCTGTCTCCTATTTGGCCGTTCGGGCGGTTTTGGACAAGGGTAGCGTCCACGCGCGTGATACCGCGCATGCCTGAACTCCTGGTTTGCCCGCTGTATATTCACCTCTATACCGGTTGCATGACGATGTTATCGCCCGAGGAGTGGGAGGCTGTGCGGCTGACGCTGGCCGTGGCCGCGCGGGCGGTCGGCTTCGGCCTGCCGCTCGCGGTGCTGACCGCCTGGGTGCTGACCCGTTGCCGGTTCCCCGGCCGGCCGCTGTTCAGCGCGCTGGTGCACCTGCCGATGGTTCTGCCGCCGGTGGTGACCGGCTGGCTGCTGTTGATCGTGTTCGGCGTGCGCGGCCCGATCGGTATGCTGCTGCATGACTGGTTCGGGGTCCGGCTGGTATTCACCACCGCCGGCGCCAGCCTGGCCTGCGCGGTGATGACGTTTCCGATCATGGTGCGCTCCGTCCGGTTGTCGCTGGAGGCCATCGATGGCGGGCTGGAGCAGGCGGCGCGGACGCTGGGCGCCGGCTGGTTCGACAGGCTGGTGAATGTGACCCTGCCGCTGGCCTCCCCGGGTATTCTGGTGGGTGCGATCGTCGGCTACGCGACCTGCCTGGGGGAGTTCGGCGCCGTCATCACTTTCGCCGCCAATATCCCGGGCCAGACGCAAACTCTGCCGCTGGCGATCTACGCGGCGTTGCAGGTGCCCGGGGGCGAGGCAAAGGCGGCGGAACTGTCGATGGTGTCCTTGACGCTGGCGGTGATTGGGCTGGTGCTGGCGGACTGGATCGGCAAACGGCTGAATACCGTAATGGGACGATGAGTTTCTCCCTGGCGTTGCGGCACCGGTTCCCGTCGATGACGATGGATGTCGCGTTCGAGGTGCGGTCCCCGGGCGTGACGGTGCTGTTCGGGCCGTCCGGCAGTGGCAAAACCACCATCGTTAACGCGGCGGCCGGATTGCTGCGGCCGGACTGGTGCCGCGTGGAGATCGATGGTGCCGTGCTGGCCGACACGGATGCCGGTGTGTGGTTGCCACCGGAACAGCGGCGGGCCGGTATGGTGTTCCAGGACTCCCGGCTGTTCCCGCACATGTCCGTCGCCACCAACCTGCGGTTCGGGATGCGGCGCGTTGCCCCGGGCGAAATTCGCTTCGACGATGTTGTCGATCTGCTGGGGATCGGCGCCCTGCTGGACCGTCGGCCAAAGGCGCTGTCAGGCGGCGAACGCCAGCGGGTCGCGATCGGCCGGGCACTGCTGGCGCAGCCGAAACTGCTGCTGATGGATGAGCCGCTGGCGAGCCTGGATTCCGCCCGTAAAGCTGAAATCCTGCCGTACCTGGCGCGTTTGAAGACGGCGCTGCTTCTGCCGGTTCTGTACGTGACCCACGCGCTGGGTGAGGCCGCGCAACTGGCGGACTCCCTGGTGCTGGTCGAAGCCGGAAAGGTCGTCGCCTATGGCGGCACCGCGGAGATTTCCGCCCGGGCGGAGTTGCCGTTGGCCAGCCGCGACGATGCCGGCGCGGTGCTGATCTGCCGTGTCGATGCCCACGATCCGGTTCGGATGTTGACGCGGATGCACGGCGGCGGCGCCGACTTCCTGTTGCCGCTGCTGGATATGCCCCTCGGCGCGCTGTGCCGCATCAGGGTGCCGGCGCGAGAGGTGATCCTGGCCGGGCGGCCCCCGGACTCGATCAGCCTGCACAACGTAATCGCCGGCACCGTGCGCCGTATCGCCCCGGACCCGCTGCGCCGGTCGGTGATGGTAGAGATCGGGCTGCCCGATGGCGGGTTGCTGGCGCGTGTCACCGCCGACGCCGTGGTTCGGCTGGGTCTGGCCCCCGGCGTACCGGTGCTGGCGCTGATTAAATCCACGTCGATCGAGGTGTTGGGAACCTAACCCAACGCCAGGACAGCGAAGCTGGCCAGCCAGTGCTCGCCCATATAGTCGCCGCTGACATGCGGCAGGCTGGCGTCGATATGGATCTGGGCGGCGTGGCGCGCTGCCTTCGGGTCCGCCGCATACGGCGCCAGCGCACGCCAGCACCACGCTCGGCTTAGGTTCAGCCCGTCCAGATGGGCAATCTTGCCGTCGCTCCGGTCGCTGGCCAGGGCGGGAGAGAACAAGG
>DAIEHR010000114.1 GCA_027353465.1 Acetobacteraceae bacterium | reverse complement strand
AGACGCGCGGGGATGGAACGATCCGCACGATCTCCGAACAGGTTGCATTGGAAACCAGAACCCGGGCGCTGAACCCGAAATGGTATGAGGCGCTGCTGGCGCACGGTTATGAGGGCGTTCGGGAAATCGAAGCGCACGTGACCAACACATTCGGCTGGTCGGCGACAACCGGCGAGGTGCAGCCGTGGGTCTATCAGAAGCTGTCCGAAACGTTCGTGTTGGATCCGGCGATGCGGGAACGGCTGGCGGCATTGAATCCCACGGCCTCGGTGAAAATCGCCAACCGGCTGATCGAGGCGCACGAGCGTAATTACTGGTCGCCCGGCGAGGCAATGCGTGCGGCATTGCAACGTGCGGGTGAGGAACTTGAAGACCGGCTCGAAGGGCTTGGTCTGGAGGCTGCGGCATGACGGTTATCAGGCGAATCCCGGCGCGCGGCGATGGGGAGGGCAGCGTGCAGGTGCAAATGCAGCCCGACCTGAAGATCGGCAACGCGCAAGTCTTCGCGGTGTATGGCAAGGGCGGCATTGGCAAGAGCACGACGTCGTCGAACCTGTCCGTGGCGTTTTCCAAGCTGGGCAAGCGGGTGCTGCAGATCGGCTGCGATCCGAAGCACGATTCCACGTTTACGCTGACGAAATGCCTGGTGCCGACGGTGATCGACATCCTGGAGACGGTGAACTTCCACTCGGAAGAACTGCGGGTCGAGGATTTCGTCTATCAGGGCTACAATGGTGTGATGTGCGTGGAGGCGGGCGGTCCGCCGGCGGGCACCGGGTGCGGCGGCTATGTCGTCGGGCAGACGGTGAAACTGCTGAAGGAACATCATCTGCTGGAAGACACCGATGTGGTGATCTTCGATGTGCTGGGCGATGTGGTGTGCGGCGGGTTCGCCTCGCCGTTGCAACATGCCGGACGGGCGCTGGTGGTAGCGGCGAACGATTTCGACTCGATATTCGCGATGAACCGGATCGTCGCGGCGATCCAGGCGAAGGCGCGCAATTACGAAGTGCGGATGGGCGGTGTGATCGCCAACCGCAGCGCCGGCACCGATCAGATCGAAAAGTTCAATGCGCGGACCGGAATGAAGACGCTGGCGCATTTCCCCGATCTGGATGTCATCCGCCGATCCCGCCTGAAGAAGGCCACGCTGTTCGAAATGGACCCGACACCGGAAATCGTTGCGGTGCAGAAGGAATATCTGCGGCTGGCCGCGCATCTGCTGGCCGGGACCGATGCACTCGATGCTCGGTCGTTGAAAGATCGTGACATATTCGACCTGTTGGGGTTCGACTGATGCCAACATTGACCTACGCATCCCGCCGCGGCGAATTACTGCAATACTTTGACCGCACCGCTGTCGAAGCCTGGAAGCGCCTGACCTCCGACGCGCCGGTCAACAGTATTCGCGCTACCGTACGGGCCGGACGGGAGGAGATGCGGCGGACATTGCTTAGCTGGCTGCCAGCCGACCTGCGCGGCGTGCGGCTTCTGGATGCCGGTTGCGGCACGGGCGCGCTATCTGTCGAAGCCGCGCGCCGGGGCGCGGATGTGCTGGCAATCGACCTGTCGCCGACCTTGATCGATCTGGCCAGAGAACGGCTGCCCAATACGCTGGAAGGCGGCAGGATCGATTTCCGGGTTGGTGATATGCTGGACCCGACATTGGGCCGTTTCGATTACGTCGTTGCGATGGACTCACTGATCCACTACCGGGCGCGCGACACGGTGCGGGTGCTGGCGGAGTTGGGCAATCGCACCGATCAGGGGGTGCTGTTTACCTTCGCCCCCCGCACGCCAGCCCTTAGCGTGATGCATGCGGTCGGTCGCCTGTTCCCTCGTGGCGACCGCGCGCCGGCAATCGAACCGGTTCGTCCGGTCACGATCTCCGGCCTGATTCGTTCCGATATCGGCGACTGGGCGACGCACCGGACGCATCGGGTCGCCACCGGGTTCTATATTTCCCAGGCGCTGGAGATGGTCCGGCCATGAAACAGATCGGCACACGGTTCTGGACCAAGGTCGGCACGCGCTTCATGCCGTTCGCCGATGCGGCGACCCCGGAACTGCCGCTTGGCCGCCTGCTTCGGTTGTCGCTGTTCCAGGTGTCGGTTGGGTTGGCGGTGGTGCTGCTGGTTGGCACGCTGAACCGGGTAATGATCGTCGAATTGGGCGTGCCGGCATGGCTGGTCGCGGTGATGATTTCGCTGCCTCTGGTGTTCGCGCCATTCCGGGCGCTGGTTGGGTTCAGATCGGATACCCACAAGTCGGTGTTGGGCTGGCGCCGGGTGCCGTATATCTGGATGGGCACGCTGTTGCAGTTCGGCGGCCTTGCGATCATGCCGTTCGCGCTGATCGTGCTGTCCGGCGACAGCAACGGCCCACCGGTGTTCGGCCATGTCGGCGCGGCGCTGGCCTTTCTGCTGGTCGGCGCCGGGCTGCATACCACGCAAACCGTCGGGCTGGCGCTGGCGACCGATCTGGCTCCACCGGAATCTCATCCCAAGGTAGTTGCCCTGCTGTGCATGATGCTGCTGCTGGGCATGGTCGGCGGTGCGCTGACCTATGGCGCGCTGCTGGCGCATTTCACCGAGATCAAGCTGATCCAGGTGGTGCAGGGCACGGCGCTGGCCACCATGGTTCTGAACGTCGTGGCGCTATGGAAGCAGGAAGCCCGCGATCCCGCCCGCACTGCCAGGGATAGGATCGAGCCGACATTCCAACAGGCCTGGCAGGCGTTCTCGCAGCAACCCTATTCCCGCCGGCGGCTGGTTGCGCTGGGCATGGGCACGATCGCCTTCAGCATGCAGGACATTTTGCTGGAGCCATACGGCGGGCAGGTGCTGCATCTGCAAGTCGGGACGACGACGATTCTAAGCGCGCTACTGGCGTTTGGCGGCCTGACGGGATTTGGTCTCGCCGCGCGTCTGCTGGGGCGCGGTGCGGATGCCTATCGGCTCGCCGGGTTCGGTGCGGCTTCGGGCCTGGCGGCGTTCAGTTTCGTTATCTTCGCCGCCCCGCTGGCCTCGGTGGCACTGTTCGCTATCGGCACCGCGCTGATCGGTTTCAGCGCCGGACTGTTCGCGCACTGCACCCTGACCGCCGCGATGGGCACTGCCCGCGACGGCCAGATCGGGCTCGCGCTGGGGGTTTGGGGGGCGGTGCAGGCCTCGGCTGCCGGAACGGCGGTGGCGGCGGGGGGGCTGATCCGCGATGGGGTCGCCGCGCTGGCGTCCACGGGGGTTCTGGGACAGGCGATGGACAACCCCGCGACCGGATATTCCGTCGTCTATCACATCGAAATCGCATTGTTGTTCGCAACTCTGATCGCGATCGGCCCGCTGGTGCGGCGGACCTGGCAGCCGGGCTTCGGCCTCGGCGGACTATCCTCTCAATCGCTCAGTCTTCCGAGGTGATGTTATGCAAACCGGAGCCATCACGGGCTATATCGACGTCGCGCAGGTCGCGCTGTACACCTTCTGGCTGTTGTTCGCCGGCTTGATCTTCTACTTGCGGACCGAAGACAAGCGGGAAGGCTACCCGCTGGTCACGGATCGGACCGGCCATATGGTCCAGGGATTCCCGCCAGTTCCGGCGCCGAAGACTTTTCTGTTGGCCTCCGGCGCGATGGTCCAGGCACCGCGGCAAGGTGGCGTCGAACCAACTTTCGATGCGGTCCCGGCGGCGGGGTTCCCGGGTGCGCCGCTGCAGCCGATGGGCAACCCGATGTTGTCTGGGACTGGCCCGGCGGCGTCAGCATTGCGCGCCGATGTGCCCGACCTGATGTATGCCTCGTCCGAGCACCGCGTGGTGCCTCTGCGGGTCGCCGCCGATCATGGTGTGGATGGCGAAAGCCCCAATCCGATCGGACAGGAGGTCATCGGCGCCGACGGTGCGGTTGGCGGGATCGTGTCCGATCTTTGGATAGACCGAGCGGAAACCGCGATCCGGTATGTGGAGGTTACATTGGCCGCCGGGGCGTCGATCCTGTTGCCCATGCCGCTGGCCAATGTCGATACCACCGGCCGGGTCTTCGTGAAGTCCGTCATGGCGTCACAGTTCCTCGACGCACCGACACTGGCGCATCCCGACCAGGTGACGCTGCGGGAGGAAGACCGGATCCAAGCCTACTTCGCCAGCGGTCATTTGTTCGCCGTTCCAAGCCGGATGGAGCCGATGCTATGAACGAGCATGATTACGAGCCGGTTTTGGGGCTGCCGGCGCCGTTGCCCAAGGGCGAGACCATCCTGTGGCAAGGTGCCCCAAAGTGGCAGGCATTCGCTCGGCATGTCCTGTGGGTCCGCTGGATCGGGGGCTATTTCATCGCCCTGATGGTGTGGGGCATGGCGGCGCCCGCACCGCTGGCCGATGTGGCCACCTCGGTGCTTCGGCTTGGTATCCTGGCCTTGGTGGCCATCGGCCTGCTGACCCTCTATGCGTGGCTGGTCGCTCGGACGACGGTTTACACCATCACGTCGCGCCGGGTGGTAATGCGCTTCGGCATCGCGCTGCCGATCACCATCCAGATCGCTTACAGCACGATCGAGACGGCCGGCCTGCGAAGCTGGGCGGATGGGGCAGGGGACATCGCCCTGACGCTGCTGCCCGACCAGAAGGTCGCGTACCTGGTATTGTGGCCGCATGCGCGTCCGTGGAAGCTGGCGAAGGCGCAACCGGCCCTGCGCGGCATCGCTGATGCGCAGGCTGTGGCCCAAATTCTAGGCCGGGCGCTGGCGGCTTCCGCGGCGCAGCCGGCGAAGGCGGTGAAAATTCCGGTGTCCGCGGGCGTTGCCGGCGGCGCCCATGTCCCGGTGGCCGCGTGATGGCTGCCGCACCATTCCCACGCCCCATCCTCGCGGTCGCGGGGATCGTCGTGGCGTTTTCGATCGCCACGGCGGCGGTCGGAAGATTGACCGGTGCCGCGAACAGCGCGCCCGACGTGTCGCCGGTGATGACGCGGTCGCTGGTATTCCGCGATCAGCCCAATGGCGGCGTGCTGGTATTCGATGCCGCCCACACAACGGCCCCGATCGCCGAGATCGCCCCGGCCAGCAATGGATTTCTGCGCGCGACCATGCGTGGCCTGGCCCGTCAGCGGCTGCGCGAGGATGCCAACCGCGATATCCCGTTCCGGCTGAGCGGCTATGCCGACGGACGGCTGATCCTGGAGGATCCGACCACCGGTCGGAGCGTGGAAATGGAAGCGTTCGGAATCTCCAACGAAACGGTGTTCGCCCGGCTTCTGACGGCGCAGGCAAAATCATGAGACGGATCGAAGTGACTTGCATGGTGGATATCGAGCAGACCGCCGAAAGTCTCCATGCACACGCGATTCCGGAGGGAATCGAAATCCGGCCCGGCGACAAAGTGCTGGTTCACGGCGCGCCGGTTCGGATTGGCTTCGGGGAGCGTGTGTCGATGCAGTGCTCCGCGACCGTGATCAGGGCGAATGTGTTCGAGCGGATGTGGACGCACGCGACAAGCTTCCTGGAATTCACCGCCCTTTACGAAGTCGGGTTCGAGCGGAGGGAAACGACATGAAACCGGTCAGCGAAACCACCCAGCTCGCTCAGCAGGATACGGTGCTGAGCCCGCGTTTCTACACAACCGATTTCGCCGCCATGGACAAACTGGATGTCAGTTCGGTGCGATCCGAATGGAACGAACTGATGGCGGAATTCGCGCGCGACGCCAACAAGTATCATTTCACCCGCAATGCCGATTTCGACATGGATCTCTCGACCTTGCCGGATGACCTGCGGGAGGAATTCATCCATTTCCTGGTGAGTTCCGTTACCTCGGAATTTTCTGGTTGCGTCTTGTACGCCGAAATCAAGAAGCGGGTGCGCAATCCGGATATTCGCGACTGGTTCGCGTTCATGGCCCGCGACGAGGCTCGTCATGCCGGCTTCATCAACGATACGCTGAAGGATTTCGGTGTCGGCGTCGATCTGAGCTTCCTGACCAAAGTGAAAAAGTACACGTATTTCCGCCCGAAGTTCATCTTCTACGCGGTGTATCTGTCGGAAAAGATCGGCTACGCCCGTTACATCACCATCTTCCGCCAACTGGAACGCCACCCGGACAAGCGTTTCCATCCTATCTTCAAATGGTTCAAGGAATGGTGCAACGATGAGTTCCGCCACGGCGAGGCGTTCGCGCTGATCATGCGCGCCAATCCGGCGGTGTTGAGCGGCCTGAACCGGTTGTGGATCCGGTTTTTCCTGCTGGCTGTGTTCGCCACTATGTTTGTCCGCGACCATGCCCGCCCGGTGTTTCACGCCGCGCTGGGTCTGGACCCGACGCAATACGACATGCAGGTGTTCCGGATCACCACGGAAATCTGCAAGCAGGTGTTCCCGGTGACATTGGATGTGGATAACCCGGCCTTCCTCGCTGGCTTGCAGCGGCTGCTGGGCATCGCCCGCCGGCTGGAAACCACGAAGGGTATCAAGGGTTTGGCGCTGAAGGCGTCGGCCGCGACCACGCTGTTCAGGCTTTTCATGATGCGGCCGCAACGGCATGAATTGCCGCGTGAGATTCGCATGGCGCCGGCCTGGTGATGGCCCATTATGCGCTGCCGGCGTTGCACGGCCTGCTGATCTGGTGGTTCAGCACCGGGCTGATCCTGTTACTGGACGGGCTGCCGAAATACACCTTCCGCTACAGCATGACCGCCGCGACCCTATTGCTGGCGATGGCGTTGTATTGTCTGAAAACCAGCGCCGACGACGTCAGCGTTGGCGGTGCCTATACGGCCTTCACCTCGGCCGTGGCGATCTGGGGCTGGCTGGAGATCAGCTTTTATATGGGCTACGTCACCGGGCCGCGCACCGTTCACTGCCATCACGGCTGCGGCGGTTGGGCGCATTTCGGTCATGCCATCCAGGCCAGCCTTTACCATGAACTGGCTGTGCTGGCGCTGGCCGGGGTGGTCGTGGCCTTGACCTGGCATGCGGCCAATCCGTTCGGCCTTTGGACGTTCGTTGTGTTGTGGTGGATGCACCAAAGCGCCCGGATCAACGTCTTTCTTGGGGTCAGCAATCTGAACGCCGAGTTTTTGCCCGAACACCTGGCGCATATCCGCGGCTTCTTCCGCGACGCGCCGATGAACATGCTGTTTCCGTTTTCCGTTACGCTCTCGACCATCGGTGCGGTGTTGCTGGCGCAAGGCGCAGTCTCCGCCGGGGGATTCCGAGCGGTCGGCTATACGCTGGTGACCACGATGATGGTGCTGGCGATATTGGAACACTGGTTCCTGGTCCTGCCTGTCTCCGCCTCCAAGGCGTGGAACCGGCTGTGGCAATGGGGCCTGGGCTCGCGCGGCGCGGGCGACAAGACGCCGCCAATACAACGCCAGATAACGATCGGGGGACGTCCATGAACTACGATACCTTCTTCCGCAAACAGATCGATGGCCTACGGCGGGAAGGCAACTACCGTGTCTTCGCGGAACTGGAACGCCATGCGGGACAGTTCCCGAAGGCCACGCATTACAAGGAACGCGGCGAGGCCCCGGTGACGGTCTGGTGCTCCAACGACTATCTGGGCATGGGCCAGCACCCGGCGGTGATCGGGGCGATGCACGAAGCGCTGGATCGTTGCGGCGCCGGCGCGGGCGGGACGCGCAACATCGCCGGGACCAACCATTACCATGTGATGCTGGAACGCGAGCTGGCCGATCTGCACCACACGGACGCGGCGCTGCTGTTCAACTCCGGCTATATGTCGAACTGGGCGACGTTGAGCACGCTGGCGGGCCGGCTGCCGGGGTGCGTGGTGCTGTCCGACGAAAGCAACCATGCCTCGATGATCGAGGGTGTCCGGCACAGCCGGGCGAACAAGCGGATATGGCGGCACAACGATCCCGAGGATTTGCGACGGCAGCTGGCCCAACTGGATCCCGACCAGCCAAAGCTGGTGGCATTTGAATCAGTGTATTCGATGGACGGGGATATCGCCCCGATCGCTGAAATCTGTGACGTGGCCGAGGAGTTCGGCGCGATGACCTACCTGGATGAGGTCCATGCGGTGGGCCTGTACGGGCCGCGTGGCGGCGGCATCAGCGAGCGGGACGGGGTCGCGCATCGCCTGACGGTGATCGAGGGCACGCTGGCCAAGGCGTTCGGCGTGGTTGGCGGCTACATCGCCGGGTCGGCCGCGCTGTGCGATTTCGTGCGCAGCTTCGCGTCCGGCTTTATCTTCACGACGGCGGTGCCTCCGGCGGTCGCGGCCGGGGCGGTGGCCAGTATCCGTCATCTGAAAACCAGCCAGGCGGAGCGCATTCGGCAACAGAGCCAAGTTGCCAAACTGCGGCGACGGTTGGATGCGATCGGCGTGCCGCACTATGCGAATCCGAGCCATATCGTGCCGGTGATGGTTGGCGATCCCGTGCTGTGCAAGCAGATCAGCGACCGGCTGCTGGATGAATTTGGCGTTTACGTGCAGCCGATCAACTATCCCACTGTTCCGCGTGGCACAGAACGCCTGCGGATCACGCCGTCGCCGCTGCACACCGATGCCGATATTGAATATTTGGCAGATTCGCTGGCGACCATTTGGTCGGAACTTAGCTTGCGGCGGGCGGCTTAGTCACCACATCGCCGATGTCGGACAACAGGAGTGAGACAATGAAAATAGACATTTCGACGCGCCGCCAGGTTCTGCGGGCTGGACTGGCGGCGGCGGGCGCCGTTGCGGCTGTCAGCGCCAGGGCGCAGGACAAAATCGCCCAGGCACAGGTTCAGTATCAAGAGACGCCAAAAGACGGTGCCAAGTGCAGCATGTGCGTGAACTGGGTGGCGCCGAATTCGTGCAAGATCGTGGCCGGGACGATCAACCCAAATGGCTGGTGTGTCGCCTACGCACCCAAGGACAGCTAGGGCAAATACTGACGGCCAGATCCCGGCGCGAGGAATATTCGCCGCCGGGATCCGACCATCATTGAAGAAATGACCTGTAGTTCGTCCTTAAGGCCAAGGGTCACTTCGCTGGGAGCGGTTCCGGGTTAGCCGCCAGAGTCCGCAGATAGGCGATAACGTCAGCCCGCTCTTTCGGGCTTTTGATGCCAACGAAAGTCATCCGCGTGCCCGGCGCATAGGCCGCTGGCTTCGTCAGCCATTCATTCAACTCGTCATAGGTCCAGGGCCCCGGCTTGCCCTTCAGCGCGGCTGTATAATTGTAGCCGGCCATGTGACCGTGCGGCGCACCGACCACGCCATACAGATTTGGCCCAATGCCGGCCTTGCCGCCTTCGTTGAAGGTATGGCAGGCAACACAGCCCAGCTTGCGCGTATCCGCCTCACCAGAGGCCGCATCGGCCGAGGCCAGCATGGTATCGATCGATGGTTCCTTGGCGGGTTCGGGGGCTGCGTTAGCCGCGGCCGGCGCGGCGGCTGGGGTCGCGACAGGCGCCGGGAGAGGTTCCGGTTTCGGCGACAGCGTGTGCAGGTAGTCGATCACGTTGGCACGTTCCTGATCGTTATTGATCCCGGCAAACGACATCTTGGTTCCCGGGGCATAGGCGCTTGGCTTGTGCAGCCATTCGTTCAACTCATCGAACGTCCACGGCCCGGTCTTGGACTTTAAGGCCGCGGAGTAAGCGAAGCCTTCCATATGGGCATGGGGCCCGCCCACGACGTTATACAGGTTCGGACCAACGCCGGCTTTGCCGCCCTCGGTAAAGGTATGGCAGGACGTGCAGGCCTTTTTGGCATAGGCCTCTCCAGCCCCGACATCAGCCTTCGCCAGCAGGTTGGCGATCGGGGGCAGCTCGGCGGGGCCTGGCTGACCCGCCGGCGCCTTGGCCTCTGGCACATCGATCTTGATTGCGGCGGTTTTCAGGGGGTGCTCCTGCACCAGGTTCGTGCCCACGGTTCCCGCAACGAAGAACACGATCCCGGCGACCAGAACCGCCGCTATAGCCTTGTTGACTTCCATCGAGTCCATATCAGGTCCTTCTCCCCAAAGATCCCGATATAGTACCGTGGCGCGAGTTGCCTACTGCGCCCTGGTCAGCTCGGGGAAATCCTTCGCCATAGTGGCGCCAAACAAGGGCTTGTAAACCCCGTTGTGACAGGTGGCGCAATTCACTTTAGGGGAATCGCCCTGCACGCCAAGGCGGCCAGGTGGGAACACCGAAGCCAGCGGATCGAGGAAGTTGGTATTCAGATCACGCACCATGCGAATGCCATACCAGGCCGTCATCCGTTGCGGGGTGCTTTGTGTCCAGTCAGTGAAAGACCGTGTGTTATGGCAATATGTGCAGTTCACACCCAGTGACTGGGAAAAATGCATCATCAGGGAATAGGTCCACTCCGTCTGCTTAATCGACTGCCGGTCAGTTCCAGGCAAGGCCTGCTGTGGAACTACGCGGATGTTGGAGTCGTGTTCCAGGAATGGAGTGAACGGGTCGAATGGCAATGATGAATTATTGGCAATGGCGGCGGGATGGTTCTTGCCCGCGGGCGTTTGGGCCATGCCGCCGGCCTGTAGCGGACCGGGATTGTTGAACCATATCTGGGCGGGAACCGGCTGACCGCGATGGCATGTGTAACAGGTAACCCCGGTCTCAGCGACGTGCGACTTCCAGCCGCTGTTGACGTGCTGCACCATCTGGATCATCCGGCGCGCGACCACCTTTGTATAGAGCGTGTCGGCAGCCATGTTCTGGACGTCGTGGCAATAGGCGCAGCCCTGCGTCGGCGCCACCCACGTGGTGATGGACGCCATCAGGCGGGTGAAGTTGCCCACGCTTTCGTCGCCGAGGACCTTAACGTTCTTGTAGACCACGCCGGCCTTAGCGCCGGCATCGGGCAGGCGTGGCAGGGACAGCGGGACCTTGTTGGCATTGAGTTCGGCCTGCACGAAGCGGGGATTGTAGATCTCCTGCATAGCAGTGCCGCGATAGCCGCGTTGGACACTATCCATGGGCGGACGTTCTGTCTGCGACAGGATGACCGCGGTGGTCGCCAGGGCGAAAGCCCCCAGCGCAATCGCCGCGTTGCGAACGGAACCGGTCATTGCCCTGCTCCTGGTAACGTGGAGGGATCGACGACGTTCGGGAAAATGAGGGGATAGGGCGGGGCGATCCCGTGCTTTACGCCCCAAAGGTACCAGTTATCGACCACCGTGCCCGTCAACAGGATGCCGATGCCCCCGGTCAGTGGGCACAACACGGCGAACCACCAGGCCCAGCGGTGAATAGATTCGGCGGTGGCGTTGAAGCCCATTGTCCAGCGCCAGAAAATCGCCCCACGCTCAAACGCCGTCCCGCGATCCGTGATTTGCTCAACCTCGCGCTCGGCGCCGAAGCGACTGGTCGCCATCACCGTCGCGCCATGCATCGCGAACAGCACGGCGGACCCGTAAAGGAACGCAATGGAAAGCATGTGAAACGGGTTGTAGAACAAATTGCCATAGCGGATCGAAAACGCCGCGGTCCAGTCCAGATGGGGGAATATGCCAAATGGTACGGCCTCGGCCCAACTGCCCATCAGGATCGGACGAATGAAGCCGAGTACCAGATACAGCCAGATCGGCGCGGCGAACGCCCATGCGGTGTGGGTGCCCAGACCCAGGGCGATCGCCCGACGATACATCCTGACCCACCATAGCAGGATCGAAGCGGTCAGGAAAAAGCCCGCCATCAGCCACCAGCCGCCCTCGGCCAATGGCGGAAGAATACTCAGGCCATAGGCAGGGGGCGGCGGCTCCAGCGCCAGCCAGGGGAGCTGACGGACGAACTGGATAGGATCCCAGTTGACGGACGCCCACATGTTCAGTCCGATGATCTCGAAGGCGATGAAGCCGCAGATCAACGACGCGATGCCAGAGAAGCCCAGATAGATGGGGCCGACCTGAGCGTCGCCGATCAGGCCCAGAAGATGTGAGTGAAATGGCTTGCCCACGCGGTTCCAGCTGCCGCGCGGCAGCGGCACCCCGCCATGCATCGGGCCGGCAATTTGCACCCGGGTGAAGATATTTTGATACTCTGCCATTGTTTCCTCCCGGTTATCTGATCAATGCGCCCAGATCGGCAGATTGAGCCACCAGCTCCACCATTCCGGCCAACCCCGGCTCCAGAATGGGCCACTGATGATGATGCAGACCGCGCTCCAGAACGACGCGGAGACCGCCAGGAACAAGCCCAGCCGGTGGATCCCCAGAGTCCCGATCGAATAACCGATCGTATCGCGGAAGTAAGCGTTCTCCTGTTCAGCGGACTTCACCGGTTCGCCTTTGGGCGGGTTGGCGGCGGACAGCACCAAAGACCCGTGCAATGCCAGCGCCAGACAGTTGGTGAAGAAGAAACTGACGGCGATCATGTGCGCCGGATTATAGTGGAAGTGCAAATACTGGTAGCCGGTGTTCGATACCCAGTCCAGGTGGCTCATGATGCCATATGGGAAACCGAAACCCCAGGCGCCCATCAGCAGCGGCCGGAACACCTCCAGCGTAACATAGGCCAGGATTGCAAAGCTGAATGCGAATGGCACATGCATCCCCATGCCCAGCTTTCGGGCGATTTCCGCCTGGCGCAGCGCCCAGGAGCAGAAGGCGCCAATGGCGCAGATCGTGATCAATTGCCACAGTCCACCCTCGGCCAACGGCGCCAGGGCCAGGCCGTAGCTGATATCCGGCGGCGCTATATTGATCTTCCATGGATTCCAGGTCGGGCCGATCGCCGCGCCCCAGAATATCAACGCGGTCCCGAGTATCGAGAAGAAAGCAGTCGTTACGCCGAAGAAGCCGACGTAGAATGGCCCCACCCAGAAATCGAAGAGGTCCCCGCCAATCAGGGTTCCCCCTCGGACGCGGTATTTCGGTTCAAAGCTGAGCATGGCCATCGTGGGATTCTCCTTTCACGGGGAACGGTGGCGAACCGCACGGTCCGCCACCGGGCCGGACACGTTTACTTCGCCGTCGGCGGCAGCGGTGCCATTTGCGCCGCGGTTGCACCGTGGTGCGGGCCTTCCAACCAGTTGAACCGGTCGGTGCTGAGCAGGATGAAGTGAATCAGCAGCGCCAGCACGAACAAGAAGACGCTCAATGCGACAAGCACCCGCCTGGGATCGAAAAGCAGCCATAGTCTCCACATGTTCAGGCCCTCCTAAACGAGTTGCGAGATCGTGTGGGCGACCGTTCCGCCCGCGTCGTATAGCCACGACGTGGCATAGCCGTGCGGTCCCGGCAGCCAAGGACGCCATTGCCACGCAAGGAAATGCGCGACGATGGCAATTACGGTGAAGACGATAAAGCTCGTGATAAAGATACCGTGGAACTCTTTCGCCTCCGCCTCCGTCAACCCCGATACCGAGGTTCCTGTTGGGGTTAGAGCCATTCTGTTACACTCCAGTACCGGCCTTGCGGCCGCCGTCGCGCCCATCCCGCGCGACTGGGAGAGCCGTGAGCAGCGGGCCACGGCGCCCATTCCGCCGGCGAACCGGTGGAATTCCTGTCCTCATGCCGGCTGCCTTTCGGCCAGCGCCTGCGCGACGCGGATCGCGGTGACACGATCCTCCCCGGCATTGCGGACGTTCAGTTCGACCCGGTCGCGCAGCCGCTTGGCAGCGGAGATGCGGACCAGAAACGGTTCTGTTTCCAGATAGTCGTCGAAGATGCCGCGGGCGTCGTCGTCCCACGGACACGCCGCATCCAGCCTGGATGGCGTCGCTTCGACTTTGTCCAGATCGGTGCCCAGCGGAAGGATGTGGAACAACGCATCGAACAGGGCGTTGCAAAACTCCTGCACGATATACGTCGCCCCGGCATACCCCATGAACGGCGTCCCGGTCGCCCGCCGGACGATCGCCCCGGGAAACGAGGCCGGTATGTACATCGACCGGTTGCCCGCCTCGGCGGCATACATCCGTTCGTTGTAAGACCCGAACAGAACCAGTGGAGGCCTGGCGCGCAACGCCGCCCGCACAGAGGCATTATCGGGCTTGATCCCCGCGCCGCGCGATACCGCCAGCGTGCAGGGGATACCCATCTCCTCACCCAGAAACCGTTGCAAACCCCTGGCATAGGTGTCCGTCGCCACCACACCGAACGTCGCCGTGGCAAAGAAATCCTGCGTGACGCTGCGCCACAAATCCCAAATCGGCTTTATCGTGGTGTGCTTCTCACGCTCGATGAACGGTTCCGGGTCCAGTCCGGTCAGTTCTCCCAGCCTCCGCAGGAAGCTGGTGGTGGTAAAAAGCCCGATCGGCGCTTGTAAATACGGACGGTCAAGCTCCTCGCAAAGCTTGCGGCCGAATTCACGATACATGCAGACGTTCACGTCGGCTTGGGGAAGGCGCGCAATGTCGTCGATGTGAGCGCCGATCGGGAAGGTAAGGTTGATCTCGCAGCCGATACCCTCGACAAGGCGGCGAATTTCCGCCAGGTCGGATGGCATGTTGAAAGTCCCGTAGATCGGGCCGATAATATTGACACGCGGCTTCGCACCGGCCGAGCGCTGATACGGCTTCGGCCGCTTCGGCCCGAATTCGGTCCACAGCCAGTAAATCGCGCGATCCGCCGCCTGCCACTGGTCCTCGTCGATTGTCCTTGGGACGAAACGGCGCAGGTTGGAGCCTTCGGGTGTCACGCCGCCGCCGATCATTTCGGCGATACTTCCCGTCACCACCACCGCCGGCACATCCTGATCCTGCGTCCCCGCGGCCCTGCGCATCGCATCTTCGGTGCCATTCCGGGACAATTCTTCTTCGGATAAACCCGTGACCACGACAGGCAATTCGTGCGGCGGCAGCGCGTCGGTGTAATGTAGTACCGCGGTGACCGGCAGGTTCTCGCAGCCCACCGGCCCGTCGATCACCACACGTAATCCGCGGATCGCGGTAAAGGCGTACACCGCCCCCCAGTAGCCGCCCGCCCGGTCATGATCCAGCACCAGCATGGCCTCAGGTCCCCACGGCCATGGCGGCCTTGGCTTTCGCCTCGCGCGCCTTGCGCAAACGGTCTTTCGCTCCCGGCGGATCCTTCGGAACATCGGTCCAGCCATAGCCGGCGGTCTCGCCCGACCCGACTTTGTCGAAAAAACTCACCATGCGAGAGAAACGATCGCGGCCCTTGGTTTGCGCCGCGACAATCGCCGCCAGTGCCCCGGCCCCCGCCGAACCGAACAACGGGCGCGCGGATACCATGTTGGTGAAGTAAAGCGCTGGAATGCCCAGCGCCTTGGCCTTCTGCACCAGCGGCGTGGTGCCCACCGCCAGATCGGGCCGCACCTCCAGCATCGCCGCCATATCCTGCTCCAGCGACGCCCGGAACTGCACATGGGTGCCCTGCGCCGTCAGCCAGGCTCGATCCGGCTCGCTCCATGCGGTTTGCGGACAGGCGGTGCCGACATAGGGAACGTCCGCGCCGGCCTCGATCAGCAGGCGCGCGACCAGCAGCTCCGATCCCTCGTATCCCGAAACCGTAATACGCGCCTCGATCTGATTCTCGGCGATGGCCGCTCGGATTGCCGGCAGCGCCTTGGCCTTCGCCGTGGCGGCGCTGATGCCGGTGGCAGCGGCAATGCTGTCCAGCCAGTCCGCGGTGCCTTCCTCGCCCACCGGGCCGGAGCCGACAACCGGGCGTCCCGCCGCCTGCATTTCGCGGATCGATGCGGTGTAGAACGGATGCACCGCCGCCGCGGCCGCACAGTCCAGCGCGCCATACAGATCGCGCCATTCGCGCGGCGGCACAGACGGGCCGACCGCCAGGCCCATTGGTGCCAGCAACGCACCAACACCCACGGGATCCAGCGGAAACAACTCGCCGATCAACGTCACCGTCGGCATGGACGAAAGCGACCTGGGGCGGGCGACGGGGCCGGCCTCGGCTTCGGTGCGGGCGTAGCGCAACATGGCGCCAGCCAGTACGTCCTTCGCCTCGGCATGGGTGGGAACACCGAACCCGGGCACATCGATTCCGATAATCCGCACACCGTCGATGGCTTTTGGTAACCGATCCAGCGGCACGCCCGATGCTGTGGGGACGCACAGGTTGATGACCACCACGGCGTCATAGTCGGCTGGCTTCGCGACCTCGTACACGGCGTTGCGGATGTCTTCGTACAGTTGCCCGCGCACCAGCGTTTCGGAGTTGAACGGCACGTAGCCGACGGTGCGCTTGGCGCCATAGAAGTGCGAGGTGAAGGTCAGCCCATAGACGCAGCAGGCGGAGCCGGACAGGATCGTCGCGGTGCGGCGCATCCGCAGGCCGACACGCAGCGATCCGAACGCCGGGCACATCGATTGCGGCTGGTCGTGCGGCCCGCTTGGATAGTCCGTCAGCAGCTTGTCCAGCGACTCGCTCTTGCCGGCGGCCCGGGCGGCCTGTTGCATGGTGTCCCGTCCGCCGTGACATCCGTCCATGACGTCAGGACCCTTCGTAAATAACTTCGAGGGACGGCTTCTCCAGCACCGCCGCCGCGCACATATCCTCGGCCGTCGCCGGGTCCAGCACCACGTCACGCCCGACGGTGTCGCCCGAGAACAGGCTCAGCAGCCCGTCCTGGGTTAAGGGCGAGGGTCGCACCGGCGGCGCGAGTGCCACTTGTTCGGCCAGTTGCTCGAACACGCCGGCCCAGCGCCCGCCGGGTTTGCCGATGATCTCATAACTGGCGCTTTTGCGGCGGATGTCGTCATCGGCCGGTATCGCGGACAGGACGGGAATGCCAACCTTGTCGGCGAAGGCCTGCGCCTCGCCAGTGCCATCGTCCTTGTTGATGACCATGCCGGCGACGCCGACATTCCCCCCTAGTTTACGGAAGTAATCGACAGCGGAGCAGACGTTGTTGGCGACGTACAGCGACTGAAGGTCGTTCGATGCGACCACGATCACCTTCTGGCACATGTCCCGCGCGATCGGCAGGCCGAACCCGCCGCAGACCACGTCGCCCAGGAAGTCCAGCAGAACGTAGTCGAAGCCCCAGTCATGGAAGCCTAGTTTCTCCAGCAGCTCGAACCCGTGGATGATGCCGCGTCCGCCACAACCGCGTCCGACCTCCGGCCCGCCCAGTTCCATCGCGAACACGCCGTCGCGCTTGAAGCAGACGTCGCCGATCTTCACGGCCTCGCCAGCGAGTTTCTTTTTGGCGGAGGTTTCGATGATGGTCGGGCAGCTTCGCCCGCCGAACAACAGCGATGTGGTATCGCTTTTCGGGTCACAGCCGATCAGCAGGACTCGCTTGCCCTGCTGCGCCATCATGTAGGACAGGTTGGCCAGGGTGAAGCTTTTGCCGATCCCGCCCTTGCCGTAGATCGCGATGATCTGGGTTTCTTTCTTCACCGAACCGGTCACCGGGGCGTCCGGTTCGATCGCCGCCTCGGCGCGAAGCTGGGACAGGGCTGCGTCGAATGGTGCGTTCATGCGTGGGCGCTCCAATCCAGGATCATTTTCAGGCAGGCGGCGTCGCCGAACGCTGTGCGATACGCGACGTCGGCGTCGTCGGCGGCGGCGCGATGGGTGATCAGACCGTCCAGCGACAGGCGTCCGTCGCCGGTCATGATGCGAACGGTTTCCAGGTCCGCCGGCTGCCATTGGGCGGCGATGCGAATCCGCGCCTCACGCATGAAGGCCATCGGGAAGGCGAAGGACAGGCGTTCGGCGTAGAAGCCCGCCAGCACGATTTCGCCGCCCGGTGCGATCCGCCCGATCAGCGTGTCGAGCAATGCCGGGTCGCCGCTGGCGTCGCAGATGCACCGGTAATCGCGTTTGGAGTCGTTGTCGGGATGGGAGACCGAATAGCCGATGGCGCCGTCCGTTCGGACCGGGGTGGTTTCCCACACCACGGGCTGACCGCCGGCCGCAACCGCCAGCCTGGCAAGCAGCCGGCCGACGACGCCATGGCCAACGATCAGATCCGGCGGTTGATGTCCTGTGATCGCATGTTGGGCGGTTGCGGCCAGCGCGATCAGGATGCCGCGTTCGCCGAGTGTGGAGTCGATCGGCATCGCCTTGGCGGCGGGTACCACAAGCCGCGACGCGGAGCCGCCGAACAGGCCGCGGATTTCGCCGAAGCAATTGGCACCGGGAACAAAGACCGACTGACCGCCGCGCGGGCCTTCAACGATACGGCCCACGGATTCGTAGCCGGGCACCAGCGGGTAACCCATGCCGGGGAAGGGGGGCATGCGCCCTTGAAACAGAAGGCGTTCGGTGCCGGTGCTGATCCCGCTGTAGGCGATATCCACGACCACGTCTGCCTTACCAGGCGGGGTCAGAACCACTCGGTTTACCGAAAGGCTTTCAGGCCTGTTCAGAACGACTGCGTAGGCTTCCATCCCGCACCTCCTGCCAAGCCGCTCGGGCATTGGACTTGGGTCTTGATGTCATCGTAGATTGACAATCTAGCATGTCAACCGCGATTTACGATCCACCTCTATTTCGTCGCTAACAACACGCGCACCAGCATCGGCCGCCGCGTCGCAAGTAGCCGGACGCGGGTGAACCCGGCGCTGTGCAGCAAAGTCGTGAGTTCATCGGGTCGCCGCGGCCGGCCGCTGCCCATCGCCAGCAGATACAGCGCGAAATATGCCTCCACACCGCCGGCTTTCGGGGTTCCCGCCATCGGTTCGGCTAGCAGCAGCGTCCCGTTCGGAGGCAGCGCCTGCCATGCGGCTGACAAGATAGCGAGTGCCGACTCGTCGTCGTGATCGTGAATGACGCGGACCAAAGAAACGATATCGGCCCCGGACGGCAGGGCATCGGTGCGGAAGTCGCCGCCGAAGGTTCGGGCGCGATCCGTCAGGCCGGCTTCCGCGAAGCGTGCGTGCGCCCGGTGCGCCACCGCCGGCAGATCGAACAGCATCAGCCGCAAATCCGGCGCGGAAGCCGCGGCCTGGATCAGAAATGTCCCTTCGCCGCCGCCCACGTCCAGCAGGCACCGGTATCGATCCAGGCGGCAGGCGGCCAGAATGTCCTCCGCCACGATGGGTTGGGAGCCGGACATCAAATTCGTGTAAGCGGCAACGTCCCCGTCCCGGAGCGCGGCCGGGCGCCCGCCCTTCGCATAGGGCCAAAGCCGGCCGAGCCCGGTATCCTGCTGGCTACCGCGCAGCAATGCCACCGGATCGCCCAGATCGGCGTAAAGCAGGCTGTTATGCTCGATCATCGCCATGATTCCGGGGTTGCCGGTCAGCGCGGCGCCTAGAACGCCCAGGCCGAAGCTGTTCTTGCCCCGGCGCTCCAGCAGATGCAGCGCCGCCGCTGCCTCCAGCAAACGCGACGCCGCGGCCGGCGGCAGCTTCAGGCTTTCGGCGGAGATCGGCCCATTCTTCAGGGCGTCGAACAGGCGCAACTGAATGCACGCCAGCAGGACCTGACTATAGACAAATCCCGCGCACAGATCGAACAGCGCCGCCGCTCGGCGTTTGGCAATCGGACGGGTCAGTGGGAAGGCGGCGGCCCATCGCTGAAACCCTGGATTTGCCAGCAACCGGTTGCGCCATGCGAACCAGCGGTCCCCCAAGGTCACGCCGCGCGCTGCGACAGGTCCTTCGGCAGCAACCGGCGTGCTTCCCCCAGCGTCAATGCCTTCAGGTCCGCCGCGCCGGGGCAAGGCGGAATGGAATCCGCCGCCGCCGCTGCCAGGCGCTCCAGATGCCGCATCGCACCGTCAACGCCCATAGACAGGGCGGCATTCGGCCGACCAAGCGCGAGGTCCTGGCCGGTTGGCTTGCCCAGGTCTGCCTCGCCGGCCAGTACATCGGCGATGTCGTCGGCGACCTGATACGCCTCGCCCAACCGCTCACCCAGGGTCCGCCACGGTTCCGGTTCCGCCCCGCTCGCGGCGGCGCCCAAAACTGTGGCCGCGGCGAACAGCGCTCCGGTTTTGGCGCGCTGATATTCGCCAAGATCGATGGATGGTTCGCACTCCCAGGCCTGGCCCGCGGCAATCCCGGACGGCAGGCCCGTGGCCTGCGCCATCGCCACGACCAAGGACGCCAGACGCGCCGGGGAGGCGCTGGCACCCCAGGCGATGGTCTGAAATGACAGGACGATCAGCGCATCCCCGGCCAGAACGGCCAGCGGCTGGCCGAACGCGCGATGCACCGATGCCCGCCCCCGCCGCGTGTCCGCGTTGTCGAAGCAGGGCAGGTCATCGTGGATCAGCGACGCACAGTGCATGAATTCGATCGCCGCCGCCGCGCCGTTCGCGGCCGCTGGGTCGTCCTCGCCGCACGCCGCGGCGACCGCCAGACACAGCCGGGGCCGGATCCGCGCGCCGCGCGGAAACACCGCATGGCGCATCGCGGCGGCGAGCAGTTTCGGTCCGGCTGTCGTATCGACACGATCCAGCGAGGCTGACAGGGTTCGCTCGATCCGGGTGACGGCATCCATGGCGATCTTCCCTTCGTGTGTCTATTATAGTTGTCAGATTGAAGTGTCATGTATATCTGACACTGAAGTCAACGGCAAAATGGGAGCCCGTCCGCTGCGATCCCCCCGAGTCACCGTGATCGGCGCCGGCGCAGGCGGCCTGGCGGCTTCCATCGACCTGGCGAGGCAAGGTGTCGCGGTGACGATCCTGGAACAGGCCGCCACGCCCGGCGGGAAGATCCGGGTCGATACCGCCGGCATCGATTCCGGCCCGACCGTATTGACCATGCGCTGGATATTCGAGGCGCTGTTCCACGACGCCGGCACAACTCTCGATGCCTGCCTGACCCTCCACCCAGCCGAAATCCTCGCTCGGCATGCCTGGAGCGAAACGGAACACCTCGATCTGTTCGCGGACATCGATCGGTCCGCCGATGCCATCGCGGCTTTCGCCGGTTCGGCTGAGGCTGCCGGGTACAGGGCGTTTTGCGGCCGAGCCAAGCGCGTGTTCGAAACGCTGGATCAGCCTTTCATGCAGGCGCGGAAGCCATCGATGCTGGCGTTGACCGCAAAAGCTGGCCCGGCGCGGATGGCCGGGATATCGGCCTTCGCCACCTTATGGAAAGCGCTGGGCGAGCACTTCCAGGACCCCAGGTTACGTCAATTATTCGCACGCTACGCCACCTACAGCGGCTCGTCGCCGTTCCTGGCCCCCGCGACATTGATGTTGATCGCCCATGTGGAGCAGCGCGGCGTCTGGCTGGTAGAGGGAGGGATGAGCCAGTTGGCTGCGGCGCTCGCCGGTCTTGCCACCCGCCTTGGTGCCGTGCAGCGGTTCAACGCCCCGGTCGCCGAAATCCTGGTTCGCGGCGGCCGGACCAGCGGCGTCCTCCTGGCCAGCGGCGAACGGATCGAGTCTGATGCCGTGATATGCAACGCCGACTGCGCCGCCTTGGCTGCCGGTGCCCTTGGCCTTGCGTCCAGGCGCGCGGTGCCGGCAACCCGTCCACAAGACCGCTCGCTGTCCGCGATCACCTGGACATTGACGGCGCCCACCAGCGGGTTCCCGCTGGATCGCCACAACGTGTTCTTCAATCGCGACTATGCGGCCGAGTTCGACACCCTGTTTCGCGGCGGCGGCGTGCCGGCCGAACCCACGGTTTATGTCTGCGCGCAGGATCGCGGCCTGCCTGGCCAGCAGTCCGATCGCCGGATGGATCGGCTGCTGGTGCTGATCAACGCCCCGGCCGGCCTGGACCCGTCACCCATGGAGATCGACCAATGCGCGACACGGACGTTCGACCGACTGCGGCGATGCGGGCTGACGGTGGACCCGGCCGCGATGACGGTGACAACGCCGGCCCAATTCGCGGCGATGTTCCCGGCGACCGGGGGCGCGCTGTACGGTCGGGCGGTGCATGGGGCGACGGCGGCGTTTCGCCGGCCGGGCTCTCGCAGCGCAATGCCGGGACTGTATCTGGCGGGGGGCAGCGTGCATCCGGGGCCGGGCGTGCCGATGGCGGTTCTGTCTGGCCGGCTGGCGGCGGAGCGTGTTCTGCGGGACCTGACTTCCGGCTGACTCCGCCAAACGGTGGCTATGTCTGGTGGTATGTCGATGCCATCAGCGACGATGGCGCCTATGGCATCACCTTGATTGCCTTCCTGGGCAGCGTCTTCTCGCCCTATTACGCATGGTCGCGGCGGCGCGGCGGCGGCGATCCGATGCGTCATTGCGCACTGAATGTTGCCCTTTACGGTCGGAAGAAGCGCTGGGCGATGACAGAGCGGGGGGCGGCTTCGGTATCGCGGGGGAGGGACTTCCTGGCGATAGGACCCAGCACGATGTCCTGGGACGGCACCGCGCTGACCGTGGAGATCCGGGAAATCGCGGTACCGCTTCCACGCTTGATCAGCGGTTCGGTACGGCTTTATCCGTCGGCCATTGAGTCCGCATCGTTTGCGCTCGATTCAGGTGGACGCCACCGCTGGCAGCCAATCGCCCCC
The DNA here is from genome assembly GCA_027353465.1 of Acetobacteraceae bacterium. Lineage (GTDB taxonomy): Bacteria > Pseudomonadota > Alphaproteobacteria > Acetobacterales > Acetobacteraceae > Rhodopila. Next base: position 8,426 of record DAIEHR010000114.1, on the reverse strand, counting down.
TGTGCGCGCGCCGAGATACGGTTGAACCGCCCTGACCTGAACTGGTCGGGATCCGCCTATTTCGACACCAATAATGGCGATCGGCCGTTGGAGGCGGATTTCGTGCGGTGGGACTGGAGCCGAGCGCCCGTTCCTGGGGGCACCGCCATCGTCTATGACGTACTCGGGCGGGACGGTTTGTGCCTTCATGCTTTGCGCTATGATGCGAACGGCGGCGTAGAATCCTTCACTCCTGAGCCGGCTTCGGTGCTTCCCCAAACGATGTGGCGCGTGCCCCGCTTCGTGCCGGGGCGCGGACCCGCTGTGATCGAAACGCTGGAGGATACCCCATTCTACGCTCGGTCCCTGGTTGCCACCAGGTTGATGGGACAGCGCGTGAACGCTGTCCACGAAAGCCTGATGCTTGACCGATTTAGCTCGCCTTGGGTTCAACCGATGCTGCCCTTCCGGATGCCCCGGGCGGTAAAAAATGTGGACATCAATCCGCGTTGACATCGCAACCCGGTTCTTCTTCCGCCGTTTCGCCAGGACCAGCCAGGTGCAGTGGAACGTCAGCAGCGGGGTCAAATGTCACGCCAGTCAGCCATCCGGACCAAGCGGTCGAACAGAAATTCGCCAGTCTATCGTGCCAGTCTGGCGATTGGGTTGCTTCTCGCTCTCGGCACGTCGGCTCTGGCTGCTTCGGATAAGCCTGGGGGCGACGTGGTGGCGCGCGGGAAATACTTGGTAGACATGGGCGACTGCGCGGCCTGTCACACCGCAAAGGGTGGACAGACGTTCGCTGGCGGCCTGTCTATGCCGACGCCGTTCGGCCCGATCGTTACCCCCAACATCACGCCCGATAAGGCAACCGGCATTGGTGATTGGACCGACGACCAGTTCTACCGGGTATTCCACGAAGGCATCGGCAAGAACGGTGAGCACGTCTACCCCGTCATGCCGTACCCGTGGTTTACCAAGGTCACCCGAGACGATGTCATGGCAATCAAGGCCTATCTGTTCTCATTGCCGCCGGTCCATAACGTGCCGCCACCGAACCATCTGGCGTTTCCGTTCAATATCCGGGCGGGACTGGCGGTATGGGACACGATGTTCCTGCGTCCGGGCGAGTTCAAACCTGATCCGTCAAAATCCGCTGAGGTTGACCGGGGAGCCTATATCGTCGAGGGGCTGGGGCATTGTGGAGAATGCCATAACGGCCGGAATTTGCTGGGCGACACGTCGATGGCGGAATCGTTACGTGGCGGCCCCATCCAGGACTGGTATGCGCCGAACATCACGTCCGACGTGCATGACGGGATCGGAAAATATAGCGACCAACAGCTCTTTTCATTCCTGAAGACCGGAGTCGCCAGCGGAATGGGGGTCGTTGCAGGCCCAATGGCCGAAACGGTCCATGACAGTCTGAGCAAACTGACAGATAGCGACATCCGCGCCATCGTCGCCTACCTGAAGTCAACCCCGCCCAAAGCCAGTTATACCGATGAGGAACGGACGGCCTATTCTGGGCCGCAACCGGCCGGGCGGCAGACATACCTGTCCAACTGCGCCTCCTGCCATCAACTGGACGGCAAAGGTGTCAAGGACTCCGTGCCATCGCTGGTTGGAAACGGAGCGGTTCTAGCCAAGGGATCGGAGGACATGATCAGAGTCGTTCTCGGCGGTATCGAGGCGCAGGGAACCTATGCGCCCATGCCGGCGGTGGCCGCGGGCCTGTCGGATCAGCAAGTTGCTGACGTGGTCAATTATGTGCGCCAGGCCTGGGGCAATCAGGCACCGCCGAACGCGGGCGCGGACACCGTCGGCGATTTGCGGCCCAAAACCTTCACCGTCATGAACCTGGGGCCAAATGGTAGTTGCCACACCGGCATGCCCCCTGACATCGCGTCAGCGATTGGCAACGCCAAAAGCGGAATCATCGATGAGTTGAAAGCCATGACGCTGGAAACGGTTCTGCAAACGGCGCAAACCGTTGTGGCGAAGGTGAAGGAAGCCGCGCCGCACGCGAAACCGGCCGACATCGTCAACGGCCTGACGCTGGCTTATTGCCCCATCGTGCGGGACGATCCCCACGTGCCAGCCGCACAAAAGGTAACGCAGCTCGATAATTTCAGCGAGCGCGTTTACAGCGAACTGCAAAGCGGCGGTAAGGAATAGCGGGCTATGAAGATCCTGGCTTATTGGTGTCGGCTGGTCCTCGACCAGCCTCCGCTGCCTTCTGTCTGTCCCGGCGTTGCGTCCGCCGTAAATGATAGAGTTCCCAGAACAGAAATCCCAATACCGCGAACTCGCCGATCGCCCATTCCCATTGGACGCCGCTGGGCCAGCTAATACCGAACCAGGATTGCATCTCAGGCCTCCGTCTGGACACGCTCCCGCTGTTCCAGGCGCGCGAAAAGCTCGATCGTCCAGCGCATGCGATCGGCGATTGACCACCACGGCGCCTCGGTGGATACGGGGCGGGGAGCTGATTGGACCACGGCGTCCACCAGAAAAGTGCCCTCCGGCACGCCGACGCCTGACAAGGGATGGACCGGCAAGGCCACTCCCGCTAGCCCCGCCGCCAGCACTTTAACCTTCCGCCGGCCAGACACCACCGCTCGGCCGGTCACCGCATCCATCCCACGCCGAGCGACCTCGTTGCCAATCTCGGCATACAACAGTCCGGCGGCGCCAATCCCCATGCGGCAGCCGATCGGCAACCGAGTGATCCCGGCCCGCGCAAGGGCGTAGTGATCGTCGGCGGCCCGCAGCAGACGGGCAACCACGCTGCCCAGCGCGGCCGAATGGGCCGGGGCGGCAAGGAACCGATCCACGTCGATTCCGGCATCCGCCAGCCAGCAAAGCGGCAGGTACAGCCGGCCATTGCGCGCATCCTCGCCGACATCCCGGGCGATGTTGGAAAACTGCATCGCCACCCCAAGGTGAATCGCCGCTGTCAGCCGGCCGGGATCATGCACGCCCATCAACACCGCCATCATGGCGCCAACCGAACCGGCGACCCGCACGGCATAAGCCCGCAATGCCGGCAGATCGGCATAACGAAGTCCCCGGGCGTCCCAGGCAAAACCTTCCAGCAGCGCGTCCGGCAATGCACGCGGTATCGCGAACCGCTCCACCACCCGGGCGAACGCGCGGTCGGCTGGAATGTCCAGCGGGCGGCCATCATAGGCGAGACTCAGGCGCTCCCGCACCCAGTCGATGGCCCCGCCCTGACTGTCTATGACGTCATCCGCTTCCCGGCAGAACGCGTAAAGCGCGATCGCCGGATCGCGGACACGGGCCGGCAGCAATCTTGCCGCCGCGGCAAAGCTTTTGGAGCCGCCGCGCAGCAAGGTCCGGCATGCGTCGAGGTCAGAGAGCGGCTGCATGCGGCACCACACGATCGAGGACTTTGGCCGAGGACAAAACGCCTGGAACGCCGGCCCCGGGGTGGGTTCCAGCCCCGACCAGATACAAGCCGGGGACATCCTCGCTGCGGTTATGCGGGCGGAACCAGGCGCTTTGCAGCAACACAGGTTCCATCCCGAAAGCTGAGCCATGCCAGGCACACAGGCGATCCTGGAAATCCAGCGGAGTCATAAGCTTGGAGCTGATCACATGGGCCTCCAGGTCCGGCAGGACGGTCGCCGACAGGTGTGCCGCGATGGCCTGCCGGTAAGGTTCGGCGGCGGTTCGCCAATCCGTGTCCCCACACAGGTTCGGCACCGGCGATAGCACGTAGAATGCATCGCAGCCCGGGGGTGCCAGGGACCGGTCGGTCGCCGTGGGCCGGTGCAGGTACAGCGAGAAATCCTCGGCAAGCACCTTGCGGGTGAAGATATCGCGCAGCAGGCCGCGATAGCGTGGTCCCAGCAAAATGGTGTGGTGGGCGACGTCCTCATAGCGCCGGTTGGTGCCGAAGTACCAAAGGAACAGGCCCATGGAGTAATCGGTCCGCTTCAGCTTGCGGTCGGTCCAGCGGCGGCTTGCCTCGGACGGCAGCAGCTTACCATAGGTCCACGCGGAATCGGCGTTGGATACGACGATATCAGCGGTGACCGTCTCACCGGACGTCAGCCGGACCGCGCTGACCCGGCCGTTGGCGAGCAGAATCCGATCCACATCGGCGTTGTATCGGATGGTGTTGCCTTGATGAACCTCGATCAACCGCGTCAGGCCGGTGACGACCTGTCCGGTGCCGCCCATGGCGAAATGCACGCCCCAGCGGCGTTCCAGAAAGGGGATCAGCGTGTAGATCGCGCTGGCGGTGAATGGATTGCCGCCGATCAGCAGCGGATGGAAGCTGAACACGATGCGCAGGCGTTCATCCTTGATGAACTTACTGACCAACGAATAAACGCTGCGCAAGCCGCCCAGGCGCAGCAGGTCCGGTGTGACCCGCGCCATGTCGCGGATCGAGCCGAACGGCACGTCGCCCAGCTGCTCGAACCCAATGCGGCAGGTGGTTTCGCTCAGGCGCATGAACCGCTCGTAGCCGTCCACATCGGCGGGCGAGAATTTGGCGACCTCTGCCCGCATGGCGGCTGGATCGCCGGAGCAATCGAAAATGGACCCGTCATCGAACCGGATGCGGTAGAACGGCGACACCGGAACAAGCGTCAGGTCGTCCGCCATGGAGCGGCCGCACAGCCGCCAAAGTTCCTCCAGCAGGAACGGTGCGGTCAGGATCGTCGGCCCGGCATCGAAGGTGAATCCGTCCTGGCGAAAGACCGAGGCCCGCCCGCCGGGTGCGCCAAGCCGTTCCAGTATGGTGACGCGGTAGCCGCGGGCACCCAGGCGGATCGCCGCGGCGAGACCGCCGAACCCGGCGCCAATCACCACCGCGTGCGGACGCGGGTCAAAGGCGGGGCGGATGGTGTCATCCAATGTCAACGAGTCCATACGCAGACTGTAAACATAAGATGACAGTCTTGGCCAGTCCCGTCTTATCGATTCAAGCGCGCCCGCACATCCGCCAGATGGGTGACCAATGCCCCCGCCAATGCCACCGGCAGCCACGGCCACGCCGCGCCGGCCAGAACCGTTCGGATGCCCAGCATCAGGCAAACGCCAGGCAGCAGCAGCATCGCCACAATCCTGATCGGCCGCTTTACCACCGCGACCAGGACGATCGCTTCCACCGCCGTAAACAGCAGCACCAGATCAATCAGATGCGGCGAGGCGAACAGCGCCTGCATCGCTAGTCCTTCGCCGGCCGCGTAACGACTTTGCGGATATGGTGAATTCCCAGCCACGCAACGATCGCAACGATCGGGATGCTGATGCCGATCGCCAGGTCGGGTTCAACATGCACGCCGACAGCCTTTAGCGCCTCTGCCGCATGGCCGACCAGTGCCGAAACATAATAAGTTACCGCCGCAACCGACAGCCCCTCCACCGTCGATTGCAACCTTAACTGCAAACGCGCTCGGCTGTTCATCGATGCAAGCAGGGCTTGGTTTTGTTGCTCACGCTCCAAATCGACGCGGGTTGACAGCAAGCGGGTTGCCCGGGCGACCCGTTGCGACAGCGACTCCTGCCGGATGGCGATCGAACGGCAGGTGTTCATAGCGGGGGCCAACCGCCGTTCGGTGAATTCATGAAACGTCTGCAATCCGGGAATGCGCTGTTCGCGTAGTTCATCGATGCGCCGCTGCATCAGTTCGTAATAGGCGTCGGCGGCCCCGAATCGATATCGCGTCTCCGATTGCTGATTTTCGATCTGAGCTTCAAGCTGGGTCAATCGGTCCAGCAACGCGGGTTCGTCGGCCTCCACTGCCGACACCATCGATGCGGTGATCCGCGCCAATTCGCGTTCCCACGATGCCAGCAAGGGTCCGGCAGCCCGCGCGGCGGGAAGCGCCAGCAGCGCCATGATGCGGTAAGTATCGATTTCCAGTAGCCGTTGGGCTACCCGCCCAGCCTGCCACGGTGTCGTGGCGTGATCCAGCAGCAGGAAGCGACTAAATCCGCCGTCATGAAGGCGAAAGTCCGTCAATGCGGTCGCCGCGCCATCCGAGATCGCGGCGCCCACCGGGACATTGCCGCCGAACCAGCGGTTGCCGATTGCGCGGGGGTCCAGCGCACCCGGTTCGGCTCTGATCAGGGCCGCGTGGGCGGCGACCATCACCTGGCCGGGGAGGGCGGACACCCAGTCTTCCGGGGCAGCCGCGATCGCCGGCTGGTCGAACGGATCGCCGGTCCCGCCTTCGACGATGAACATGTAGCGGACGAATTCGGTATGCCGTTCCCACTTCAGGCGAAAGGCGCCCAAGTCCATAGTAAAGTGCAGGACGCTATTTGCCGGCGGCTCCACATTGTATCGATGGCACAGATCGCAGACGGCGGCCCAACCAGCCTCGCGCTGAGCGGCATCGCAAAGCAGCGCCAGATAGGACAGCCGGGTCGGCGCGATCAGCGGTTCGGGTGGACGGGCGTGAACCTCGTCGTTCAACTCTTGGCGTTGGGGATGGTCAGGCGGCAGTTTCATGTCGCACCCGCGTTCTCAGTAACGTGGCGATCTCCGCCGGCCGTTCTTCGTGCGCGAGGTGGCCGAGACCCTTCATCGAGACCAATTCGGCTCTCGGCAGGAGAGCCTTGACGCGATTAGCCTGAGCGGGCGGCACCATGCCGTCCTGGCTGCCGGTCACCAGGATCAGGTCAGACGCCAGGCGGGGCAGATCGCGCACCAGCGGATGTAAATCCCAGTTCGCCATCAGCGCCAGCGCACCTTGGACATGGCCAGCATTCGCGGTCAACCGAGCGTAGAGACGCATGCCGTCCGGATCGATGCGCGACCCCGTCGATCCGATCAACCGCTCGACCGAGGGACGGGAACCGGTGAACAGTGTCACCGCCCTGGCCGTGAGGGGGGAGCTGGCCAGAAACCTGGCGGCGGGCCCAAGAAAATCGTTGGCGATGCCGGGGAATGGAAGCAGTGCGCCATTCAGGCTGAAAATCGCTTCGGGCGCGATCAGGCCATCCAGGGCCATGCGAATCGCCACCGCCGCGCCCGCCGAATGGCCCGCCGCCAGGATTGGCCGCAACCCAAGCTGGCGCAACAAGGCGCCAATGCCGCTGGCGACCGATGGCAGCGCGAAGCCGGATTGCCGCATCGGTTGGCCGGAAAAGCCATGCCCTGGCAGATCGGGCGCGACGACGGTGAAATCCGCCGCCAGCATCGGTATCAAATCCCGGAAGGAATGGGTGGATGCGCCAGTGCCGTGAACCAGCAACACCGCCGGTCCCGACCCCTGGACCTGAACATGCCATCGCAGGCCATCGGCGGTCACAAAGCGGCTGGACGCCCGGTTCGGCCAGTCGCGGCCGTCGTGCTCCCAGTTCAGCCGCCGCGTCATGCCGCGCTCGCTTCCCGGACCGCCCGGGACAGCGAGGATGCGTCGGCATAGGGAAGCGGCAGGTATCGCGCCCGCATCTCCGCCGCCAACCGAGCGGCGAACGGGTTTGGACGGGGCGAGGTATCGATCAGCAGCGCGGCCACGCCGCTTGCGCGCAGGGTCAGGGCACTGGCCATCGCGTCGGCCTCGGCATGCTGGCGGCCGGTGCCGCCATCGCGCGCGACATTCGCCCTTGCATCGGTCAGCAGCGTGACGACCGGGGTGCGGCCGGTGCGGCGGATGGTTTCGGCCAGGGTCATCGCTGCCTCGATCCCGGCGGCCAGCGGTGTCGGGCCGCCGCCCGGCAAACCGGCCAGGCTGCGCTTCGCCCGCGGCAACGACCCGGTCGGCGGCAGCAGCAGCGTCGCAGCATTGCCCCGGAAAGCGATCAACGCGACCTGATCGCGTCGGACATAGCAATCCGCCAGCAACAGTTCGACGGCGCCTTTTGCCTCTGCCAGACGATTGAGCGCGGCCGAACCCGAGGCATCGACCGCGAAGACCGTGGTCGTGCCGATCCGCTGGCGGAAGCGAACGATGCGGAAATCCTGCCGGCACACCTTGAACCGCCCGGTCCTGCCGCGCAGCCGCTGCCACGGCGCGGCGGCTTTCAAAGTCTCCAGCAGGTGAAGCCGGGCGCCGTCGCGCGGATCCCCCGGCCTTGTGCCGACGGGGCGCCCGCGCTTGAGGGAAAACTTGGACTGTCCGGCCCGCCCGGGTGCCCGAACCAGCCCGCGGGCCGCGTCCGGACTGGCCAGTTGCGCCAGCAGATCGGCTGGAAGCGCGGCTTTCACGGCGTCCAGCACCATATCTTCCACCGGCTTGTCCGCCGCCGACAGGTCGTCCCCAAGGTCGTCCCCAAGGTCGTCCCCCGCGCCGGGCGGCGGTTCCGGTTCGCCGCCGGTTTCCTCGTCAGGCGGCAGGCGCATTGCCCGCGGCGCCAGCACCAGACGCGCGGCCAGCGCAAGATCGGCCCCCGCGACCTGTTCACGCCTGGCAAGGCGCGCCGCGACCCGGGCGGCGCGCAAGGCCAGCAGCGGCGGATGC
>DAIEHR010000108.1 GCA_027353465.1 Acetobacteraceae bacterium | reverse complement strand
TTCCTGCACCAAGCACATGGACGGGCAGGGCAGGGTGCTGGGCGGCGCCGTCCTGGGCCGCAAGAAATGGATCGACGACGTGTTGCAGCCATTCATCCGCAACACCGGCCCCGCATTGTCGCCGTTCAACGCCTGGGTGATTTTAAAAGGCCTGGAAACGCTGGCCCTGCGGGTGGACGCCGCCGGCCGTTCGGCTGCCGCCGTGGCGGATTTCCTGGCGGAGCAGCCCGGCGTTACCCGGGTTTGGTACCCCACACGGGCGGATCACCCAAGGCAGGATCTGGCGCTGAAGCAAATGACCGGCGGCGGCACCGTGGTGACGTTCGAAGTCGCCGGCGGCAAGGACGGCGCGTTCACCGTGATGAACGGGTTCCAACTGATAGCGGTGTCGAACAACCTGGGGGATTCGAAGTCCCTCGCCACCCATCCAGCCACCACCACGCACATGCGTATCGGCGAGGCGGAACGCGCCAGGCTGGGAATCACCGATGGCGTGATCAGGGTGTCGATCGGTCTGGAGGATGTTGAAGACATCAAGGACGATCTTCGGCGTGCGTTGAACTTACTGTAGCCTGCAACGATGACTCCGCCGGGGTGGCCCGAACCAGATTGCAACGCTCCCGCGGCGGGTCGCGTTTTAACCCGCCGCAGGGTTATCGCGGGGGCTTGCTCGGTCGGGCTGCCGCCGGCCATCGCCGCCGCGCAGGACGCGCCGCCGCCGCTGGTCATCGGCGTGTTGTCCGATAGCAGCGGTCTGGGTGCCTCTGTATCCGGTCCGCCCCTGGTGCATGCGGTTGAAATGGCGGTCAAGGATACCGGCCTGTTGCCCGACGGTCGGCCGTTATCGGTGTTGGCGGACAGCTTCGTCCTGAAGCCGGACGACGCGCTGGCCATCGCCAGCCGATGGTTCGACCGCGGCGTTTCGGTGATCGTCGATGTCCCGGGAACCAGCGCGGCCATCGCAGTGCAGGCACTGGCCGCCGCGCGCAAGCGAAGCACCTTGATAACCGGCTCGATCAGCCCCGAATTGACCGGGCGTGCCTGCTCGCCCCTGGGGTCCAGTTGGACGGTAGATAGCGCCTCGATGGCGAATGCCCTGGTCAGGGCGGTGGCCCGTGCCGGCGCCAGGACCTGGTTTCTGGTTGTTCCCGACACCGTTCTGGGGGCGGCCGTGGAGGCGGATGCAATCCGCGCGATCGAGGCGATCGGGGGCCGGGTGGCGGGCCGTTCCCAACACCCGGCGGAGGAGACCGACTATGGGTCGGTCATCGCGCAGGCCAAGGCGTCCGGCGCGAAAGCGGTCGGGCTGTGCGATATCACAAAGGGGCTCGCCGTCCAGCTTGGCCAGTTCCAGGAGGGTGGTCTGTTCGCGGATGGCCGTTCGGTCGTGGCTTTCGCGTCCACCCTGACAGACATTCACGCCGCCGGTGCGAAGGCCGCCCAGGGCCTGCTGCTGGCCGATATTTTCTATTGGAACCAAAACGAAGCCGCCAGATCGTTTGCTGCTCGGTTCATTGACCTCGCCGGCCAGATGCCCAACACGGCGCATGCCGCGGCCTATGTCGCGGTGCGGCATTATGTGCGGGCGGTCGTGGCGACGCAGTCAATCGATACGGCCCTGGTGAACGAGGAAATGCGCCGCAATCCGGTCTATTTCTTCGGTCGCACGGCGCATCTGCGCCTGGATGGCCGGCTGACCGCCGATCTGTCACTGCTGCGCGTCAAGGCGCCCGATACAATGCATGGGCCCTGGGATCATTACGAACAAATCGGCGTCATTCCGGCAGCCGATGTCTATTCGCCGATCGGCCAATCTGGCTGCCACCTCGGCGCCTAAATCTGGCCTTCTGGACAAGTGGCGTGGATTGTCCTTGATTCCCAGCTTCGGCAAGGCAAGAAGGATTGCTGTCATGTCGTCTGAAGACCCAAAATCCGGGCGGACCAAGCGTCCGGCCGCCCCCGCGATCCAGCCGCAGCGTCAGGCCCGGTCGCCGGGAAACGCGCGCACCGACTACAGCCGCACTACGCGGGAGGTGCAGGTTTCCGTTCGTTCGTTTTTCCTGGCCGATCAATCACAGCCGGATGAGAACCATTTCGTCTGGGCCTATCGGGTGAAGATCGAAAACCAGGGCACCGAACCGGTGCAGCTTCTGCGGCGCACCTGGCAGATCACCGACGCGCGCGGCCGCACCCAGCATGTTCACGGCGCTGGTGTCGTCGGTGAACAACCGCTGCTGGAACCGGGCGAGAGCTTTGAATACACATCCGGGACGCCGCTCGACACCCCGTCCGGCTTCATGGTCGGCGCATACCATATGGTCGTCCCATCCTCCGGGGAGAACTTCGACGTCGCCATTCCAGCCTTCAGCCTGGACAGTCCGCATCAAAGCGGAAGGGTTCATTAAGGCGACATAAAGCGGGTTGCGGGGTTCCGAACTGGGCCCATATCGACTTCGGGACGACAGCCCGAGGAACATGCCGGAGGATACTTCGCGGTGAATATCATTACGACTACTCCCCCCCGAACCGATGGTCCGGGTACGCGGGAGCGCCCGTCCCGGGAAGAGGCCGAGGCCGCTATCCGTACATTGCTGCTATGGGCCGGGGACGACCCTGAACGGGAAGGGCTGCGGGACACCCCATCGCGCGTCGCCCGAGCGTACCGGGAGTTCTTTGTGGGCTACGACACCGACCCGGTGGCGGTATTGGAACGCACGTTCGAGGAAACCGACGGCTACGATGAGATCGTGCTGCTGCGGGATATCCGCCTGGAAAGCACCTGCGAACACCACATGGCGCCGATCATCGGACGGGTGCATGTCGCCTATTTACCGCATCGCCGGGTCGTGGGGATCAGCAAGCTGGCCCGCGTGGTCGATGCATATGCCAAGCGGTTGCAGATTCAGGAAAAACTGACGGCTCAGATCGCCAATACCATCCAGGATGTGCTCGAACCCCGCGGCGTCGCCGTGGTCATCGAAGCGGCGCATCAATGCATGACCACCCGCGGCGTGCATAAGCCAGGCGTGACAATGGTCACCAGCCGCATGTTGGGCGCCTTCCGCGACAATGCCGCGACAAGGCGCGAACTATTGGCAATGATCGGGAACCGCGGTTCCACGATCCTCTCCGAGTAAACGGGGCGAATATCCAACCGAACCGTCTTGCGGTTCGGTTGGTCGTCGTCACTCGGCCGGTTGGCCATCCAGGCCGGGCTGATCCAACGGTGCCTGCTGAACCGGCATGTCAGGCGCCGCGCCATCCGTCAGCCACGCCCTCAGGTTGTGACGGATCTGATACTCGAACTCGATGTTCATATCGTTCATCATGGTCTTGGTCATGTCGTACAGAACCGGCCTGATGTCGTGAAAATGTCCGACATGCCGGCTTTGCACCCGCGCTTCGGCGAAGCCTAACTGGCCGCCATTGTCGTCCAGGATCGTCAGCGACACCGCGAACGAACCGGTAACGACATCATTCTCCCGCGTCAGCGACCCATCCAGGATCGCGAATACGGCCTTGTTCGCTGTGCCGAACGCCTGCAGCCGATCATTGGCCATCGC
>DAIEHR010000099.1 GCA_027353465.1 Acetobacteraceae bacterium | reverse complement strand
CAATGCTGAATTTGAAACCGAGGTATTCGAAGTCCTGTGGGGCCGCGTTCGGGAACTCAAATTCGTGCGTTTTTGCCGCATTGTGCGCCAGACCCTTCTTGCCGAAGATGTCGATGATCCGGTCCTTATAGGAGCCTAGGCTGTTACCAGCCGGCGGCCGTGCGAAGACCGCTACGATATCGTCAACGAACCGGCAATAGAGAACCAGACCCGGGGTAGCCCGGATCGCGTTGTCGACAGGACGCAGATAAAATTCGGCGAGGTAGGCACTGATGCCAACCCCACGCGGTATGCCGACCGCAGTACCGGATTTTGCGCCATAGGAGACCAGCACTTGCTTGATATACTTCTTCGAAGTTGCGCTTAGAAGCTGGTCGCTGTCGAGCTTTTCGAGTAGCTCCTTTCTGTCGATGCTCTCGTAGAATGAGGAAATATCGGTTCGGACCAGTTCGAAGGGAAATCTGCCGCCAAGCATGTCGCGAACCTGGCAGACAAGGTCGTGCCGGTTCGCTTGCTGGACGCCGTAGATGCGGTTGATGTTGCGCTGGAGCTGCTTGATGACGAAGAAGGTCTCGGGCTCTGCGTCGATGCAGAAAATCGGCTTTCCCTTCGGACCGTCTTTTTTGGACAGCTCGATTTTGAAGGTCGGTTTGAGCACCTTCTGGCTGATCTCGTCCATCAGGTCATCGATAGCAGCTGATTTCTCCGCCTTCACGGCGGCGAGCTCTTTTTTCAGGTCGAGCAATGCCGCCTCGAAGACATCCGCCGTCATGGTCGCCTGTTTGGCGCGATGATCGCGGATATCTTGCACCTTGTCGCGGACGGCGAGCGTAAGTGGTTCGAGCGACGGAAAGTAACGGCTCGCCAGATCGAGACCCCTGCGGTTCTCGGCGTCATATATGCGGCGGAAGTTCTCCGCTGTGAACATTTGATCGAGCATTACTAGAGTAACATCCTATGGCTCGGCTGTGATGGCGTTCGAGAAGAACGTTATCCCACGGTGACGAGTTTCAGGAAGCGGATTCGAGACCGCGAGCGCCGCCCTCGTTGGCGGCTGCTGACATGTGCGGTGGTTCAGACGAACGGCAGATTGATTCATTTTCGCATTTACAACCGGACAGGCAGGAGACGGCCCGGCCCCGTCCCGCCAGAAAGAGAATGTCCGGTATCCGCATCTCCTGGCCGTAAGCAGTCCGGCAGAAATCCCCCCATGTCGGCTGGAGCGGATCGGTAGCCCAATGTCTGCTTCAGGAGCACGGCTCACCAGTCACGAATAGCCGAGATGGGCGCCAAGCGGACATCCATGCGCACGCGCCTCTACGTCGCACCCCGAAGCAGCCCAGCCGGAATGGGCCGAGCTTTCTCTGACCCAGCCAGTCGGCGGCTAGGAAATCGGCGCCGACACCCCACCAAACCCCCTACGCCCGGCGCCTCCTCGCCTGCAACACCAGCAGCCCCACGGACCACCCCGCCGACACCACCAAAGCAACCACCAGCGCCACCGGCACACCCCACAGTGGAATCGCCAGATGCAGCGCCAGCAGCATCGCGCCAAACCCCAGCATCGCCCGCAGCGCATTAGCCGCCAGCAGGGACGACGCCACGCCCCCGATCCTCGGGCGCACAATAACGATCAGGCTGATCAGGCTAATCGGAAACACCGCCGCGATCCCCGTTGCGGTGGCCCCCAGCAAAGAACTGACCGCAACTACCAGCGAAACGAACCCGGCCACCGCCACCGCCCGGACCAGAAGGTCGAACCGACGCCTCGGCGCGGGCAGCGCCACGCTCGGTTCCGCCCGCCGAACCGTCGTCACCAAACCGAATCCCACGCCATAGACCACCACGTTCAGAACCAGCGCCCAAACCGGGGTCCACGCAACCAAACGGATCGCCCCGCTCGCGGCCAGCCACGCCAGGACGGCTATGCCCAGGCCGCGCCAGGGCGGCAGTCTGCTGGCGGCGATGCCATACACGATCAGGAACAATCCGGTGGCCGCATTGGCGGCGGCACTCCCCAGCGCGCTGGTGGCCACGAACCCCGCGTCATGCTGCATGGCCAGGAACACATACGCCGGCCCGGCCGACACCGGTAGGCTGGCGATCAGCGCCCCCCAGAACGGACCCAGCGCCTCGGCCACGGCAGACGCCGATACAACGATCAGCGCGGTGGCCAGGGCCCTGATCACAGGCGGCAACCATAGTGTAGCAGTCATGGAATACGGCGCTCCGCCTGCCGAGCGGAGCATCCAGGCCGCCCTTCGACAGGACTCGGTGGCCGGATGGTGGTCGAGACACGTCTCGCCAGCACCTTTGATGCAAGCGCCGCCGCCCGGTGTCAAGTTCTTGCCGCCGGCGCAACCGCATGCTGTATCCTCGGCGGCAGGAGGACATCATGGCCCAGGACATTCCCGACGACGCGCCGCTGTGCGCACCTGCCGATCGCAACACCCGCGCGCCGAGCATCGTGATGCCGCGCGGCGCTTGCGATACGCACGCCCATGTTTGCGGGCCAGCATCGAAATACGATTATGTGGCCGGCCGTCTATACACACCGCCCGACGAAACCTGGCCGATGTATCGCAAAATGCTGGACGCGCTGGGCGTGGACCGGGCGGTGCTGACTCAACCCAGCGTGTATGGGTCTGACAATTCCGCCCTGGTGGATGCGCGGGCGGCGGGCGGCGATGCGGTTCGCGGTGTCGCGGTGGTGGAACCCTCGGTCAGCGATGCGGAGCTGAAAAGGCTTGATGCGGCGGGCATAAGGGGCATTCGGATCAACATCGTGGACCGGCGGGACAACCGGAACATTCTGGTTCTGGATCAGCTTCTGCCGCTGGCGAAACGGATCGCTCCGCTTGGCTGGCATATCGAGTTTCTGTTACAGGCCGATGCCGTGCCCGATCTGGCCGAGACCTGTGCCAAGCTGCCGGTACCCGTCGTGCTGGGGCATCTGGGCTATGTCCATGCCGATAAGGGCGGCGCGGACCACCCCGGGTTCCAGGCGCTGCTGCGCTGGCTGGACGCCGGCCAGTGCTGGGTGAAACTAACGGCGCCATACCGGATTTCGGCGCAGCAGATGCCGTATCCCAACGTCACGCCGATGGCGCACGCTTTGGTCGCGGCGGCGCCTCACCGGCTGCTGTGGGGCACCGACTGGCCGCATGTGATGATTAAGACCGCGATGCCGAACGACGGCGACATTGCCGACCTGCTGCTGGGCTGGATACCGGACGAGGCCACACGCAACGCCATTCTGGTGGACAATCCGAGGACGCTGTATGGCTTCGCGCCGGTTTAGGAACGAGAAAAAAAGCCGCCCTGGCATGCATTCAACAGACAATGGCCGTGCTTGGCGCGGCCATGACGAACTGTAGTCGCCGCAAGTATCAGGCTGCTTGCTCCGCCACCGTTGGTATCCCGTCGGAAACCGTCGTGCGGTGTAAATCCCGCACTTGGGTTTCGTCGTACTCTCGGGCGCGATGCATCGTGCAACGGTTGTCCCACATCACCAGATCGCCCGCTGTCCAGCTATGCGTATGGACAAACCTTGGCTGGGTTGCGAACTCGATCAGGTCCATCAGCATCATGCGGGCCTCCGGTTCTTCCATCCCGCGAATGCGTCCAGCGTGCGAGGACAGATACAGCGACTTTCGCCCCGATCCAGGATGCGTCCGCACCATCAGTTGCGGCACCGGAGCCATCCTGATGCGCTCCTCCTCCGACCAATCTGTGAATCCGATCTTCGCCCGGGAGAACAACTGGGTGTGTTCGCAGATCAAGCCGTCCAGAAACGCCCGCTTCCGCTCCGGCAGCGCGTCCCACGCCGCGCGCATATCTGCGAACTGCGTCTCCCCGCCCTCCGATGGGACCTTGCGAGCAGACAGCAGAGAAAACCTGGCGGGGACGCGTTTGAAACTGCTGTCGGAGTGCCACAGCCGGTTGCCCAGCCCATTCAGACGCAAACGATCGTCTGTCGCCCGGATACGGTTGTTTTCGTCGAGGTTGGAAATGTCCGAAACATGCGGGTCCAGCCGCGGCACGAAGTCCTTGCGGTAAAGTTTGACCGTTGTTTCCAGATCGCCGAACCGCCGGCTGAATGCCATCTGCTGCTCGTCGTCGATAAACTGGCCGGGAAACACCAGCACGCCATACGTGTTGATGGCATCCTCGACCAAAGCGACGGTGGCTTCCGCCAGCGGTTCACGCAAATCCAAGCCGGTGACTTCCGCCACGAAGGCCGGATGCAGTGGCTTTACCGCGATGGACATTGCGTTCTCTCCCTCGTTACCCCGCAGCCTAAAGTCCGGCGGCCGGAATTGGCAAATACCCGGACAGTTTCCGGCATCGCGAAACCGGTCTAACGTCCTTCAATCAGCCCGCGAAATGCCGGGCCGCGGGAGGAAACATAGTGACGATCCCGATGGGTCATTCCGGTGATGCGAATCGTAACAAAAAAACACGGGGAAGATGAAAAGATGATTCCAGCCCTCGATATCGACCCATTCTGCCAGGACTTTTTCGACGATCCGTATCCCGCCCATGCCGCGATGCGCGACGCCGGCCCAGTGGTGTACTTGCCGCGCTACGGCATCCACGCCGTCGCCCGGTATGACGACGTGCGCGCCATGCTGATGGATTGGGGTAGCTATAGCAGTGCCCGCGGCGTCGGCATCTCCGATTTCGCCAAGGAAAAGCCGTGGCGGTTGCCAAGCCTGCTGCTGGAAACCGACCCGCCGTTGCACGACCGGACCCGCAAGCTGATGGACAAGGTGTTGTCGCCGGCCGCGGTGCGGGCATTGCGGCAGTCATTCGCCGCCGCTGCCGACAGCCTGATCGACGATCTGCTGGTTCGTGGCTCATTCGATGCCGTGCGCGACCTGGCGGAGGCCTATCCGCTGACCGTGTTCCCTGACGCGGTTGGGATGCCACCCGAAAACCGGCGGTTTCTGTTGCCCTATGGCAACATGGTGTTCAACAGCTTCGGCCCTCGCAACAGCTTCTTTGAGACGGCGGTGGCGGATGCGGAGCCGGTTCTGGCTTGGGTGCAAGCCCAATCCAAACGGGAGGCGCTGACCGCATCCGGCTTCGGCGCGGCGATCCACGCCGCGACCGACACCGGCGAATTCACCACGGCGGAAGCCGAGGTTCTGGTGCGGTCGCTGCTGACCGCCGGGGTAGATACAACCGTCAATGGATTATGCGCCGCCGTCTATTGTCTCGCCCGGTTTCCAACGGCGTTGGAACAGTTGCGCGCGGATCCCTCGCTGGCCCGGGCGGCGTTTGAGGAAGCGGTATGGCTGGAAAGCCCGGTGCAGACATTTTTCCGCACCACCACGCGGGACGTAACGATCGGCGATGAAACGCTATCGGAAGGAACTAAGGTGTTGATGTTCCTGGGCGCGGCCAATCGCGATCCGCGCCGCTGGGACCATCCCGATGACTTCGATATGGCACGTCGCAATGCCGGGCATGTGGGGTTCGGTACCGGCATCCACGGCTGCGTCGGCGCCGTGCTGGCGCGCCTGGAAGGCGAACTCGTGCTAAACGCCATCGCCCGAAAAGTGGCCTCCATCGAGATCATGGGGGAACCGAAGCGGCGCTACAACAACACCTTGCGCGGCATGGCGAGCCTGCCCGTGCGGATGACGGCGGCGGCCGAAACTTGAAACTTCCCCAGCCTCGGGCAATGCTCCCGCAACGCGGCATCCAAGGGACCCAACGCAATGCATGATATCGTCATTCGGGGCGGCACGATCGTCGATGGCACGGGCACGCAAAGCTACACCGGCGACGTCGCGATCGATGGCGATAAAATCGCCCAGGTCGGCGGCAAGGCCGGTCCCGGCAAGCGGGAGATCGATGCCAACGGCCAATTGGTCACCCCCGGCTGGGTTGATATTCATACCCATTACGACGGTCAGGCGACGTGGGACCCGGTGCTGGCGCCATCTTCCTGGCACGGTGTCACCACCGTTCTGATGGGCAACTGCGGCGTCGGCTTCGCGCCCGTCCGCAAGGCCGACCACGACTGCCTGATCGACCTGATGGAAGGCGTGGAGGACATTCCCGGCATCGCCCTGGCCGAGGGGCTGCGCTGGGACTGGGAAACCTTCCCCGAATACCTCGACGCCCTGGCCCGCACCGAACGCACGATCGACGTCGCCGCCCAGGTTCCGCATCACCCGCTGCGGGTTTATGTGATGGGAGACCGCGCGGTCAGGCGCGAAATCGCGTCGGCGACGGATATCGAGGCAATGAGCCGGCTGACCGAGGAAGCCTTGCGCGCCGGGGCCTTCGGCTTCACCACCTCGCGCACCGAACAGCACAAGACTACGAAGGGCGACCTCGTCCCCGGCCGCTTCGCCGAAAACCAGGAACTGTTCGGCATCGGCGCTGCGTTAGGCCGAGCCGGGAAGGGGGCGTTCGGCATGCTGAGCGACTTCGACGACGAAGCCGCCGAGTTCGCCTGGATGAGCGAGTTGTCGAAATCGACCGGCCGCCCGTTGTGGTTCCTGTTGACCGATCGCTCCTACGACCCCGACCGCTACCACCGCCTCATGAATGGCGTCCGCAGGGCGCGGGCCGGTGGCGCCGCAGTCACGGCACAGGTTGCTGGGCGTCCCGTCGGGATCATCCTGGGCCTGACGACATCGCTGAACCCGTTCGCCGCCCGCCCCGCCTTCGCCGCCCTGAACAATCTTTCGGTGAAGGAACGGCTGGCTCGTCTGCGAGACCCGGCCGTGCGGCGGGAAATCCTGTCACAGCCGGCGTCGGAGGAACTGCTGGCCATCCTGCCGCCGCTGCAACGCCCGATCGCGACACGCTGGGACCGGCAATACGTGCTGGGCGACCCGCCGGACTACGAACCCGACCAGAGCCGCAGCATCGAGGCGATGGCCGCCAAGACCAATCTGACCCCGGACGAGTTCTGCTACGACTACCTGACCGGCGAGAACGGCGACCGGATGCTGTTTTATCCCGTTACCAACTATGTTCACGGCGATCATGGCGTTGTCCACGACATGATTAAGGACCCCGACACGATCCTGGGCCTGGGCGATGGCGGCGCGCATTGCGGGCTGATCTGCGACTCCTCGCTGCCGTCCTATATGTTGAGCCATTGGGTCCGCGACCGCCATCGCGGCCCGCGCTTCCCACTGGAATTCGTGGTCAAGCGCCTGACCAGCGAGACCGCGGACTTCTTCGGGTTCCACGATCGCGGGCGTCTGGCGGTTGGCAAGAAGGCCGACGTCAACGTGGTCGATTTGTCCACCTTGCGGCTGCACCATCCAGAACTGCGCCACGACCTGCCGGCCGGCGGCAAGCGGCTGGTGCAACGGGTGGACGGATACGAGGCGACCATTGCCTCCGGCGTGCCGATCTTCGAACGCGGCCAGGACACGGGTGCGCGTCCTGGCAAGCTGGTGCGGTCGAACGGCTGAATGCCGCAACGCTTGTGGGACCGGGGAATGCCGCGGCAATCGTCGCGGCATTCTGTGGGGTGCCCTAGTCCAGCGGCGTTACGGCTACCGCCCCTTTGTGCATGGCGAACCGCTCCACCATGGTTGCGCTGGCGTCATTAAGGCCGACGACCTCTATGGCGCGTCCATGACGCTGCGCCTTCATCACCACGCGGTCGAGCGCGCCGATCGCCGAGATGTCCCAGAAATGGGCCGCCGTGACATCGACGACGATCCGCGGCACGGCCTCCGTGACGTCGATGGAGTCGGCGAAGGTAGCGGCTGAGGCAAAGAACACCTGCCCCTCGACGAAATAGGTGCGAACCGAACCATCGTCCGAAAGCGCCGAAGTGATAAGGCTCAGCCGCGAGACCTTTCCGGCGAAGAAGATGCCCGATAGCAGTACGCCGACAAGCACGCCCTTGGACAGATCGGCGGTCGCCACGACCGTGCCGACCGTTGCCAGCATAACGATCGACGACGGCCAGGGATTGGTCCGCAACGCCGTCAGGGATTTCCACGAGAAGGTGTTGATCGACACCATGATCATCACCGCGGTTAGTGCCGCCACCGGAACGACGGCCAATACTCTTTGCAGAATGACCAGCAGCACCAGCAGGAACGCCCCGCCGACAAACGTGGAAAGCCGGCCCCGGCCGCCCGAGGTCACGTTGATGACCGATTGCCCGATCATCGCGCACCCGCCCATGCCGCCGAACACCGCCGACGCCATGTTGGCGATCCCTTGTCCGACACATTCGCGGCTTTTGCTGCTGGGCGTATCGGTCATGTCGTCAACGATTTGCGCGGTGAGAAGCGATTCAAGCAGTCCCACCGCCGCCAGCGTCAACGCCACCGGCGCGATGATGGCAAGCGTGCCCATGGTGAACGGCACCTGGGGCAGCCCGAAGCTGGGCAAGGCTGACGGCAACTGGCCCAAATCGGCCACTGTACGGACGTGGATGCCAAAAACCACGGTGATGCCGGTCAACACGATGATCGCCACCAGCGGGGAGGGAACGGCCTTGGTGAGATAAGTGAACCCATAAATGATCGCCAAACCAAGCGCGATCAGCCCGTACGTGACAGTTGGCACCCCGACAAGTTGCGGTATCTGCGCCAGGAAAATCAGGATCGCGAGCGCGTTGACGAAGCCGGTAAGGACTGACTGCGAAACAAATCGCATCAGCCGGCCCAGCTTCAAAAGTCCTGCCACGATCTGAAACAATCCCATTAGGATTGTCGCCGCGAACAGGTATTGGACACCGTGATCGCGCACCAGGCCGGTCATCAGAACAGCGGTGGATGCGGTCGCGGCGGAAATCATCGCCGGACGCCCGCCGGTAAAGGCAATGACGCACGCGATCACGACCGAGGCATACAGCCCAACCTTGGGGTCAACGCCGGCGACGACGGAAAAGCCGATCGCTTCCGGGATCAGCGCCAGGGCGACGACAATGCCCGACAGGATATCCATACGGGGATTGGACAGCCAATCACGGATGATGCCGCGCGTCTTGTTCATGGTGTTCATACAATCAGGTCCGCGGATGACGCACGAGGAAGTCCGCAGCCCAAGCCGCGGTCAGATGTCGTGTCAAATGCGTTATCCGGCGGATTGGCGGCCGGAGGAGCCACCCGGATTTTCACCGGGTCCGAGCGAGTGATTAACGCTAACCGTCCGGGCGCTGCAACGCAATATGGGCGTAGCGGTTCCCACATTCACTCCGGCACCTCAAGTCGCACCGACACCGGGCAGTGATCGGATAGCCGGTCTTCCCAGGAACGGTCGGTCTCGCGGTAGGTCAGCACGCGCAACGTCTCCGGCCGCATCCAGGTGGCCGCTGAACCGCCGGCCAGGATATGATCAATAAAATTCTCCCGTCCCCAACACGGGGAGCTATGACCCTCCGTCGCTCGGTTTAGCGGTGCGGCTTGGCGCAGACCGGCCAGGAACGTGTCGTTGCCATCCATCCAACGGTTGAAATCGCCGAGGACGATGAACGGCGTGCCTTCAGCCGAACGGGCGGCGATCCAGTCCGCCAACGGCGCGATTTGTGACCGTAGTTCCGTACAGGAACGACTGGTCGCGCGCGGCATCGGGATGTCGCGGCAGCCCTTCTTCAAATGCACAGCCAGAATGCGAAGCCGCGAAGTCCCCAGGTGCAGCGTGATGTCGGCGCCGCTGCGCAGGTGATGGTCCGACAGCGCGGTAAGATCGGGATTGATGTCGTAGCGCAGGCCTCGGCGAACGGCGATCCCGACCCGTTGCACGACGTGGTCGTGCGTCATGTGGATCGAGTACTGGTCGTGCGGGAACACCTTTGATGCCGCTTGAAAGCCGTCCACCTCCTCGATCGCAACGACATCGGCATTCAAATCGCGGGCGTAGCCTGCCAGCAGCGCGAAGTCGTCGTGCGAACGGGGTTTGACGTCGGCCGGCAAGCCAGCCGCGTCGGCCGACCGTGTCGTCAGCCAGTTGAGGTTCCAGGTGGCGATTTTCACCTCCGCGCCAAGCGCCGAAAGCGCCGAAAGCGGCGCCAGCAGCGCGAGGAGGGTCACGAGGGTTTTCACGGGGACCACCTTTGGTGTGTTACGCCATCTTTGCACGGTCTCCGTCGCCATGGGTTAACGCCGCCTTGTATCCCTTCGGCTTGCGCATCAACGTGTCACATCCTTGCCTGGAAAGCCGCCGTCGCATGATCAGATCGCTGTTCCTCATTTTGCTCGCTGTAACCGCTGCTCCGTCAGCCCGCGCCCAGGAACCCATCCACGTCAAGGTGTTCGTCGCCGCGATGTTTGAGATCGGGAAGAATACGGGCGACCGAGCGGGGGAGTTTCAGCATTGGTATGAACGGTATTGGAAGGACAGTAAGCCGATCGAGATACGCGGCGCCCTGAACCCGGTTTATTGCACGCGGGACGGCGTGTGCGGCTCGGTGCTTGGCATGGGCAAGGTCGCCTCGTCATCGTCGATGCAGGCCATTCTGCTGAACCCGGCTCTGGATTTCTCACAAGCGTATTACATCCTGTCGGGTGTCGCCGGCACGCCGCCGTCCCGTGGCACGATAGGCGAGGTCGTGTGGGCGACGTGGCTGGTGGACTACGATCTGGGTCATCGCTGGGCCCAGGATGAGGTGCCCCCGGGTGCGCCACTGTTCATGCCCCGTAAGGGCTATGAATCAATCAGGGTCTTTCACCTGAACCCCGCCCTGGTGTCGTGGGCAATGCGCCTGAGTGCCGATACGCCATTAGAGGATTCCGACGCCGCCAGGGCCTATCGCGAACGCTATCCGCAAGATGCGGCCCGAACAGCACCGCATGTCGCGACCGGCACGCATGTCACTGGTGACACATTCTTCCATGGGCCGGGCATGTCGGCGCAGGCGCAATACATCGCCAAACTATACGGCGCCGATGACTACGTGATCACCGAGATGGAGGGCACCGGCATCACCCAGGTGATCGCCCGCCAGCATGGCATCGACCGCATCATGGCGCTGCGGGGTGCGGTGAACTTCGATCAGGGTAATCCGAACGAGACCACGCTGCGGCACCTCGATCCGGCACCCGGCCAGACCGCTGGGGGCTTCGCCGAGACGGTGGAGAATATCGAACTGGTCGGCTCCCGCGTTGTCGATCATATCGTTGCCGATTGGGGGAATTGGGCGGGCGGCGTGCCTCCCAGCCCTTAGTGTTCGCCTTGAAATAACCGCTTCGATGGACGCGCGGCCGGTGGAGACCGTCATGACGGGCGCAGGCCCGCCATGACGATGAAACGCCGACGGCGCCCGTCAAACGATTCGTTTATTTCGCCGCGTATCCTTAGGCGGCGATCGGATGGATCTCCGATCGGGCGGCTTCCAGGCAGGCTTCCACCGCTTCGCGCAGGGACGTCGTATAGATGTCCGCACCGACCGCGGCCCGCAGGCGGTCGTCGGTCAGGATTGCCTGATCCGCGGGCCACAGGCCGACCAGTAACCGAGCGGCGGGAAGCCGCTGACGGAGTCGACGCAGCATGTACCGCAGATGGGAGGGTGTGCCGCCGATCTCCAGGTAGCACAGGCAAACCATAAGAACTCCCTCGCCATCCAGTGCCCCGATGTGCATGCGCGACGCGGCCTCGTGCGGCAGAACCCTGGCTTTCAGGCCGTTTTTATGCAGCAACTGCGATAACATGCTCGCTGCCGCCTCATCCAACGGACCGCGGCCCGCGATGCATAGGACCGGTGCCCGCCCCCGCCATGCTGGAGGTAGCGCGTCCTCGGGCACCTTGCCGGGTGCGGGATGCTTCGGCAGGTCCTGCTCGCTGCGGGACGGTCCCGTCGCCGACCCCTCCGCCGCTTCTTTCGAGGCTGGTTCCTGGTCGTCGTACTCGTCCAGGTCGTCGATCAACTCCTGCATCGAGGACTTGATCTTCTCTAGTTGCATCTCGGTCAGCACGCCCCGCGCGGCATCGTTGGCGGCAAGCTGCAGGCCCTTCAGCGCGACCTCGTCATAATAGGAAGACAATGGCCGGTCGCGTAGCAAAACCTCTGCCTGGTCGCGTGCTTCGTCGGGATCGCCGGCCAGCATGCGCTGATAGAAGCTTTCAACCGGAGTCAGGGCAGGGCGATCGCCCAGGATCACGTCCAGGAATTCCAAGCGTTCCACGTGGCGGCCCAGCACGACCAAACAAAGGGTCAGCGGCGTGGAAAGGATCAGTCCGATCGGGCCCCACAGCCAGGTCCAGAATGTCGCCGACACCACCACCGAGAACGGGGACAGACCGGTGCTGTGGCCATACATCAGCGGCTCGACCACCTGACCCATGATTGCCTCGGTGCCCGCATACAGGCCGGCTGTCCACAATACCATTGACCATCCGGGGCTGACCGCCGCAGCCAGGGCCAGCGGCAGAGTGGCGGCAAGCGGGGCGCCGATATAGGGCACGAACCGAAGCAGCAGGCCGATTGTCCCCCATAGCATCGGGGAGGGGACACCGATGAAGAACAGCCCGGTTCCCGTGATTACGCCGAACGCGGCGTTTATCCCCAACTGGGTCAGGAAATACCGCGACAACCGTCGCGCCGCATCGTTCATCGCCGCGGTCGTCCGGTGCAGATCGGATGATCCGAACAACCGGATCAGCCGGTCGCGCAGATCCTCTCGCTGCAACAGCACGAACACGGTGACGATCAGCACGATTGCGGTGGTCGAAAGCGGATCCAGTATCGGCGTGATGATCCGTTCGGCGAGCTGCATCGGCGTCGGGTCGGGCTGGTGGACCTCGACCGCCAGGGGCTTTGGTTCGGCAGACGGGGATGGCCGGGGCTGTGGCTCCTTTGGGGCCGATGCGGTCGTGTCCAGCCGGCGCATCATCTGTATCATTTGGCCGCTCGTCAGGCCCTGGACGGTCTCGACCTTGGATCGGATAGTGCTCGCGTATTGTGGGACTTCTTGCGCCAGCTGCGCGATCTGGGTTCCGATCAGGCCGCCCACCGCCAGGATGATACCCAGCGAGATGATCACGGCCACCAATACCGACAACACGCGTCCTAGGTGGATGCGGCGCAACAGGTTCACGACCGGAGCCAGAAGGAACGACAACAGGACAGCGAGTGTGATCGGGATCAGCACGGTCCGGCCGAGATACAGCCCCGCCACTACCACCACAGCGACTGCCAGCGTCAGCAGTCCGGTAAGGCCGGGCGTTTCCGCCGGCGGCACCGCAGTGGGCCGCCGATCCGTGGTCGCGCCGTTGTCGGCCATGCGTTCCGCCTCATACATAACGAGCCGTTAATGCACGGGCGGCCGGCCCGTTCGGTTCACATTATGAACAGGTCAGGATTCAACAGGCTTCGCGCCTGTTTTCCCGCCGCCAGACTGGTAGCGTTGACGATCGCGAGGCGGAAGCCCCCTGGCGGCATTGAATGCTGGGCCGGATCGCGGTCCTGGTGAAACGAAATCTGAATGCTGGAGACCCCATCGATCGCTTTAGCCGCTTCCACCATTTTTGCCGGTGGATGCCGGTACGCCGGCCCGTGCGGCGCGAACAGAACCACGCTGAACCCGTCGCGGCGTTCGGAGTCATCGAAAACCCATTCACCTTGGGCATACAGGCGCACCAGGGCCTCCACCCAACCCGGCCCGTACAGGTCGGGCCATTGGTCGGCGAAGCGCAGATGCGCCTCTATGATCCGGCTGCCGATGGTTTCGAAGTTGATCATGCCGGTGTAGCCGCCAAGGTGTTTTCGGGTCCATGCGCCACACCATGCCTCGATCTCCGGCATCGGTTCGGCGTGGATGTGCCAGTAGTCGAACGTACCGCCGGGGGCGGTTGCGCCCGTCGCATGACGCCACCAGCGGACGTTTCCATCGACCACGGCCGCATCCGAACTGACATGCGCGCCCGTCAGCAGCGTGCTCCAGAAATGCCCTGGCGCCATCGCCGCTCGGTATGTCTCCATGTCGGGGATGGGCAGGCTGCCGGCGCCCATGCTGCGCAGGTTCATCATGGGTTTGGAGAACACCGGAAATCGCGGCGGAATGACGCCGTGGGGGGCCGCATCCAGCCCTTGCGATAAAGCAACGGCCAGCTTGTCGTAAATCCACCGATCGCGTGGATAGAGTGTCCATGCCTCCCAATCCTTGGTCGGAATGACAACGTCGTCCGGGCAAGGAACGTTTTGGAAGAACTGCATCCGCCAGGGATCGGTTTGGTAGATCGGCATGGGCGTCCTTGTCGTTGTTATACCGGAACCGGTGCATTGGGATGCAACAGCCCCTCGCTACGCAGGTCAGACCAAAGGGTCGGTGGGATTTTCATCGTGAACAACGGCAGGTTTGCTGTGAACTCGGCGGCACTCCGTGGCCCTGGAATCACCGCGGCCACCACCGGATGGGCCAGTGGGAACTGCAAAGCCGCCGCCGCAAGCGGGACAGAATGCGCCTTGCAAACTTCGGCGAGCTTCCGCACCCGCGCTACGACATCAGGCGGCGCGGTGTCATAATTCCAGGTATCCCGGCCCGCCAGGATGCCAGAGTTCAACGGGCCGCCGATCACCAGCGAGGTGCCCCGAGCCAGGCACATGGGGATCAGGTCGTCCAGCGGCCCTTGTTCCAGCAGCGTGTAGCGTCCCGCCAGCAGAAACGCGTCCCAGTCGCCGAAGGCAAGAGCGTCGATCAGCACTTCCTTTTCGTTGACGCCTAGGCCGATCGCGCTGACCACGCCGGAACGGCGCAGTTCGTCCAGCGCCTTGTACCCGCTGTCGCGCAGTTGCGGCAGATATCGGGCATTCATCTCCGGCCCGTGCTGATAGACACCGATGTCGTGCACATACAGGATGTCGATGCGCGCCAGACCCAGGCGCTGGTAGCTGTCCTCAACCGACCGCATGATGCCGTCATAAGTATAGTCGTAAACAACTTTAAACGGCATCGGCGACAGCCGGCCATCGGCCGAGGGCGCGTTGTCCGTCTTGGGCCGTAACAACCGACCAACCTTTGTCGATAGTACCCACGAATCCCGGTCTTGCTCGCGCAATGCATCGCCGACCCGGTGTTCCGCCGCCCCAACGCCATAGAACGGCGCGGTATCGAAATAGCGCACCCCGGCCTCCCACGCGGCGGTCACGATCGCCTCCCCCTCCACGCGCGTGATCGGGATGCGGCTGCCGCCCATGGTCGCGGTGCCGAGTCCCAATGTGCTGACACGCAGTTTGGTGCGGCCGATCTGGCGTTTTTCCCACATTTGCCTGACTCCTCCTGTCCCGGAGAGAGATTGAGGGGCTTCCCGCCGGGGCGCAACCGACTGTATGCGATTGTCCACCGACGGCGCATGGGGTTCGCTTTCGGCCGATGCAGCCGCACCCGGCTCCATCCGCTCGCCAGGGTGGGGCGGCAACCGGTCCGAATAGCCTCACTCGCGCAACCGTGCGGCACCGGGTCTGTCGCAAGGCAACCGGAAGGCCCAAATCTCGTTCCAGTCCGAACTGAATCCGGAAGGAGAAACCCTATGGCTTTCGCCAATGACACACGCGGTAAACTTGACGACGCGCAGGCCCAGATCGCGCGCCTTCGCGATCAGGTGGAAGCTCTTATGAAGGATCGTGTGACGCCCGCCATGACGGGTCTCGCCGGCCGTGCGGAGAGTGCCGTCCACACCGCTAGCGACGCGGTCAAGGGCCAGGCGCAAGTCGTCTCGGGGCAGGTGAAGGAACGGCCACTGATCGCCCTGGTTATCGCCGCCGCCGTGGGATGGGTCATTGGCCGGGTAATGCGCTAACCGATGCGTCTATCTCGCCTTGCCCGGATCGCCGCGGAGGCGGAGGGCGTCCGTCTTCGCGGCATGGCGACCCGAACCACGAAACGCGTCGTTTTCGCGTTGACCGCTTTGTTCTTTATCGCTGGCGTCTTGGTGTTCGCGCACCTCGCCGTTTGGTACGAATTGCGGACAGCTCTGGATCAGACCTATCTCATCTCTATCGCCATCCTGGGCGGGGCGGATTTGCTGCTGGCCATGATCCTGCTGTTTCTCGCCGCCCGATCGAGTCCAAGCCGCGTGGAAACCGAGGCGCTGGAGGTTCGCCGCAAGGCGATTGAAGGCATAGGTAGTGCGCTAAACGTGGCATCCATGCTGCTTCCGCTGCTGAGTTTCGCTACGAGCTTCCGCAACCGTCGCCGGAAGTAGTCGTTGGCGTCGCCCGCCCCGAAAAACGTCTGGGGATCACGGTTGATTCAAGGGGGTCATGAGCGCCACATCATTGCAGACTGCGACGTAGCGGTTGATCCGTTCAGTCGATGGATGTGTGCTGGTAGTGGGGATACCGCCCGGCGCTGAACGCGTAATCGTGGGAATGGGCACAGGGCCATCGCTCGACAGGCGCGTCCAGTAGCCGTTGGCATTCGATGCCGGAGGTAGCTGGCTATTCGCTTTCATCCCGCCTGTCAGCAAGCCGCGGGATGATGGTCAGTCCCGCGAAACAGTGGTGGGGCGTCGATACTTGGTGCCATGCCGCTTGCCGTCGATGGACATGATCACGCCGATCCGCGGCCGCTGGGTATCTGCCCGCCCGCGTTGGCGGGCCCATATGACCCGCTACCCCCCCTCTGCCGCTCATCGCGAACCAGACGCTTAAGCTGGCGCATCGCTATCCCCGAACCATCCGATGCTTCCCGCCGCGATAATCGCCCTTCAACCGGGCGTCTGAGAACGTACGCCCTGCTCCCGACGACGCATCGTGAAAGCCCAGCCGCCAACAGCGGATCAGGGGAGGCCATTTTTACATTGGGCTGACACCTGAGGTATCGATCGGCGTGGCTACTCATCAGAGCCACGGGCCTTAATGTCGCCCTATTCGGTAACAATCTTCAACAATTCCTATAAGAGAACGGAACGATATCGTTTTTTGTTCACACCGCCGTGACGGGTCGCTAAGTCTCGTTCGGGTTTCGCCACACGGGTTTCGGCGAAATGAATCGAACTTATTACGAATAGGCATATTCAGGTGTCCGTCCTTCAGTTCGTCTCCATGTCAGTGCAAAGCGCGACCGTCTTGCCGACAAACAACATCCTGGACTATGAAATCTACTCGCCAGACCTGTTTTCCGGGGTCCTTTATCTCGGCGGTTGGCTAACCCCGGCGGATATCGGCCCTGACAAATTGTATCAATCCTTAGCGGGAATCGATTCCCCGACCGAAATAGTATGGAATGGCGCGTCACCCTATTCCCAATATCACCTGAACGATCCCTCGGTGGTCCAAGAGGCGAATGGGACGCTGGCGATGTTCATGACAGCGTTGCCAAATGCATACGGATACAGTTCGGAAATGGTGAGCCGTAACGTCACCGGCCTGGCAACGTCCGCCGATGGCGGGCAGACCTGGACCTGGCAGGGGATCGTGATCGGGCAGCAAAATGGGATAGACTCCACCGGTGCGTGGTCCCCGTCGGCCATGGTCGATCCCGCGGGGATCGGCGTCTGGTACAATACAGGTTGGACCGACGTCCAAACGGGTGTCGTGCTGCCCATCCGGATTCTCCATACCGAAATGAATGCGACGGGGACGCAGGTTATTTCTACTACGGAGTGCACCAACGCGCTGACCGGGGCCGCGATCACCGGAGAGAATGTTGACGTCAAACAGGCTGCCGACGGCACTTACTGGATGGTGGCAAACGATTATTCCAGCGCCGATGGCAGCCCGGGGAAAATCGTTCTGTATGAAAGCAGGAATGGCACGTCATGGACTCCCTGGTCGGCCGCCGGCCCGACCCTGCTGTCGCCGTCGGGTAATACGGTCCTGATGACACCGACCATCACCGGCATTTCCGGCGACACGCTTAGCCTGATGTATTCCGAACAGATTACCCCGACGGAGACCGTCGAGGATTCGATAACGGTCAGCCTGTCCAATCAGCCCACCGTTGCCCGGTTCGCCTTAACCTCCACCATCAGCGGCGCGCCCAATTCCACGCTCGATGTGGCCGGCGAAGCCTACACCGGCCCGGTGAACTATCTGCAAAGCCAATTTATTTATGCCGGGATCGACAGCATCAACCTGACCGCACTGGTGCCGGACGCCTTCCTGCGCTCCGGTTCCGGAGAGGACGCGCTGGCCGCTATGTCGGGCCGTAATGTCCTGGATGGCGGAACCGGGTCCAATTTCATGACCGGGGGCTCCGGCACCGACGTGTTCTTTGTCGTCGCCGGTGGCGGCACGGACACGTGGTCAACCGTCAACGGCTTCAAGTCAGGCGATGAGGTTACGATGTGGGATGTCACGCCGTCGATGACCAACCTGGGTTGGAACGCCTCTCAGGGCGCCGCCAATGCACTGGGTGCGACACTTCATATCGCCGAGGGAACCGGTCATTGGGCCTCGCTGACGCTGGCGGGATTCAGCGTGGGCCAGGCATCAGCACTGCCGGCGACGTTCGGCAGCGTCGATGGGCGGCCATACCTGCATCTCGCGGCCTGACAGGCGACGGAAAACGGTTAACGGCGGCGGGGATTTGCGGTAGAGCGCACCCCGCAATGCCGAGGGGCCAATGAACCGTATCGCCGATCTGCCGAATGCCGACCTTCAGGCGCTGCGCCAACAGGTGCGTGGCGACTACGATGCGTTTCGCGCCCGCGGACTGAAACTGGATATGACGCGCGGCAAACCGGCGGCCGATCAGCTTGATCTGGCGGAGCCGATGCTGGCGCTGCCCGGCAACCGCGACCATTTTTCCCAAGCTGGCGACGATGCCCGCAATTACGGCGTGCTGCAGGGCTTGCCAGAGGCGCGGACGCTGTTCTCCACGATGATCGGCGCCCCGCCAGCCCAGATTGTCGTGCTGGACAATTCCAGTCTGGCGGCGATGCATGATACGATCGTGTGGGCCCTGCTGAAGGGCGTCCCCGGCGGTAACGAGCCATGGTCGAACCCGGCGTTCCTGTGCCCGGTTCCTGGCTATGACCGCCATTTCGCGCTGTGCGAGGAATTCGGCATCCGCATGATCCCGGTGCCAATGACCGGACACGGGCCGGATATGGATGTGGTCGAAAAGCTGGTGGCCGATCCGTCAGTCAAGGGCATGTGGTGCGTGCCCAAATATTCCAATCCCAGCGGGGATGTGTATTCGGACGAAACGGTGGGCCGACTGGCCCGGATGCAGAGCGCCGCGCCCGATTTTCGGCTGTTCTGGGACAATGCCTATACCGTCCATCACCTGACCCCGCACCGGCACGAAATCGCGGACATCCTGGACCTGTGCGAGAAGGCGGGGCATCCAGACCGGGCCTTCATCTTCGCGTCGACATCCAAAGTTACGCTGGCGGGCGCGGGCTTGGCGTTCTTCGCCTCATCCCCCACCAACGTGGCCTGGTACATGGCCAGAATGTTCAAGCGCACGATCGGTTCGGACAAGCTGAACCAGCTTCGGCATGTGCGTTTCCTGAAGGATCATGCCGGACTGATGCGCCATATGGATGGACACCGGGCACTGCTGGCGCCGAAATTTGCGGCGGTTCAGGCTGCGCTGGATGCGCGCCTTTCCGGCACCGGTGCCGCCACCTGGGCCAAGCCAGAGGGGGGTTACTTCATCAGCCTGGACGCGACACCCGGTACCGCGAAGACGGTGGTGGCATTGGCACGGGATGCCGGCCTTGCGCTGACCGCCGCCGGTTCCACCTGGCCGGGTGGTAATGACCCGGAGGACAGCAATCTGCGGCTGGCACCGACCTTCCCGTCGCTGGCCGACGTCACGGCGGCTTCCGAGGGGATTGCCCTGTGCATCCTGCTCGGGGCCATCGACAAGCAGTGCGCCGACAGGGGCTTGTAAGGGGCAGCATCGGTTCGGGACACCGGGTTCCAGCCGCTATCCCCGCGTGTCCCGCTGGTCTGCCGATGTCAAAATCGTGCGCGGCGCGCGGCAAGGGCGTTTGCCCGGACATGGACGCCGCGTTCAGCATCCCCGGGGCCGAAGGCGCCGGCTAGGCGACCACAAGCAGCGGCAGAGTCTCGCCCGGCGCCGCCACATTCAGCGTCACCACGATCGGCCGGTGGTCGGAGGTTTCGCGCAGCAGGGCCCGCGCGCCCAGGCAGGCAACGCCACGTACCAGGCAGCGGTCGATGCGCAGCGGCACCACATCGCCGGCCATATGGGTCGGTTCCCGCGGCCCCACATCGCGGAAGCCCGGCAGTAGCGCCGGACCGATCAGGTTATAGTCGCCCACGACGGCGCACCGGAACGGCAGCGCCTTGGC
>DAIEHR010000097.1 GCA_027353465.1 Acetobacteraceae bacterium | reverse complement strand
CCTTCCGTCGGTCAAGGGCGGTCGGCGACATTAACCTGGCAGCAGAAACCCAGGAAGCCACACCGTTCCTTGCCCGTATTTTGGACAGAGTTCGCCCCCAGGTGATTATCCTAACAGGTAGTTTCCGAAACGGTTTTCTGTGCGCTCACGCCGCAGATAGCCACCCCATTCCCACCCCGCCTCGGCTCGTCGATGCCCCAGCATTCGTGTTCTCTGCCGCAAAGGTTCGGTTGAAGGCCTACAACTGGGAAACCACCGTCGTCCAGGTCGGCCACGCATCCAGGTTTGCTTGGACATACGATAAATATTGCATCCCCGCCGAGATCACGAAGCTAATGAACCCTCCGGCGGAAATCACTGAAGGTCGGCGACAGGATCTCGCGATGCCAGCTAGTGTACCGATTCAACGCAGTTCGGGAGCAAATTCGACACCGGGCAAGCGCCCCGGCAATCCGAGCCTCCGTGAACTTGAAGCACAATGGGTTTCACGCTGCATCGTTTCAGAGTTCCATCGCGTCCATCACTTCAGCGACCCGAGGTTTTCCGGCAAGCGCGAGACGCTATCGGGATTTATCGCATGGTGCGATCCGAGAGAAATCCGCAGCGAGAACGCGCAAACGCTAAAACGCGCGTTTGATGTCGCCAGGCGGATGGAAGAAGGCCAACCCCTCAATGCCGCTCTGAAGGATGCCTGGGCCACCTTTCCTGTCGTCCGTCGGTGATAGCTACCACAACAACAGCCGACACCGGGGCACAAGTTAGTGCGATATAAAGTATCTGAACGCTTGCTCCATAACTATAGGACAGCGGAACCATATTGTCAGGCGGATTGGATTGCGGCCTCCGTCAGCCACGCAGGGCTACCGTAGGACATCCGCCAGGAAGTCCGCCAGTTGCTGCTTCCAAAATCGGGCCATGGCCGTGGTGCCGTGGCCCCGGGTTTCGGCACTGGCGGGAATTAGAAAAAGCGCGCCGCCCTTCACATGCTTCAGCGCGGCGGCCATCAGTCCGGTTTCCGGCGGATTGCGCTCATCATCGGCGGAGTTGATGGCGAGCAACCGAGCGGTGATGCGGTTCAATCCGGGCGCCGCGTCGTAGTCGGCGGAGGATTCCCATTGGTAAATGAAATCGTTCGCATCGGCCGGGGGCGGCGCTGCCAGGCGCTGATCCACCAGCCTGTCGGCCAGCGCCCTGGTCGGCGCCAGCGATTGATACCCCAGCGTTCCGCCGCTTGTGGCGATACCCATGAACACGCTGGCCAGACGCAGCGACGGCGGTTGCGCCGTGTAGTTACCATTGTCATAGGCTGGGTCTTGCCGGATCGATTCGATCATCATGCGGCGCAGCATCCAGTTGCGGCTGGCCATTTCGGTAGGCTGGGATGCCATCGGGACCAGGGCGTCCATGAAGTCGGGATGCGCCTCGCCCCACAGCCAGACGTGCATCCCGCCCATGGAGTTGCCGATGATCAGCCGCACATGATGGATGCCCAACCCCTCGGTCAGCAGCCGGTATTGCGCAGAAACCATGTCGTCGTAGTCATAGTGGGGGAATTTCGCGCGCAGTTCCTCTGACGGGCGGGTCGATTTACCGGCGCCCAGCGCGTCTGGCAGAATAATGTAGTATTTCGCCGCGTCCAGCGGCTGGCCGGGGCCGAACAGTTCGCCCGCGAAGGCTGGGTTCAGCATGGCGGCGCTGGACTGGCCGGTGCCGTGCAGCACCAGGACCGCTTCGTTCCTGGGATCGCCGACCGTGACGTAGTGCAGGTGAACAGAGGGCATCACCTCGCCGGTGTGGAATTTGAAGCCGGATGCGACCCAGTCCCCTTGCTTGGGCGTTGGGTAGTCAGCAGCCAGCGCCTGTGACGAACCGAACAGCAGGCTGCCCAGCAGCAGCCACAGACCTACCCGCATCCAACCCCCTTATTGGCGTCAGGCGGCTTTCTTCAACCGCTTCGCCTTATTCCCACGCAACTGGCTGGGCGCACTGCCGCCCTTGGCGCGATCCAATACGAACCGGGCGTAGTCGTCCATATCTCCATCGAACGGTTTCACCGTCCCGTCGGCGGCGAGCCACAGCCGGTCAGCAACCAGTTCCATCAGCGACCGGTCATGGGTGATCAAGATCACCGCCCCCTGGTACTCGTTCAACGCGTCCAGCAGCGCCCGGCGGCTATCGATGTCCAGATGGTTCGTCGGTTCGTCCAGGATCAGTAGATGCGGCGCGGCCATCGCTACCAGGTTCAGCAGCAGGCGCGCACGCTCCCCACCCGAAAGGTTCTCCACCGTGGTGGACTGCTTCTCGAATCCGATGCCAAAGCCAGCGAGGCGGGAGCGGTAGGAGGTCTCGTTATCGTCCGGCCGCTCCCGCCGGATGATGTCCAGCGGGGTGTCGTTGGGGTCCAAGGCCTCGATCTGGTGTTGGTGGAACCAGCCGACCTTGATCCGGCGTTCGCGCTGCATGTGGCCCGATTGCAGTTGCAAGGCACCCGCCGCCATCTTGGCGAAGGTCGATTTACCGGCGCCGTTGACCCCCAGCAGGCCGATGCGGTCATCCACATCCAACCGCAGGTTCAGGTTCCGCAGGATCGGCTCGCCACCATAGCCGACCGACGCAGCCTCCAGCCCCATCAGCGGCGGGGCCAGCGGACGGGTGGGCGAGGGCAGGGTGAACGGGGCGACACGTTCCTCGATGGTGGTGGCCACGGGTTCCATCTTCGCCAACCGCTTCATGCGGGACTGGGCCTGGGCGGCCTTGCTGGCCTTGGCGCGGAAGCGGTCCACGAAACTTTGCAGATGGGCGCGTTCGGCTTCCTGTTTGGCCGCGAACGCCGACAGCAACCGGGCTTTCTCCGCGCGCCGCTTTTCGAATTCGTCGTAACCGCCGGCGTACAGGTCCAACTTGCCGTTTTGCAGATGCAGGATGGCATCGACGGAATTGTTCAGCAGTTCGCGGTCATGGCTGATGATGATGGCGGCGTTGGGGTATTTGCGTAACCGAGCCTCCAGCCACATGGCACCTTCAAGGTCGAGGTAGTTGGTGGGTTCGTCCAGCAGCAGCAGGTCGGGTTCGGCGAACAGCGCGGCGGCGAGGGCAACGCGCATGCGCCAGCCGCCTGAGAACTCGGCCATCGGGCGCGCCAGATCCGCGGTCGAAAACCCCAGCCCCGCCAGGATTTCCCCCGCCCGTGCCGGCGCTCGGTCGGCGCCGATCTCCTCCAACCGGGCGTAGATGTCGGCGATGCGTTCGGGTTCGGCTGTCTCCAGTTCGGAATACAGGGCGTCGCGCTGCGTATCGGCGGCCAGTATGGTGTCCAGCAGGCTGACCGGGGTGGCCGGGTGTTCCTGATCCACGCTGGCGACGCGCGCCCCTTTGGGCAGGCCGAACTCGCCGCCGTCGGGCGAGAGTTCGCCCAGGATCAGCTTGAACAGCGTGGATTTGCCCACGCCGTTGCGGCCGACCAGACCAACCTTGGTGGCGGCGGGGATCAGGACACTGGCATGGTCAAAGAAGCGGCGTCCCCATGCGTTGAACACGAGGTCATCGATTTGCAGCATGATTTCATCCGGGAACAGTTAGGGCTTATCTAGCTGTTGCGGTGCAACATTGCGAGGGTTGCTTGCGAGTGGCTGCCACGCGCTTAAGATGGGAGCAACCGCGGGAGAGTCCGGGCGTGAATTACACAATCAAAATCAATGGTGTGAGCAGAACCGTCGATGTTGATGGCGACATGCCGCTGCTGTGGGTGCTGCGCGATGAACTCGACCTGAAGGGCAGTAAATTTGGCTGCGGTGCCGGGCTTTGCGGTGCCTGCACAGTGCACCTGGATGGCGTTGCGGTGCGTGGGTGCCAGACCCCGATTTCCTCTGTCGGCACAGCCTCGGTGTCCACCATCGAGGGTATGACGGCTGATCCCGTGGGACGGCGGCTGCAAGAGGCATGGCTGGCGTTGGACGTGCCGCAATGCGGTTATTGCCAGGCCGGCCAGATCATGTCGGCGACGGCGTTGCTGCGGCGGACTCCGCGCCCGAACGACGGGGATATCGATGCGGCGATGACGGGTAACGTGTGCCGCTGCTGTAGCTACACCCGCATCCGGGCGGCGATCAAAATGGCGGCCGGTTCGGGAGAGAAATCATGACCGCGTCTCGGCGGACCTTCCTGAAGGTCAGTGCCGCCGCGGGCGGGGCGTTGATGCTGCGGGCCACGTTGCCGGGCGCGGTCAGGGCGGAAGCGCCGGCCGAACCACTGACCGCGTTTGTTCGTATCGCCCCTGATGGGGTGGTGACGATCCTGTCGAAGAATCCCGAAATCGGGCAGGGCATCCGCACGATGCTGCCGATGGTGATCGCCGAGGAACTCGATGTCGCCTGGAGTCAGGTGCGGATCGAGCAGGCGCCGCTGGATGAGGCCAAGTTCGGGCGCCAATTCGCTGGCGGCAGCCAGGCGACGCCGATGAATTACGACCCGCTGCGGCGCGTCGGTGCGGCGGGGCGGCAGATGCTGGTGACCGCGGCGGCGGCACGTTGGGGGGTGCCGGCAGCGGAGTGCCGGACCGAAGCGGGCGTCGTGTTTCACGACAGGACGGCGCGAAACCTCGGGTACGGTGCGCTGGCGTCGGATGCGTCGAAGCTGCCGGTGCCGGATCTCGCCAGGATCGTTCTGAAGGATCCGCGGACCTTCAAGATCATCGGACAACCCATCCATGGCGTGGAAAATCCGAAGATCGTGACCGGCCAGAAATTGTTCGGTATCGACACGGTGGTGCCGGGAATGGTGCATGCGGTGTTCCAGAAATGCCCTGTGTTCGGCGGCAAGGTGGTCAGCGCCAATGTCGATACGATAAAGAAACTGTCTGGCATCCACGACGCGTTCATTGTTCGCGGTCACCAAGGGGCGGATCGGCAATCGCTGACGGACGGCGTCGCGATCCTGGCGAAAAGCTGGTGGGTTGCTAATCGAGCCAGGGACAAGCTGGAGATCGTCTGGGATGAGGGGGCGGCCACTTCCCAAAGTTCCAAGGGCTTCGCCGAAAAGGCAGCGTCGCTGGCACAAGGCTCGCCGGCTTCGTGGCTGCGGCGTGATGGCGACGCGCAGGGGGCCTTGAAGGACGCGGCGCATGTCGTCGCGGCGGCCTATTCGTATCCATTTCTGCCCCAT
Organism: Acetobacteraceae bacterium; assembly: GCA_027353465.1. Classification (GTDB taxonomy): domain Bacteria; phylum Pseudomonadota; class Alphaproteobacteria; order Acetobacterales; family Acetobacteraceae; genus Rhodopila. The sequence goes on along the minus strand of DAIEHR010000097.1, from coordinate 7,079 downwards.
ATCGACCTTGAACCGCAGAACTGCACCGCGCATTTCCAGAACGGCAAGGTCGAGCTCTGGGCGCCGACGCAGAACCCAGGTCCGGGACAAAAGCTGGTTGCCGCCACACTCGGCATTCCGGAAAGCGACGTCACCGTCAACATGACCCGCATCGGCGGTGGTTTCGGCCGGCGTCTGCGCAACGATTTTATGGTGGAGGCGGCGGCGATCTCCCGCCGGGCCGGGGTGCCGGTGAAGCTGGTCTGGAACCGGGCCGACGACATGCGGCACGATTTCTACCGTCCCGCGGGGTTCCATTTCCTGAAGGGCGGATTGGACGATAAGGGGGTGCTGACCGCGCTTAGCGATCATTTCGTGACCTTTGGCCAGGGCGGCAAGCTCGCCGATGCCGCGCAGATGGAGGCGACGGAATTCCCGGCCGCCCTGGTGCCAAATCTGGCGTTTGGGCAGTCGGTCATGGAGCTGGGTGTGCCGACCGGGCCGCTGCGGGCGCCGCGTTCCAACGCGCTGGCATTTGTGTTTCAGTCGTTCATCGACGAACTGGCGCATAAAGGCGGCCGCGATCCTGTCGAATTCCGCCTGGCGATCCTGGGTGAGCCGAAGGTGCTGCCGGGCGGCAACGGGCGGGGATTCGACACCGGGCGCATGAGCGCCGTGCTGCGTAAAGTAGCGGAGGTTTCGGACTGGGCGAACCGGGATTCCTTGCCAGCACGCACCGCGAAGGGCGTGGCATTTTACTTCAGCCATTTTGGCTACTTCGCCGAGGTGGTGCAGACCACGGTTTCCGCACAGGGCGAGATCAAGCTGGATCATGTCTGGGTCGTGGGCGATGTCGGAAGCCAGATTATCAATCCCAGCGGCGCGGAGAACCAGGTTCAGGGCGCGGCGCTGGACGGGTTAGGCGCGGCGCTGGGGCAGGGAATAACGATTGAGCGCGGGCGCGTGGTCGAGGCAAATTTCGATACGGTGCGGCCGTTGCGGATCGATCAGGTGCCTGCGGTAGAGGTACATTTCCTAATCACGGATCACCCCCCAACCGGTCTTGGTGAACCGGCATTGCCGCCCGTTATCCCGGCACTCTGCAACGCGATCTTTGCCGCGACGGGGAAGCGGATTCGCGGTTTGCCAATCGATACGGAGCTTCTGAAGGTTTAGTCCGTCGGCAGACCCGCCGATGTTCCCGGCGCGGGTTTGTCTGACATGGCCTTCAACCTGGCAGACTCCGCCAGGCGATTCCGGCAGGTACGGAACTGCCCTTCGACGCACTGGATTTGCCCGCAACTCAGGCAGGCGGAAAGTTCCGCCGGGACGTCGGCGACGATCCGCCTCGCTACCCAGGTCCTTAATTTTTCAAGCATGCTGGATAATCCTTTTCCGCCGGCGACGGTCCCTTCCGCAAACCATGGTGCCCCCCGGGCCGCCGTGACGTGGATCAAATGTTGAACCTTCTCGCCATCACGAATCGGGGATGTCGCGGCGCCTCGGTGCGTCGTTGAACCACGAGGCAAGACGTGAGACATCGTATGGACGCGCCCGACCTGGGGCGCGGGCGTTGGGAAGAAATCGTGCGATGAATAAACCCCTGTCCACGGTCCGTCTGGGTTGCGGAGCTGGCTTTTCCTCTGACCGGCTTGGCCCGGCGGTCGATCTGGCCCAGCGTGGTGCCTTGGATTACCTGGTGTTCGAGTGTCTGGGTGAACGCACCATGGCGTTCGGGCATCGCGACCGGATGCTGAACCCGACCCGGGGTTTCAATCCGCAGCTTGGCGCCCGCATGCGCGGCGTGCTGGCGCATTGTCACGCGAACGGGACCAAGATCATCACCAATATGGGGGTGGCGAACCCGCGTGCGGCGGCACTGCTGGTAATCGATATCGCAAGGGAATTGGGATTGCACGGCCTGAAGGTGGCGTGTGTGGAGGGCGACGACGTCTCCCACCTGATCGGTCCGGATACCGCATTCATGGATCATCCGGGAACGGTGAAGGACGTCGGCCTGCGGATGGTTGGGGCCAACGTCTATATGGGGGTGGAGGCGCTGCTGCCCGCGTTGCGGGCGGGGGCCGATGTGGTGGTCGCCGGCCGTGTCGCCGATCCTACGCTGTTTCTATCGCCCCTGGTACATCGCTTCGGCTGGGCACTGGACGATTGGGCGGCTCTGGGGCAGGGCACCCTGGCCGGCCACCTGATGGAATGCGGGATGCAGATCACCGGCGGATATTTCGCCGACCCTGGCTACAAAGACGTGCCGCGCCTCGCCGATTGCGGTTTTCCGATTGCCGAGGTTCAGCCGGACGGCAGCTTCGTCATCACTAAGCTGGACGATACCGGCGGCTGCGTCACGCGCGCGACGGTGAAGGAACAGCTTCTGTACGAAGTTCATGATCCGGCGGCCTATCTGACGCCCGACGTCACCGCCAATTTCAGTAGGGTCGGGATCACCGAGGTTGGTCCCGATCGGGTGCGCGTCACGGGCGGCAATGGCAGCGTTCGGCCGGATAAGCTGAAAGTAACGATCGGCTTCGATGGCGGATTTCTCGGCGAGGGCGGAGTGAGCTATGCCGGCCCAAATGCCAGGGCGCGCGCCGAACTGGCGGCGGAGGTTGTTCGCGAGCGTCTGACCCGGATCAACCAGTTGGGCGGAGATCCGCGGATTGACCTGATCGGCCTGAACTCCTTGCACCAAACCGCCGAGGTGCCCGTCAGCGACAGTGCGGATATCAGGTTGCATGTGGCGCTGCGGTCCACCGAACGGGAGGATGTCGATACGATGCTGTGGGAGGTGGAATCGCTGCTGTGCTGCGGGCCGGCCGGTGGCGGCGGGTATCGGGGGCAGGTGACGCCGTGCGTCGTGACGCATTCCGCTTTGATCGACCGCGACCGGGTTTCTCCGACTTTCGAGGTTTTTACGGCATGAGCCAGCGAACGATACACGATATCGCCCATGCCCGCGCGGGGGATAAGGGCAATACTTCAAACGTTTCGGTCTGGGTGTACGATCCGAAGGACTATCCTTTACTGAAAAGGACGCTGACGGCGGAGCGGATCAAGTTGGCATTTCCCAAACTGCTGACCGGATCGGTGATGCGGTATGAGATGGACGATCTGCATGGTTTGAACTTCGTCATGCAGGACGCGCTGGAGGGGGGCGTGAATACCTCGCTGAACCTGGACTCGCACGGGAAGTCGTTCAGTTACCTGATTTTGGGCATGCCAATCGAGGCGTAAAGATCAAGCACCCGTGCCTTCCACGAAACAAAGAATCCTGGCGCCGCCCCAGCAGGCCACCCCTTCGCCGGTGGGGTTATCGTGGTTATGCAAGATGCTGGTCTCGGGAACATCCACCCAGGTGTTCGGCGGATTCTGCCAGCGTGCGAACTCCTGACCGATGAATGCCTGGATATGGCCATTGACTATCCGGTAGCGAACCGTCCGGCAGTCAGATCTGTCGCAACAGGAAAGATTGGTTTCAGGTTGACGTAAATTACGAAACCACGGTGCGAGGTCTGGATCCGCGCCCGGCGGAGGGGCAGCTCTCGATGGCGGTTGGTAAGCGTAGATCAGGCCTGCAGCCGCGAGCGCAGACACTAGCCGTCCAGGCATGCGATCAATCCTTCTGGCCGTTTACGTCCCCTTGATCAGGCAATGTCCTTCTATCTTGAGAGTGTAGGCGATTTCCGGACGTTCCTACTGACTTGGGCCCACATGCTCGCGAATGTGAAGACGAGGCCCTGATATCGGGATCGGACCATCAGGCAAGTTAAAATCTCGCTCCGGCGGACTCAATGTGAACGGGCGTCGGCCTCGACTAATGGCTGGCTATCCCCACCCGGGTAATTCCCCAACCCGGGTCACGGCAGCGCGATCGGGTCGAATGGCAGAACCTCCTTCTCGGTGGGCAACTCCTTCACATTCCAGCCACCGCCGAGTGCGCGGATCAGGTTGATCGATGCCTGCTGGACCCGGATATCCGTATTAAGCTGCGACGTGGCGGCCTGGAACAGGGTGGTTTGCGCCACCACGACATCGATATAGTTGGCGGCACCAGCGGTATAAAGCTTCAAAGCGAGATTTTGCGCCCTGGATGATGCATTGAAGACAAACTTATCCTCAGTGGACTCTTTGGCCAAAAACTTATTCAGCGCTAGCTGGTCTTCAACCTGCTGGAAGGCAGAAAGAACGACGGAGCGATATTGATCGCGGGTCTGCCGGTAGGAAGAATCCGCGAACGCCAGTTCCGCGCGACGCAGGCCGCCTTCGAACAACGGAAGTCCGATCCCCGAACCAATCGACCACACGGCGTTTGGTAGGCTGAGCAGATTAAAGCCGGAATCCTGTGTCCCGAAAAGGCCGCCCAACGAGATATTTGGATAGAACGCCGCGCGCGCGACGCCAATCAGCGCGTTGGCGGAGGCCATATAACGTTCCGCTACCGCGACATCAGGGCGACGCTGCAACAGCGTGGACGGAAGCCCGGTCGGAATCGTCGGTAATTGAAGCGACGTTTTTTGCTGAGGCGGCAACGTGAAGCCGTTGGGTGAGACGCCGATCAATACGGCAATAGCGTGCAACGCCAATGCTCTCTGCGCGGAGGTGTCATACACGAGGGCGAGTATGCCGCCGTACTGAGCTTCGGCGCGTGCCACATCGAGTTCATTGCCGATCTTGTCGGCCAGCCTCTGACGGGTAATCTTCAGCGCGGCTTGATAGAAACCCAGCGTCTGTTGATACAGCAATGCCTGCTGGTCCAGGCCGCGCAAGGTTATATAGGCGTTGGCAAGTTCGGCTTGCAGACTAAGCTTTACCGACGCAAGGTTAGCCGCTTCCGCCTGGGCCAGACGTTCACGAGAGGTCGCCTGGTTGCGAATTCGGTCCCAAATATCAATCTCCCAGCTTGCCTGGGCATCCATCTGGACCGACGGCTCTACCATCGGGGCGGTGCTATTCGGTGGTCGGAACAATCGTGTGGGCGACTGCCTGTTTTGCGAGGCTTGGCCGTTGACCCCAAGCTGCGGGTAGAGACCGGATGCAGCTTCGGCCGCCAATTGCCGCGCCTGGACGAAATTCTCTTCCTCGACCATCAGGTTAGGGTTGTCCGGTATTTTCGACTCAAGATCATTGAGTGTTTCGTTCCCGTAGGAAGTCCACCACGGACCCGGGGGGATGCTGTCCTGGGGATGTGCGATCTCCCACGGGCTTTCGCCCTGATAACTGTCGGGGATCACATAAACGGGCGGATGGTAAGCGGGGGCGAGATCGCAGCAGGAAAGGGCGGCGACGCTGAGCGCCGCCGCGACACGGCCGAAGTTGATCAATGGTCAGACGCCTTCGAAGATGGCGAGGATGGTGCCTCGTTGTTGGCGTTCTCCGGCGAGGTATGCACGACTTCGACAGTCTGACCCTCAAGCAACCCGTCCGAGGGGTTGGCAATCAGCCGATCCGTCAGTTTCAGGCCCTGCGTAATCTGCACGGTCTGGCCAAGGTTCAGGCCAAGAGTGACGTTCTGTAGGTGTACCTTGTTATCGGCGCCCACCAAAGCGACCTGCATGCCCTTCGCTCGGAACAGCAGTGCCTGTTCAGGAACCACCAAGATGTTCGGATCTGTCGGAACGACGAATTTTACCTGCGCGAACGCACCTGGATAAATGTCCTGAGTCGGGTTGGGCAGCATAAGTTCGGTTAGGATGGTCCGGGCGGCGACGTTGTAAGACTTTGATGTAGTAATGACTTTCGCGTCGAACGTTTGGTTGGGGAACTGCGGCAAGGTCAGCGACACTTCCAGGTCAGGCTTGATAAACCCGGAATAATCCTGCGGGACCGAAACAAAGACCCGCAGGTCATGGACGTCCGCTACGGAAAACAACTCCTGAGTATGCCCTTGCTGTCCCGCATTGCCACCTGCCGCGTTAACGAAATTGCCGACATCGGTATTGCGGGCGGTAACTATGCCGTCGAATGGGGCCACTACACGCTTGAATGCCTCTTTTGCCTCATAGCGCGCGACATTGTATTGCGCGGCCTCGACAAGTGCCTGCTGAGCTTTGTAGTCCGCGATGTTCACATCAACGGTCTGCTGCGAAACAGCCTGCGAGCCGGACAGGTTTTGCCAACGCTGGGCGGTGACCTTAGCCAGTTCCGCCCGCGTTTTGGCGACGTCTAGCTGGGATCGGGCCTGCTGGAGTTCCTGATCGAGATCGGGCGTCTCGATCGTCGCAAGGAGGTCACCCTTTTTGACCGGGTCGCCGTAGTCCTTGTACCATTTTTCGACATACCCGGTGACTTGGGCAAAGATCGGGGCGGTAAACCAGGCCTGCGTTTCGCCGGGCAATGTCAGCGTTCGACTGGTCGGCCCTTTCTCTGGCGAGACGAGCGTTACCTTGGGCAGGGAAGCGTCCTCAGCGGTAGCCCGCTCCTCCGCGACGTCATTTTCGCGGATGATGATGCCCCATGCGGCCAATCCGCCGAGAACGGCGACGGAGACAATAACCATGATCCAAGGCGTTGCCCGACGGCGCCGTTTTCCCGCCGGCTGACTCCGCTCCGGCCCATGCCGGTTCGGCGCATGCTGTGCGCCGATTGCCCTGTCGCTGGCGGTATCCGGCGGCATAACTTCGTTCATTGCGTGGCCGCTCCATTGCCGGTTTTATGGAACAAACGTCCATGTATAATTGTGAAGACCGCGGGGACGAACAGCAGCGTGGATATCGTGGCGACCGCGAGGCCCCCGATCACTGCACGGCCCAGCGGGGCGTTTTGAGTGTTGCTGAGAGACATCGGCAGCATGCCGATCATCATCGCCAGCGCTGTCATCATCACGGGGCGTATCCGCGCAAACCCGGCCTCGGCGGCGGCGCGCGCCGCGTCGCCGTGGATCGCCAGCTGTTCGCGCGCGAAGCTGACGACCAGGATCGAGTTGGCTGTTGCCGTTCCCATGCACATGATCGCCCCGGTCAGAGCCGGCACGGACAGCGTGGTCTGGGTCAGGAACAGCGACCACACAATGCCGGCCAAAGCCCCAGGCAGCGCGGTAATGATGATGAACGGGTCCGTCCAGGACTGGAAGTTCACGACGATCACCA
>DAIEHR010000070.1 GCA_027353465.1 Acetobacteraceae bacterium | reverse complement strand
CCGGTCGCAGTGAAGCAGGAATCTAGACGGGGCATAAACGCCTATGTTTAGAAGAACGGCCGTTCTGTTGTCTAGCCGTTTAGTGTTCAGTTTGTTGGTGGGATGGTTGGAGGCGCGGGAGGCGGTGTCGGCCTAGTGGCCTATCGGCGTCCAATGGACTGCCGGTATGTGGTGCGGACCAGTCCCCCACCACGCGATTACCGCGAGAGTGGATATGTAGAAGGTAAGTAGGGCGGCGTTGGCGCGGCGCATCTCTGATCTCCGTTAAGCGACCGCTGCCGGGGGGTTTGAAACCGGCTGATAAGCCTTGATGCGATTCACTATGGCGGCATCCAGTCGCTTCAGCATATCGCGCTGCCCGCAAATATATGGATCAGTCGAGCGGTTGAAATCTCGCGCAAGTGTGGAACGCTCGTCCGCGATCATCTTCCGGGCTTCACGCAATCCATAGATGTTCATCGACATTGCTTGTCCCCGTTTAGGATTGCTGGCGCAGGCTGTTGCGATAGGACAAGCGGCGCAGAAATGCGTCTTCCTTGTCATAGGCCGCTGCCAACGCGACAAACAGCCGAACAGAAACAGCATCGGGGAACTTGGCGCGTAGCCACTGGGCTACATCATACATGGTCGTGTCTTCGGGAAGCATTCTCTGATCTCCGTTTAAGCGCCGTTCCAGACGCGGTGATATGTGCGCCCGATCGCGCGCTCGGACACATTGCGGCGCTCATCCTTCCTGGGCGTATTGGACACGTCGAACGGGTAAGGCTGATCGGGGTTGGCTGGCGTCATCCAGAACCCGCAATCGGTGTCGTAGCTGTCGCAAATATACTCGCCACCGAATGCGCGAAAGCGACGGCCGATCACGTCATGGTCTGGATGTGTTTCTGTTGTCAGGATCGCCACGTTCAGTCCTCCGTTTGGTGTTCTATTCTTCCGGCGCGGTCAGAACGATGACGTGACCGCCCGACAGGCTCACGCCCAGAATGCGCCGTCCATCGCTGCTAGTGCCGTAGCTGGCCACCCATACCAGCGTGTTTTCGTGCATGATATAGTTGCCGCCCTTATAGCCCTCAAAGCCGCGTCCCATGGCCGCACGGGCTTCGGTTAGAACGTCGGCGACGGTAGTCGCGGGAGGGCCATCATAGCCAAACGCCAAGTCGCTATAATAGCCACGGTAACTCAACGGTTCGCCAGGATTACCGCCGACATCAAACCGGATCAACGCATCTTGCGGAACACCCTCTAATGCCACGATGAACCGGCCGAGGGTCATTTGCCCAGCTTCTTCCGCATCTTGGCGGGTCTGCGCATCAACCTTATTCATTATACTTTTGATCCACGCATCCATCTTAATTTCTCCGTTTCGTCGCTATCGGGCGCCAAGCAATTCTGGCGCCGTCTTTGCAATGCAGCGCGGGCAATCAACCGTTTCACCAGTTGATGCAACTGCGGCGTTCGCCGGGACATCACGCTCGCAATCAGTCCAGATCAACCGAACGCCTGGATGCACGTCGGCGCCATTGCACTGATGGGTAATCCCGGTCCTGTCGGTCCAGAGTATGGATCGCTGATTGATGGTTCGGAATGTGTTGCTCATGGGTATCCCCAAGACCGGGCGATTTCGCAAAACTTGTCGAACCCAGGATGGCCCGGCCGGCCGCTCAATTGGCTGAGCGGTGTGCCGAGTTGGCGCGGGTGTGGGTTGCACTTCGGGCAGTCGGAGGCGATGTCGGAAATGCTTTCGTCTCGGTGATAAGCCTTGTCGCCAGCAGCGCGCAATTCAGCGGTGGTTATGCCGCACACATAGACCGCTTCGGAATTTAGTTCGTTGTAGTCAGTCCGAATATGGATCATCACTTCGCTCCTACGTGCCAAAGGTGGCTTCGACCCGTCTTTGCAACCGGCTCGTCGTCGCACCCGTCGCCCGAACAATCCGGGCATTGGCCGACATCAGTCTGCAAATCAGGGTCATCGAATTGTGGATCGTGCCTCAGAAGACGGCCTTCGACACAGTATAGATCGCCTTTCATCGCCTCACTCTCCCCAACTCGGGTTACTAAAAATCTTGGTCGCGACACGGTCATTGGCCACATCGTAAAAGTATCCAACTGCGTCGTCATTGGCGAGCATGACGACCGCCACCATGTGTTCTTTGGCGTAAGCCTTGGCCGCAGCTTCCACACCCCGGCGCTTGGCGCGGGCAGCCCACTCGCCTGTGGTTTTCACGAAAGAAGCGGAACGAGAGAACATAGCGGCCTCCGAGGAGAAAAGTGGGCAGGATTGCCCCAAGTTCGTATCCATGTGCCGCTCCGTCCGTAAGGTTGACCTTTGGTTTCTGCACATTTCTGCACTCCGCCGGCCTTCTCTGTGGGGTAAACTTAGCGGTTGACTATCTACCCCGTCAATGGCTAAGTTTACCCCATGCAGAAAAAAACGCGTAAGCCCACAATTCCCATAGTTGACCCCAACCAACCGCCCTATCTGATTGGGTATGCGCGGGTATCAATGGCGGACCAATCTCCCCAGCTACAGATCGACGCGCTCAAGGCAGCGGGCGTCCCGGAGGAGCGCATCTATTTCGATCGCAAGTCCGGGTCCGGTGTCCATCGCGAGCAGTTCGACTTGATGATGCGCGACGCTCGGGCTGGCGATGTCATCGTTATCTGGAAGCTGGACCGGCTCGGCCGCACCGTCAAACAAGTGCTAGGGACCTTCGAGGAATTGGCGAACAAGGGGGCCGGTGTCCGGGTCATCACCCAGCCCGGAATGGACACGACAACCGTCATGGGGCGGCTGATTGTCACCATCATGGCCGCGGTGGCTGAAATGGAGCGGGACCTAATCCGCGAACGGACGATCGCTGGCCTGAAGGCGGCAAAAGCGCGCGGGCGAGTGGGTGGGCGCACATCCAAGCACACGGATGAGCAAATATTGGCGTGGGAACCACTCGGCACTTCCAGGTGCATGAAGCTGACCGGGATGAGCAAAACCGGGTGGCTCAAAAGGCTACGCAGGGCGCACGAGAGAATGGAGGCCAAGGCGGATGCCGAGGTCGCAGCAAAGGAGATGACAGATGCCGAACCAGAAGTCTGAAACCGCGATCTGGCTCTCGATGGAGTCTGCACCCACAGCATGGAAAAGCATCAGCCGCCCCATCCCAGAACTCGGAATCCACCGGGCGAGCGATGTGATTATGTTGCGAGGGGAACTTACAGACGGCGAGATAATCGAATTTCGCGCGTGGTGGACGTGCTTCGGGGACGAGGCCCCGCACTGGTGGGATTTAGACGCCGAAGAACCCGTGGATTGGCCGCTGCTCGGGTGGCGCGCATTGACGGATGCTGAACGTGAGCGAGAGGCTGAATCTGATGTCTGACAAAGCCACCAAACTGCGAAATGCCGCATCCCAAACCACCGAGGAACCGTGCCCTGAGTGCTACGGCGACCGCTACATAGCGGCTGACTTTGATCAACGATTCCCAGATTGGCGAAACTGCGTCGAGGCACTGCGCGGTCGCGGCAATGTCCATGCACCTGATCTGATCGAGGCGATGGCCGCCGAAATCATGGCTCAGAAAACCCCTCGCCACAGGCTCGTCGCCGTTGCCAGAAGTCACATGCGCGCAGCCGAGGGGGCGTTGACTGACGGGGAATACGACGAAGCATTAGCATGGATAAACCGCGCCGGATTGGCGGTCACAGAGTTGGTGGAGCATGCAGAAAATGCCGTCTGAAAATACCACCAGTGTCTCCAAACGGGAAATGGCGGATCTGATTTCTGATCTGGTCGGCCACCTTGATTTCTGTGGTTGGGGTGATGCCTACGAACGCTCGGCGGCCGAGCCGTTACAAGCGCGAGCAATGGCACTGTTAGATAGGATAAATCCACCGGCGCCACCCCATCATTATGTGCTGGATGGCGGTCTAGTGGCGCTTCCAAAATTGTGCCCGGTGTGTGAGCGTCGATTTGTAACCAACCAAGCAACGCGTAACCACATGAGGGACAAACATGGACTTATCGCTGATCGGATGCTACGGGTCCGTACAGACGGAAAGCAGAAAGTATGACTGCAAAAACCACCAACACGCGTTTACGAATTTCACTGTTTATACTTTTGTGTGCTGTTACGGCGATGAATGTCGCGGCTATTAGCATAGCTAATGCATGGCCGTGGTCTTCTCAATTGCCTGTGGTTTATTTGACCAATGAGTAATTCACAAACCACGGCGGACCATCGTCGCAATCGAGCGATGGACGCTCTTCAGGCCATGCCGTTTGCGCATCCGGCGCAATCTGAAGCCATCGCTCAATTGCGCGCAGATGCGGTTTATGTCGCACGGTTGCGCGATCTTCTCCGCAAAGCCAGCGATGCATTGGAAGATCTTCTGCAAATCCCGGACACCGAATATAACCAGCTTTGTCGTGATATCAAAGAGGTGCTGAATGATGGCTGACCCTGTATCCCAAACCACCGATCTGCTCCCATGCCCATTCTGTGGTGGGGGTGTGCGGCCACCTGAAAATCCAAGCGGCACTGATAAATACCTGGATTTCGTTTTCGACAGGCCGCCATCTCCAGAGGGCGCCCGCTTTATTGAGGTTGAAGATGGGTCTGGTCGAAGTGTGAATATCGGAGAATGGGTAAAGCGATCGGACGAACTCTGGGCACTTCGCATTAGCATGGAAGATTTACTTGATGGAATATCCCAGCGCAAAGGGTCTGAGATATGAGGGCGTCCGGTTACGACCGGGTATCCCACGACTGGTATACCAAAACCCCCCGCCAATGACCTCCAGGTGGAGGCTGCGGCGCGGTGGCTGCACTCTCGTCTATCCGCTCACATCGATTACGCAAGCGCGATCGGGCTTATCAGGGGTGCCGTGCGGGAGGGTTCTGAACAGCTACACGATTTATAGTTAAAAGTGCTATTGCGTGGCGTTTCATTATACGGTATGTATTGTTCATGAAACTCTCTGTCTGGGCAAAATCTAACGGCTTAACTTACCACACCGCTTGGAAGATGTTCCGCGATGGCAAGTTGCCGGTTCCTTCAGAGCAGCTTGCGACGGGAACTGTTTTGGTGCATCCACGGGAACCAGCACCAGGAGGCGTTGCCCTCTACGCCCGGGTCTCCGGTAGCGATCAAAAAGCTGATCTGGAACGCCAGATTGGCAGGTTGGCACAATATGCTTCTCAGGAACGGCTGACGGTGCTCCACGCGGTGTCTGAGGTCGGTTCGGGCCTGAACGGCCATCGCGCTAAGATCATGAAGTTGCTGGCCGATCCAGGTGTAACAACGATTGTTGTTGAACACCGGGATCGCCTTTCGCGCTTTGGCTCGGAGTATATCGAGGCTGCACTCGCCGCCAGTGGGCGGAAACTGGTAGTAGTTGACCAGAACGAGATGAAAGACGACCTTGTACAGGACATGGTGGATGTTCTAACGTCCTTCTGTGCAAGGCTTTATGGGCGAAGGGCCGCAAAGAACAGAGCAGCGAAAGCCGTTGCCGCTGCGGCACTTCCCGCGGAAGACGACGCCCCGTGATTCTAGCCCACAAGATCGCGCTGGACCCTAATTCAGCCCAGGCGCTTTATTTCGCCCGTGCTAGTGGCGTCTCGCGCTTCGCGTGGAACTGGGCGCTGGCCGAATGGAAACGCCAGTATGCTGAATTCTCCGAGTATAAATGCGGACCACGCCCGTCCGAAATGTCTCTGCGGAAAGAACTGAACGCTATTAAGGCGGATGCCTTTCCGTGGATGGGTGAAGTGACTAAAAATGCACCACAACAGGCAATCAAGAATTTGGGTGTTGCGTTCAAGAACTTCTTCGACGGAAGGGCTAAATACCCAAAGTTCAAGAAGAAGGGTGTTTCTGGCGACAGCTTCCGGGCTGACGGCGGAACGGACAAGTTGCACCCGAACGCGGTCACTGTTAACGGCAAACGCGTGAAACTACCCATCATCGGATGGGTGAAGATGCGAGAGGCCCTTCGCTTTCAGGGCAACATAAAGTCGGCCACCGTGTCACGGGTGGCCGATCGCTGGTTCGTCAGTTTAACGGTCGAAGTTGATCACACACCCCCTGTACGCGAAAGCCAAGCGACGGGCGGTGTTGATCTCGGCATCAAGACTCTCGCAACACTAAGTGACGGGACGTCCTTCGAAGGGCCGAAGGCGCTCCGCAAGAGCCTAAAGAAGCTGCGCAAACTAGGTCGTGCTGTCAGCCGCAAGGTTAAAGGTTCGGCCAATCGCCGGAAGGCCGTTGCCCGTTTGGCACAGCACCACGCGCGGGTTGCCAGCGTCCGCAAGGACTCTCTGCACAAAGCCACAACAGCCATCGTGCAAAAGTTCACGGTCCTTGGAATTGAGGGCCTGAACGTCAAAGGCATGATGGCCAACGGCCGACTGGCGCGAGCAGTTGCGGACGTCGGTATGTTCGAGTTCCGACGTCAGTTGGAGTATAAGGCTCAGATGCACGGTACGCGCATCGTGGTCGCCAGTCGCTGGTTCCCGTCTAGCAAGACGTGCTTCGACTGTGGTGATGTTCACGTGGGTCTGACTCTGGCCGATCGTGAATGGACTTGTGATGGTTGCGGCGTCGTGCATGACCGCGATCTCAATGCGGCCAAAAACTTAATGAGATTCGCCGCGAGTTCCGCGGTGACAGCCTGTGGAGCGAAAGGCGCTGACAACATCTTCGCGGACGTTGTGAAACCGGTCGCAGTGAAGCAGGAATCTAGACGGGGCATAAACGCCTATGTTTAGAAGAACGGAAGGAATTGAATTGACGTGCTCTAAAATACACGGGTCAGGGGACATGGTTTTGGAAACTGAAACCACGGCCGATAGCGGAAATAACGGGTATCGTATCGGAGTTTCAGTTTCCAAAACCCTAAAAAACGGCGGATTTCCGCCAAATTTTGTCGAGTGGTCTAATTTCCTAATCTGGGGGCCGTGCGTTCGAATCGCGCCGGGGACACCAAAATCCGCAGAAATCCGCCAGTTTTTATTTGTAGGTTAGGGAGTTATTGAAACTCAGTTTTTGATTGGGTTTCCGATTTGAAAGCCCAACGATCGTCGGCTCCCGCGTCTCCCATGCCTCAATGCCGCCAAGGGCAACTTCGGTTCGCCGCGGTAGGTAGGATTCGATGATGCTCTGGCAGTAGTCGATCTCGTGTCCGCTGATCGCCGCTATCTGGGGCGTCGTGGCACCCCGCTCCGCTAGGCGCACGATGCCTGTTCGGCGTAGCGCGTGACGGTTCTCCGCTTGATGGCTGGCAATGTCCTCATCAATAGCCTCGGGCAACATGCCTTCTGCGGCCAGATACTTCCGACGCCGCGACTCGGCGTTGGCAATGTCACGATCCCAAGCTCGTGAGGCTGGACGTCGCTTCCACGGCTTACCTTCCGTGCTGGTGACAAGGTGTCGGCACACAACTCCTGCGGCTGATGTGATTTCTTTTTCCATCCGCTCGCGAAGCATCGGCTCCAAACTGGTATGCACCGGGACCGCCAGGAGTGTTTTTGTCTTCTGTTGTGTCAGGACGATATACAACCTGCCGTTGCGGTCCATGACCTGATCAGTCGTCATCGCTAGCACGTCCGAAAACCGCTGCAGGGTGTAGAGCATCAGCCCGAACGCCAGTCTGAGCGAAGGCCGCAGTTCCGCGGCGAAACGCCGTTCAGCCTCCGGGGACCATATGCCGGTGCGCGGAGGGACGGGCAGCTTGCCCGGGCTTGTCGCTGGATTGTGGGTCGCGCGGCCCGTCCGCATAGCAAATTTGAATAGGATGGATAGAAGGGCCAGCGTCTGGTTGGCCTTCGCCGGCTGCTCATGCAGAGCCTCTTTGATCGCTTGAATGCGAACGGCGGTCACGGCATGAATGGGAACGTCGCCCATCGTCTCAGCGATGAAATTGAGCGTCCCGGAGTAGGTCAGTTGGGTCCTGGGCTTCCGGGCCTTAAAGCCTGTGGACTGGCGGTAATCCGCGATTAGCGCCGCGATGGTGCCAGGGGTTAAGGTGGGCTCAACCTTGTCTATGCGCTCCCGACCTACCGGGGCATTTGTCACGCGGTCGTAGTAGTAAGCCCAAGTTGTACCATCACTAAGCCGCTTTACGATTCGCTTTGGTTTGTTGCTTTTTGGTCGCGCCACTGAAACGCCTCATCCATTCGTCTTCACTCTCCGACGTGATGACTGTTTTTATTTCAGAAGTCAACCCAGATAGCCGTGATCGTGACTCTTCCAGCATGAGACGATCCCACGTCGAGAGGCCGCCCTTAGCACCACGCGTGACGGGTTTTGGCCAGACTTCTGCGTCAACTTCAGCCTGGAACACGGCGGGGGATACACCGACGTAGGCCGCCGCTTGAGCCAGTGACAGATACAGCGGCCAGCCGGGAAGGTCGGATAACGGGATGCGGCGGGCGGTCATTCCACCGTTCTTCTAAACATAGGCGTTTATGCCCCGTCTAGATTCCTGCTTCACTGCGACCGGTTTCACAACGTCCGCGAAGATGTTGTCAGCGCCTTTCGCTCCACAGGCT
>DAIEHR010000065.1 GCA_027353465.1 Acetobacteraceae bacterium | reverse complement strand
CCGGTCGCCATACACGTTGTCCACCCGCTTGACCGGCGGCCAGTATTTCGATGCCGCCACCCACGGCAAGGGAAACGCTGCCTGTGTCCGCGTATAGCCATGCGTCCAGACGTCCGCCATGACCTCGGCGGCGGTATGCGGGGAATTCTTCAGGGGATTGTCAATTCGGTCGAAACGTCCCGCCGCGATCGCCGCGATTTCCCCGCGAATGGAGATCATCGCGTCACAGAAGCGATCCAATTCGGCTTTCGATTCGCTTTCCGTCGGTTCGATCATCAGCGTTCCGGCGACGGGCCATGACATGGTTGGCGCATGGTAACCATAATCCTGTAGCCGCTTGGCGATATCCTCCACCTGCACCCCTGCTTCGGCGGCGAAGCCCCGGCAATCGATGATGCATTCATGCGCCACCATCCCATTCGGCGCGGCATACAGGATGGGATACGACTCGCGCAGCCGGTGGGCGATGTAGTTCGCCGACAGGATCGCCACCTCGGTCGCCTGCTTCAGCCCGCCCGCACCCATCATCCGGATATAGGCGTAGGAGATCGGCAGGATCAGCGCGCTGCCGAACGGCGCGGCGGACACCGGCCCAATCCCAGTCGCCGGCCCGGCATCGGCCCGCAGCGGATGGTTCGGCAGGAACGGCGCCAGATGAGACGCAACCCCAATCGGCCCGATGCCAGGGCCGCCGCCGCCATGCGGAATGCAGAACGTCTTATGCAGATTCAGATGACACACATCCGCCCCGATGGACGCCGGCGAGGTCAGCCCCACCTGCGCGTTCATGTTGGCGCCATCCATATAAACCTGGCCGCCATGCTGATGAACCGCGTCGCAGATATCGCGAATCCCGCCCTCGAACACGCCATGCGTCGAGGGATAGGTGATCATCAACGCCGCCAGGCGATCAGCGTGTTTTTCCGCCTTGGCCCGCAGATCGGCCAGATCGACGTTGCCGTCCCGGTCGCACGCGACCACGACAACCTTCAGCCCCGCCATCGCCGCGCTGGCCGGATTGGTTCCGTGCGCCGAGGAGGGAATCAGGCACACATCCCGGTGCTGTTCGCCCCGCGATTCGTGCCATGCCCGGATGACCAGCAGCCCGGCATACTCGCCTTGGGAGCCAGCATTCGGCTGCAACGAAACCTCGGCGAATCCGGTCGCCGAACACAGCCACGTCTCCAACCGCCGGATCAGGGTCAGATATCCAGTCGTTTGATCGGCGGGCGCGAACGGATGAATGTCGGCGAAACCCGGCAGGGTGATCGCGATCATCTCCGCCGTGGCATTCAGCTTCATCGTGCAGGATCCCAACGGGATCATGCTGCGGTTCAGCGCGATGTCCTTGTCTTCCAGCCGCTTCAGATACCGCAGCATCTCATGTTCGGCGTGGTGCTGGTTGAACACCGCCGCTTCCAGGAAGGGTGAGGTCCGCGGCACCGCTGCTGGAATGGATGCAATCGCACCGTCCAGCTTACCCCCCAGCAATTCGGCCAGGGCGACCAGATCATCCCGCGTAACCGTTTCATCCAGGGCAATACCGACGCCGGTATCATCCACAAGCCGCAAATTGAACCCCGCCGCCGCCGCGCGGGCGATCAGATCGGGGGAACCCTCGACAACGATGGTGTCGAAGAATGAGTCATGCCGCAGCGTCAACCCGGAGCGGAGGGCGACGTCGGCGAGCATGCGGGCTTGAAGGGATACGCGCCGGGCGATTCGGCGCAAGCCGTCAGGTCCGTGCCATGCGGCATAAAACCCGGCGATCACCGCCAGCAGAACCTGCGCGGTGCAGATGTTGGAGGTCGCCTTTTCCCGGCGGATATGCTGCTCGCGGGTCTGCAACGCCAGCCGCATCGCCGGATGCCCGGCGGCGTCCAGCGACACCCCGACCAACCGGCCCGGCATCGTGCGCTTGAACGCATCCCGTGTCGCGAAGAACCCGGCATGCGGGCCGCCGAATCCCATCGGCACGCCAAACCGCTGCGCCGACCCGACGACGATATCCGCCCCCATCTCCCCGGGCGGAGTCAGCAGCGCCAGCGCCAGAGGATCGGCGGCCACGATCGCCAGCGCGCCGACCTCATGCGCCGCCGCGATTTCTTCCGACAGATCGCGCAGCGCGCCGGTGGTGCCGGGATATTGCAGCAGCAGGGCAAACGGGTTCATCGCCCCAACCGCGGTCAGATCCCCCGGCTCAACCCGCGTCAGGGTAATTCCCAGCGGCTTCGCCCGCGTGGCCAGAACCGCCAGCGTTTGCGGATGCAGGTCACCCGCCACTGCCAGCACGTCGGATTTGGATTTACTGAGTGCGTGCGCCATCGCCATCGCCTCTGCCGCCGCGGTGGCTTCGTCCAGCAACGACGCGTTGGCGATTTCCATCCCCGTCAGTTCGCAGATCATGGTCTGGAAGTTCAGCAGCGCCTCCAGCCGGCCTTGCGCGATCTCCGCCTGATACGGCGTATAGGCCGTGTACCAGCCGGGGTTTTCCAGGACGTTGCGTAAAATCACCGGCGGCGTGACCGTGCCATGATATCCCATGCCGATCAGGCTTTTCACCGGGTTGTTCCGCGCCGCCAGGGCGCGCAGTTCGGCGATGGTTGCAGCCTCATCGATCGGCGGCGGCAGGTTCAGCTTCTGATTGGACCGGATCGATGCCGGCACCGTCTTGGCCGCTATGTCGTCCAACGTAGCGGCACCCAGCGCATGCAACATCGCCGCCCGTTCGGAGTCCGACGGGCCGATATGGCGGCGCACGAAGCCGTCGTTTTCTTCCAGCTCCGCCAATTCGGCCAGTACGTCCATGCTTACAGCGTCTCCAGAAATTCGTCGTAGGCGTCCTGATCCATCAGCGCCTCGAACACGTCGGGGTCTTCCAGTTCGATGCGGAAAAACCAGCCTTCGCCCTCGGCATCGCTGTTCACGATGGACGGGTCTTCAGTGATCGTTTCATTGACTTCGACAATCTTGCCCGCCAGCGGCGCATAGATGTCGGACGCCGCTTTCACGCTTTCGACAACGGCGCAGCTTTCGCCCTCGGCCACTTCGCGCTCCAGTTCCGGAAGTTCCACATGCACCAGGTCGCCCAACTGCTCCTGCGCGTGGTCGGTAATGCCGACGGTGGCGATGTCGCCATCCAGCACGACCCACTCATGTTCCTTGGTAAAGCGTTTATCCGCACTCTTGCTAGCCACTGAAGCGTTCCTTTCAACGTATGTATCGATGAGGTTTGAATGGCAGCGGCACGACCGTTGCCGGGATCGTCTTGCCGCGAACAATCAGGTTCAGCCGCGTCCCGTCCGCGGCAAGATCTTTTCGCACATAGCCCATCGCGATGGGACCGTTAACCGACGGCCCAAAGCCGCCGGAGGTAATTAACCCTGCCTCTGTCCCATCCTCCGCCACGATCATCGTCTGCCCCCGAGCGGACGCGCGCCCATCAGGACGAATACCCACGCGGCGGCGCACCGGGCCGATGTCCAACTGGTCGCGCATCACTAAGCCGCCGGGGAAATCCCAGTTCATCTTGCGGCGCTTGCCTATGACCCAGGTCAAACCCGCCTCGATCGGCGACGTCAGTTCATCCAGGTCGTTGCCATACAAGCACAGCCCCGCTTCCAACCGCAGCGAATCGCGTGCGCCCAGCCCGATCGGCACCACTTCAGGCTGCTGAATCAGCGCGTCGGCGATCATTTCCGCATCGGCGGCGGGAATGGAGATTTCGAACCCGTCCTCCCCGGTGTAGCCGGAGCGCGATACCAGGCAGTCAACCCCCGCGATCCTTAATGCGGCGATGCCCATGAACGGCAGCGCCGCCGCCTCGGGCGATAGCCGCGCCATCACCGCCGCCGCCTCCGGCCCCTGCAACGCCAGCAGCGCGCGATCGTCCATCACGGTCAGCGTTTCCGACAGGTTTTCGGCAAGATGGGCGAAATCGGTGGCCTTGCGGCTGGCGTTGACCACCAGGAACAGGCTGTCGTCAGCCAATTTCGCGACCATCAGGTCGTCGATGATCCCACCGGCCGGGTTGGTGAACAGCGTATAGCGCTGGCGCCCCGGCTTCAGGCCGATAATATCGCCTGGAACCAGCGTTTCCAACGCCATGGCCACGTTCGGCCCGGTCAGCATCGCCTGCCCCATATGCGATACATCGAACAGCCCGGCATGGCTTCGTGTATGCAAATGTTCAGCCATCACGCCGCCCTTGCATCGCGCGGCGAGGTCGCCTGTCAGGTCGTATTGCACCGGCATCGCGTAGCCGGCAAACGGCACCATCCTGGCACCGAGCTTGCGGTGCCATGAATCGAGCGGCGTGGTGTGGAGGGGCGCGGGGGTGGGATCGTCTGGCAGGGCATTTTGGGCCACGCAGAACTCCGTCAAACACAGGGCCATCCACCGGCGGATGCCGGCAGCGATGACCCCCCTCTGTCACGGTACCTGAGAGATTCAGGGGCCTTTCGGACCCCTTACTCCGTCGGTGCGAACCCCCCGCTTACGCGCGGTTCGGCTTTCCAGAGATCCCTACCCGCTGCGGTCCTTGTTGCCTGAGCGTTTCCGGGGGCCGGTTGCGCCTTCGGCGGCGGGGGTGTAGCCCGCACTCTCCCGCGGCGGGTTGCCTGGGACCAAAAGACAATGCGCTGTTTCGGGGGCGGCTGCCAAGGGGTTTTGCGCTTCCCGCGTCAAAACAACGGTTGGCCTCCGCCACTTCCGAGGAAGTCATCGGTGTATTCCCCGCGCGATACCTTGACCACGATACCGTCTTCAGTTCCGCAATCCAGGTTCTCGGACCCGGCAACCCGCCCGGGTTCGGCCAAGTCCTCCAACCGGTCGGCGAATCCGATCGCCATGTCCGGCGGAACGCGCCACAGGAAGTTCCGTTGGTCGCGTGCCTGCACGCCGAACGGTCCGTCGGCCGCCGTCAGCAGCACATCGGCGCCGATGACGTGGCAAAACCCCAGATCGCCGAACGCCACCTCCACCCGATCCCTGCCGAACCGCCGCAGCACCCCACTCAACGCTCGGATATCCTCCGCCTCGCCCAGCATCAGGATCATCGGATTGAAGTCACTGGGCAGAAAGCCGATCCGCATCATGCCAGTTCAAGCACGTCTGTGGCGTGACAGAGCTCCTCCTCGCCTGGATGATCGCCCGACAACAGGCGGATCCGCAGCCATTCGCCGTCACCCATGTTCTCGATCACCTCCGCGCTGAGGCCCCCGGCAATCACCAGCTTTGCGCCGGCTTCCACCCGATAGACGTCCAACATGCCCTTCCCCTAAAACAGGATACTCAGGTTCTTCGCCAGCAGGACGTTCTGCTCCAGGATTAGTTCCCGCCGAGCGATCAGCCAGGAATCGCCATTGCGGCGCAGGGTGTCGATACGGCGGCCGACGAAAATGTTCGTCTCGTACTCGACGCGATTCTGATACACCAGGAAGCGGCTTCCAACGACGACGCCGGTCGCATCCTCGGGTGACGGAGATACCTCCAGCAGCCGGACGTTGCTGACCATGTGGGTGACGCGGGACAGCGGTTCCTCGGCATAATGCACGCCGGTCAGGATTTGCTCGACCCGCTTTCCCAGCGTCCATTTGTCTTCGTCGAACCAGGAAATACCCTCGCCCTGCCTGGTATTTTCCTTTTCCGCGTGCTGCCCGAACTTCACATTCCGCCGGATCGGCATGAAGTAAACCAGATCTTCGGCCAACAGATCCAGCCACTCCCGGAACATCCGCTGATCCAGAAGATCGGCCTCCATATACAGGAAATCCTCGATCTCCTGCTTCAGGGCGAACCAGGCCAGGGTGTTGCGCCTGGTCATTCCGCTGCCTGCCGGGCGGCTTCGCCGCGCCCCAACAGGGACTCCCAGCCGTCGCCCTTCAGGTAACGGGCGTAAACATCGTAGTAGTTACGGGCGTTCTGTTCGGTGATCTGCACGCTGACATCGCCAGGGATCGGGTCGTTGTGTTTGTAAGCACCCATCGACTGCTGATAGTTGAACGGATACCGGCGCGCGATCGTTCCGGTGCTGGCCTTCGTTGCATACAGCCAGTTTTCCATGTCGTCCTGTTCGGTCATCCCCGCCGGGCCGGAATAACGCATGTAGAAACGCCGCAGAACGTCCTTCACCTCAGCCGGCGCATCGGCATCGACCAGGAAGAAGCGCCACGCCTCGGTTTCCGTCGGGCTGTGCGGATGCCACACGCACAAACCGCGCGGCTGCCGCCCGTGATACGACGTGTTCGGGAACAAATTGCCGGTGAACGGCATGATGCGGGCCTTGTCGCCCAGCCGCTTCTTTCGTTCCTGGAAGCAGTGGCGGAAATATTCATCGACGATGGGATACTGCTGATACCCGGCCTGATAATCGAATTCTTCCGGCATCCAGACGCTATGAACGCCGTGCCCCTGCGGATAGCTGACCCAGACGTGCTGGCCCTTGTTGTACTCGTTGTCGCGCCGACCCGTCTGTCCCGCCCGGGCGGAGGGGCCGATGCCGATCATGTCCACTGATCGGTGAGAGGGGTTGTGGTAGGTGTCCCCGAGGAAATTTTCCGCGGCGAATTTCCAGTTCGTCGGCAGTATCCATTTGTGGATACCGATCACCTCCGACCCGCCCGGCCGGCCGTCGCGGCAATCCAGCACCTGATCCAGGTGGTCCACCGCCTCCCCGAGATAGGTCATGAAGTCGGGCGCCTCGGGATCCCAGGATGCCCAGACCGTGCCCTTATACAGATGCAGCTTTGGCGTTTCGATCAAAGACCATTCCGACCGGTCCAACTGGCCTTCGTATAGCACGCGATACAGCGGTACGCCTTGCAGCTTGCCGTCGGTCGTATAGCTCCATGAATGATACGGACAGACGAACAACGAGGTATTGCCTGATTCGTACCGGCACACCTTCATCCCGCGATGCCGGCAGGAGTTCAGGAAGACATGCACCGATCCCTTGGTGTCGCGGCAGAGGATCACCGATTCTTCGCCCATGCGCGAAACGAAAAAATCGCCCGGATTCGGAATCTGACTCTCGTGCCCCACGAACAGCCATGCTCGGGTGAACAATTTCTCCAGTTCTTCTCTATGGAATTCAGGCGAGACAAAAATATCGCGGCTGATCGTACCTTTCGCAGTGTCGATCATTTGGTCGATAGGCAGTATTGTTGTCATTCTGCCGTCCTCCCTGTGCTTTTTGTTTCAGCCCCAGCGGGATGCCGCCACGTCGTCCTCTTCACGGGCATCCACCCAGGCACCATTGCCGTCGGCATAGTCTTCGCGCTTCCAGAACGGCGCTTTCGTCTTCAACCAGTCGATCAGGAACGCCGTCGCGTCCAGCGCCGCCTGCCGGTGCGATGAAGCGGCGATCACCAATACGATATTCTCCCCGGGCACCATCGGGCCGACGCGATGGATGATGGTGCATCCCAGCAGCGGCCAACGCTGTTGCGCCCGATCCGCGATCTGCGCGATCGCCCGTTCGGTCATCCCCGGGTAATGTTCCAATGTCATCCCGGTGACGTTAGAGTCAGAACCCTTCGCGTCGGCACGCACGGTGCCGACAAAGCAGCCAATGCCGCCAATATCAGTGCGACCGGCCGTTAGCGCGGCGATCTCCGCACCGACGTCGAAATCCTCGGACTGGACTTTGATATGCACCATCGCCGGCACGGTACTCCGGGGGCCGCTTGGGTGTCCAGACGTGAACTGTCCCGTGGCCTCTCCGTCCTGGCCTTGCGTGTCCCGGACACCGGCGCTTCGACGGTTGATGCGAAAGGGGCTGGAACGCGCGTCCCGCCGTAAAGCGAGACCCGGATCGTCAACCGGTCATGGGCATTAGACCGGCGTTATCCGCGAACCATCCAGGATCCAGCTATCCAGGGCGAAGTCCACGACCTCTTGCGGAAAACCAGGGTTTTGCCGAACTGATCCGCGGCGGCACGCCGGTCGAGCTCACGGACGAGGACCGGCGGACCATCGCCGGCAGTCGCCCAAGCCCGGTCTAGGCTGCCGCCTGGCGGTCGATTGCCTGGATGCTTTGACGGCTGGCCATCCGCACCGGCGCCTTGCGCGTGGCCCCTGGTTCCAGCATCGCACCATGCACCGCGTCCTCAATCCGTTCAAGCAACGTCGCGCGAATGCTCAGTGCCGCCCTGCGTTCCGAATCGATTCCGGGACGGGTCATGGCCTGGCGCGTCGTGGTGGCCAGCACGGCCAGGTTGGCCTGCAAAAAGGCGGCGTGCTTCTGTGACAACCGAACGGTAACGACATCATCCGACATTGCTTGGTCTCCCATCTTTGGGGTTAACGAAAGAATTCGACCGCTATCGGGGCTATGCTGGCCAGCACGCCGGATCGATATCCGTCAGCGGGCACAGCGTCTTTTCCGTTAGTGCCTCGAACGCCTCAGCCACGGAGTCGTAGCGCCGCGTCCGGCCAATCAGCGGTTGCAGAAACACGGATTGTGTATCCCGCCACAGGATCCAGCGGCATAGATTGCTGGACCCGATATGAAGGGCCAGTACTTCCTCGTATTCTTCGGTTTCGGTACCGTGATCCAGGCGGACGACCATCCGAAGGACGTTAGCTTCCGACCAACTTCTGATCAGAACCAGTTCCGCGATACTGAATGAAATTCCTTTGACGGATTTAGTTGGCAATCTCACGATGGACATCCCGGCCCCACTTGGCTTTTTTCGATCACGGCAAGGAGAGGATAGACACACGAAAACGTGAGTAACAAGCGAAAGAATCGATAAATCCGCATCGGGATCGGCAAGGCCCGCGAGTCAACAAAAATGCGAATATTTCGCCCGACAACAATCTACTACGCAACAAAACCCCATTAGCGCGTGCCGTAGAACCGATCGCCCGCATCGCCAAGCCCCGGGCGGATATAGCCATTCTCATCCAGCTGCCGATCGATCGCGCCGGTGTACACCGGAATATCGGGGTGAGCCTTGGTGAAAGCGGCGATTCCCTCCGGCGCGGCCAGCAGGCAAACGAACTTCAGTGCTGTCACGCCCGCCTGTTTCAAGCGATCCGCCGCCGCCACCGCGGAATATCCAGTTGCCAGCATTGGATCCACCAGGATCACCAGCCGTCCTGCCACATCGCTGGGCAGCTTCAAATAATACTCTACAGGACGTAATGTTACGTGATCGCGATAGAGTCCGATGTGACCAACCCGAGCGGAAGGGACCAGGTCAAGCATGCCGTCTAGGATGCCGTTGCCGGCGCGCAGAATCGATACAATGCATAGTTTCTTCCCCGCCAAATGCCAGGCTTGCA
This sequence comes from Acetobacteraceae bacterium, assembly GCA_027353465.1. Classification (GTDB taxonomy): domain Bacteria; phylum Pseudomonadota; class Alphaproteobacteria; order Acetobacterales; family Acetobacteraceae; genus Rhodopila. The sequence goes on along the minus strand of DAIEHR010000065.1, from coordinate 5,773 downwards.
TGGTTTCCAGCGGGGTTTCGATTTCCAGCGGCTCCAGCTTCAGGTCACGCGTGACCTCGTATGCCATCAGCAGACTTATTTCTCGGGCAACCTGGCGGAACAGTGCGGTGGTGGTGTTTCTGTCACGTAATAAGGTTAGCTTATGCCGCAACAATGGATGATCCAATACGGTCACGTCAGCCATGTCACGCCCCTCGTTTCGCGGCCAACAACCGCATGATCGCCAATGAGACGAGGATAACGACGAAAGAGAACACCGTCGTCAACGTCCCCAACGCATACAGTACGGGCGTCGTCACGCTGGTGGTCATGCCGAAGATTTCCAACGGCAGGGTGTTGTCGCTGCCGGCGGTCAGCAGCGTGCGGGCGAATTCGTCGTATGACAGCGTGAACCCGAACAGAGCAATCCCGATCACGCTGGGCAGGATGACCGGCAACACCACATGGCGAAAAGACTGCCACGGTGTCGCGCCCAAATCTCGCGCCGCCTCCTCCCACGCTCGGTTGAAGCGGTTGAACACGGCGAACATGATCAGCAAACCGAACGGCAACGTCCAGGTCAGTTGCGCGCCGAATGCGGAACTGTACCAATCAGGATCGAACCCAAGCTGATTGAACAACAGACCGACACCCAGGCTGACCAGAATCGACGGAATAATCAGGCTGGCAACCGTCAGCATGAACAACGGGCCCGCCCCCCAGAACTTCCGCCGGAACGCCATCCCCGCCGCCAGGGAAACCACCACCGTCGTAACCATCACCATCGTCGCGAGCATGAACGAGCGGATCAGCGAGCCACCGAAATCGCCCACTGCCTGGGTTTGGAACAACCGGGCGAACCAATGCAGCGAAACCCCGTTCATCGGGAACGTCAGCCCGCCGTCCGGCCCCTGAAATGACAGCACCAGGATGGTCAGCGTTGGTCCGTACAGGAACAGAATGAACAGGCACAGCACGCCCAACAGGACGTGGCGGCGAAATGTCGCGGTCATCAGAGTTCTTTCCGGATATCGACAATACGCAGGATGGCCGCGATCATCATCAGCACAATGGCCAGAAGCACGACCGCATTGGCGCACGCCGCCGGATATTGCAGCAGGGATATTTGATTGGAGATCATCAGCCCGACCGACGCGCTCTGTCCGCCACTCATCAGCCTGACCGTGACGAAATCGCCCATTACCATGGTAACCACGAAGATCGACCCAATCGCGATGCCCGACTTAGACAGCGGCAACACTACCGTCGTGATCGTCCGCCACCAGCCAGCGCCATTGTCCAGCGCCGCCTCCAGCAGCCGCCGGTCGATCCGCATCATGGTGTTGAAGATCGGCGTGACCATGAACAGCGCATACAGGTGGGTGTAGGCCAGCACGACCGCGAAGTCCGAAAACAGCAGGAATTCCAACGGCTGGTGAATCAGTCCCAATTTCAGCAAGGCGCCGTTCAGCAGGCCCTCCCGCCCCAGAAACGGAATCCAGGAGATCATGCGGATGATGTTGGAAGTCAGAAACGGAACCGTGCAAATCAAAAACAGCACCATTTGCGCGGTGCGGCCGCGGACTTCGAACGCCAGCACATAAGCGACAGTGAACCCCAGCACCACGGTCACCGACCAGACGATAATCGTGAAGCGGAACGTATTCAGATAGGTCCGCCAGGTGACCGAAGATCCCAGCACGTCAGCATAGTTGGTCAACTGGAACGCCGGAATGATCTGGACGCTGTCGTAGTCGAAGAAACTGACAACAATCAGAACAAACATCGGGATCAGCAGGAAGACGATTAATATTAAGGCCAGGGGCGCCGCCTGCAAAAACGGAACTGGATTTAGCCGCACCATACACTCACTCCCGAAATTCACTCCGCGTCAGCGAAGCAATTTCCCTGCCATCACGCCAGCGCCGCCGCCAGCCGGGCAGTCATGGCGGGCGCATCCTCCACCGCGATGTTGGTAAACCCCAGCAACAGCCCCTGCCCCTGATCATGCGCCATGGTCATGGAAGACAGCGCTGACGGCGCCAAACCCGCCACCGCGGCGCGTTTCACCAGCACCGCGTCGTTCTCGCCTCCGGGAAAACGGACCAGAAGATGCATCCCGCCGGCCGCCATCTCCACGCTGACGCGCGAGCCCAATGCCGCTTCCAGCGCCGCCGCCAACGCCTTGCGCCGCTCCCCATACAATATCCGCATGCGCCTGATATGCCTGGCAAAATGGCCCTTCCGCATGAACGCGGCGGCGACGCGCTGTTCCAGCGCCGGTTGGCCCATGGAAATCAGGCTGGACGCACGCGCAAATGCCATGGCCAGTTCCGGGGGCACCACCAGATAGCCAAGCCGCAGCGCCGGAAACAACACTTTGCTGAACGTGCCCGCGTACAGCACGCGCTGTCCGCGATCGAGGCTTTTCAACGACGGCAGCGGGCGACCGACGTAGCGGAACTCGCTGTCGTAATCGTCCTCCAGGACCCAGGATCCCGCATCCCCGGCCCAGGCCAGAAGCTCCATCCGGCGCGGCAAGGTCAGCGCCACGCCAGTCGGGCATTGATGGGTCGGCGTCACCACCGCCAGCTTAGCCTTGGGCGCGGTCGTGATCCCGGACGAAACCCGCAATCCGTCGCGATCCACCCGGATCGGCACAACGCGCACGCCCGCCGCCTCCAGCGCCTGGCGGGTCATATAATACCCAGGATCCTCCATCCAGACCGGGTCGCCCGGCCGCAGCAGAACATGCCGAACCAGCGCCAGGGCGCCTTGAAACCCCGCCGTGATCAAAACCTGTTCGGCGGAGCAGCGGATACCACGGGCGACGCCCAGATAGGCGGCAATCGCCTCTCGCAAAGCAGGCACCCCTGTCGGGTCAACCCCCGCCAGATCTGTCGCTTGCTCGGATCGGGACGTCTGCACCGTCAACGCCGACCACAACTTCCGGGGAAACGCGTCCAACGCCGGCAGGCCCATCTGGAACGGCAGCGGCCCGGCTCGCTTCGGTGCGCGCGCCTCGGCGAACATATCCGGGGTATGGGCAACCGCCTCGATCCGGGAACCGTCCGCGCCAGCCGCCCGCGTTCCGCCCGACCCGTGCGTCACCACCGCGCCCTCGCCGGCCAGCAGCGCATATGCCGCATCCACCGTGCCGCGCGCGACCCCAAGCTGCGCCGCCAGCGCGCGGGCCGACGGCAACCGAGCCCCCGCCGCGATACCGCCGCTGGCAATAGCCGAACGGACCCGCACCGCGATCTGCAGGAACAACGGGTCGGTTTCGGTCGGATCAAGAGTAAGATTCAGCGTCATGGACCAGTCAAAATGCCCGTTCTTGGCCCTTAACGCTATGCCACTTTAGGCGCCCATTAGGCGAGCCCGAAACACAGGAACGTCCCATGTCCAACCGAAAAAGGCCCACGCTGCGCGACATCGCCCCCGACGCCTACCGCGCCATATCGGGCATCGAGACCTATATCAGCCAATGCGGTCTGGAAAAATCACTGGTCGAACTGGTAAAAATGCGCGCGTCCCAGATCAACGCCTGCGCCTTCTGCCTCGACATGCACAGCCGGCACGCGCGGGCCGATGGCGAAACCGAACATCGGCTTTATCTGCTGGAGGCATGGCGGGAGGCACCGCTCTACACCGACCGAGAGCGCGCCGCCCTGGCCTGGACCGAGCACCTGACCCGCTTATCATCCGCACCCGCGCCCCCTGCCGATCGGGACCGCCTGGCCGACAGTTTTTCCCCGCTTGAGATCGCCAACCTCACGGTCCTGATCGGCTTGATCAACCTGTGGAACCGCATCGCCGTCGGCGGCGGCTTTCATCTGGAGGCCGCATGACCATCGACATCCGCCCCGCCACCACGGCAACCGAGCTGGGGGCCTGCTTCCCGGTCATGTTGGAACTGCGTCCACACCTGACCAACCCAACTGAACTGATCGAACGCGTCCTGCGCCAGTCCAACCAGGGTTACCGCATGCTCGCCGCATGGACAGGCGACGCGGTCGTCGGCGCCGCCGGCTATCGCATGCAGGAAAACCTGATACGCGGCCGGTTTTGCTATGTGGACGACCTGGTCGTCGTCGCCTCGCATCGGCGCGGCGGCCTGGGCGCGCGACTCCTGGACGCGGTGGCCGTCCGGGCACGCGCCGAAGGGATCGATCGCCTCGTGCTCGACACCGCATTGGACAACGTGTTCGGACAGCGATTCTACTTCCGCTACGGCATGCTGCCGGCCGCAATGCGCTTCAACAAGGTATTGGGCTGACCTCATGAAAGAGATTTTGTATATCTCGTGCAGTCCAAAGGCCGCGGAAGCAACCAGCAACCGCTTCGGTCAACAGGTTCTGGACCGGATTTGCGCCCGGCACCCGTCCGCCAGGATCAATCGCCGCGATCTGGCCCTGACGCCACCCCCGTTCGTCGATGCCGCCTTCTGTGCCGCGATCATGAACCCCGCGGCAAACGCCGCCGCGTTCGATGCCTCCGACGTCCTGATCGAGGAACTCGAACGCGCCGATGCGCTGGTCATCGCCACGCCGATGCACAATTACACCGTACCGGCGGTACTGAAGGCCTGGATCGATCAGGTCGTGCGCATCCGCCGCACCTTCGCCAGCACACCAACCGGCAAGGTGGGCACCCTGAAAGACCGCCCGGTGTTCATCGTTGTCGCCTCGGGCGGCTGGTTCACCGGGCCGTCTCCGGCCGGAACGCCGGCCCAGCCCGACTTTCTGACGCCCTATCTTCGGGCGGTGCTGCCCACCATCGGTCTGACCACGATTCACGTCCTGACGCTGGAAGGCGTAACGCGCGGGTCGGACGCGCTGGCCGCCGCGTGGACAAACGCCATGCAATCCCTGGAACGGATCCTCCCGACAGCGACGTGACGACCCGAGCCGCCACACGCATGCGGATCGGGTCGTCGGTTCGTCAGGCGGCGATGAACTCATTCCATTTCTGGATCATGTAGCGATCCTCGTTCATCACCGAATTCCAGCACGCGATTCGGCTCATCCGTTCAGTAAACGACCCGCCGTCACGCACCGCACCGGCCTTTTCCATCACCTTTCCTTCCGGGCTCAGGATATCGGACTTGGCCGGCTTACCCTCCATCCAATACCCCCACTCATCCGGCGACATATTCTCCTTCGCCGTTTCCAGCACCGCGCTGTAATAGCCCTGACGATTCAGGTACGCGCCGACCCAGCCCGACAAATACCAGTTGATGTATTCGTACGCCGCATCCAACTCCAGCCCGCTCAGATGCTTGGCCAACCCCAGGCCGCCCGCCCAGGCGCGATACCCTTCGGCCAGGGGCTGATACTTACACTGAATCCCCTTCGACCGCACCGCCGCCACCGCCGGCGACCACATGGATTGGATGATCACCTCACCCGAGGCCATCAGGTTCACGCTTTCATCGAAGCTCTTCCAGAACGCCCGGAACTGGCCGGCCTTCTTCGCCTCGATCAGGAAGGCGACGGTCTTGTCGATTTCGGGCTTCGTCATGTTGCCCTTGTCGCCGTATTTCAGCGTCCCCAGCGATTCCATGACCATCGCGGCATCCATGATGCCGATCGACGGGATGTTCAGAATCGAGGCCTTGCCCTTGAACGCGGGATCGACCAGGTCCTTCCAGTTGTTGATCGGCCGTCCGACCAGATCCGGCCGGATACCCAGCGTGTCGGCGTTGTAGATGGTCGGAATCAGCGTCATCCAACCGGTCGCGCCCTTGGCGAACGCCTTGCCATTCGGCCCATCGACATAGCCCACCGAATAC
>DAIEHR010000061.1 GCA_027353465.1 Acetobacteraceae bacterium | reverse complement strand
CCAGCGGCACGCGGTGGAGATGGAGTGCCGAACGCCGATTCGCATGGCCCTGGCATCGGCCACGCTGGGGCCGGACCATATCGTCGATCTGACAACCGCGATCGGCGGTTTGGGGCAGACCGCGATGACAGCCGATATCGCTATCGAAATGGGGGAAAGCGGGCTGCCCAACACCTTCGTGCCGGGCCGCAACCTGCTGTTCCTGACCTGCGCGGCGGCAATCGCCTACCGCCGCGGCCTGAAGCGGATCGTTACCGGCGTGTGCGAGACCGACTACTCCGGATACCCTGACTGCCGCGACGATACGATCAAGGCAATGCAGCTTGCGCTCAATCTTGGGATGGAGCGGCGGTTCGTGCTGGAAACCCCGCTGATGTGGCTGGACAAGGCGGCGACCTGGGCGATGGCGGCGGAATTGGGCGGGGCAACTCTTGTGGATGTCATTCGCGAACGAACCCATACCTGCTATCTGGGGGACCGAACCCATCGCCACCCATGGGGATACGGCTGCGGCACCTGCCCGGCCTGCCAGTTGCGCGCACAAGGGTGGGCGCGGTGGGTAGCGGTGTCTGGCTTTACGGAGATCATATGATGAAGCGACTTCTGGTGCTTTCGATTCTGGCATCCGCCGCGTCGTTCCAAGGTGCTTCGGCGGCACAGCCGATCGCGCTGCGCGCAAACACCGCTGGCGACCTGGCGGAGAACTGCGGCGCCAATCCGCAGGCGCCCGGCGGTGATGCTCGGATCAATTTCTGCGTCGGCTTCGCGCAGGGCGCGGTGGATGTGGAAATGCATTACGCCGGCGATAAGAAGCCGTTCTGCATCCCAAAACCGGCGCCAAGCCGTGAGGCAACGATGAGCGAATTCGCGAGCTGGGTCCGCTCGATTCCCGGACGCAAGACCATGTCGGCGGCGCCGGCCCTGTTCAAATTCCTGGGCGAGCGCTTCCCCTGCAAGTAGGCGTTATCTCGGCATGCGGATAGAACGGGCGGATGACCCAATCGATTGCTGTTACCTTCGATGTGCGCCCGCCAGAGCGCGCCGCTATCGCCGACGCGGCCGGTGACGGCGTCCGCGTCGTTTACCTGAACGACCTGGATGACGCCGGACGGCAGGACGCGTTGCGTAACGCTTCGGCGCTGCTGGCACGCGATACCGGCAAGGACCTGCGCCCCGGGGAAGCGGATCAGATCCGGTCCGCGGTGCTGATCCAGTTCGTCACGGCCGGCATCGACTTCGTGAAGTTGAATGCGCTGCCACCGAATATCCCGATTGCCAGCAACGGCGGCGCCTACGCCGAACCGATGGCCGAGCATGCTCTGGCGATGGCCCTGGCCGCTGCCAAGCGCCTGCTGCCGGAACACGCGGCGCTGGCGCGGGGCGCGTTCAATCAGCACACCCGCAACCGAATGCTGGCCGGGAAAACCTGCGGCATTCTGGGATTCGGTGGCATCGGCGTTGCGACCGCTCGGTTGATGCGCGCGATCGGCATGCGGATTCATGCGGTGAACCGTCGCGGGCTGTCCGAGGAGCCAACCGACTGGATCGGCCCGGTTTCAGGGCTGGACACGTTGCTGGCGATGGCCGATGTGCTGGTGATCTGCACCCCTCTGACACCAGCGACGCAGGGTTGGATCGGCGAACGCGAACTGCAACTGATGAAACCGGACGCGATCCTGGTGAACCTGGCGCGCGGCGAAATCATTCAGGAAGACGCGCTCTTCGCCCACCTGCAGGCGCATCCGGCCTTTACCGCCTGTATTGACGCGTGGTGGGTCGAGCCCATCCGCCATGGGTCGTTTCGCACGGATTATCCGTTCCTATCGCTGCCGAACGTGCTGGGATCGCCGCATAATTCGGCGTCGGTCCCCGGTATGACAGCCGCGGCGCTGCGAAGGGCCACGACCAACGTCCGACGCGCGCTGGCCGGCGAGGCCCCGCACTATGTGCTTGGGGTGGATGAACGGATGGGATAGCAGCGCGGCGGGTTAACAACAAAAAGGCCGGGAGAAACCCCGGCCTTGATGTGTCTTCGTAGCGAACCGGCTTAGCTAGCGGCTCAGGGTCTCTTGCTGCTGCAGGCGGGTCGCCGCCGGGTTGTTGGAAACTGAACTGGCGGCATTGGCCACCGGGGCAATAGCAACCGCAAGGGTAAGAGCGGCAAAAGCGGCTAAAACAACGTTTTTCATCGAGCTTCTCCATCTGTAGTCGGGCGTGATGTCCGGCTTCGATGAACGCACTAATAGAACCGGCCTTCTCAGATGAAAATCCTGATTCTGAGCATCGGACTTATGCGCCAAATGAAGACCTACTGGCCGTCGATTCAGCCGATCTTAGTGAGTCTGTCCCCAATTCCAAACAACCGACGTCACCAAGAGCCAACTATCTGCATTATCTATCAATTACTTACGTCTCGTTCCTCTGGACTATCGCAGTGCATATTGCAATATTTCCGCCAAATATATTCTTTTTAATGGACTGTAATGCCCTCAAGGACTTGTGGCGAATAAACGCACCCGTTGGCGGGGCGGGGCGTCGCCGCCCCAGCCTCCACCGACCGCACGTCCAACCGAGCGGTCGTTTCCCCACAATTCCCAACCGCCTATTGCGGATCCCAGCCGAACACATCCTCCGACGTATCCAACGGCATGAATGCCTGTTTGAACGCCGGCATCGCGTGGGTGGCAATCGTTTCCGGCGTCCAGCCCTCCGCTCGGTGTGCGATGCGGATGGGGCGGGGGGAGCTGAACAGGATCATCTCGTTCATCCGGCAGCCGAACACCTGACCGGTCACGTCTTTCGCCGCGTCGGACGACAGATACACTGCCAGCGGCGCATTCTTGTCAGGTGTCATTTTCTGCAATTTATCCACCGCCGCCTTCTGCTCCGGCGTGGGGGTGGGGATCGACGATGTCATCCGGCTCCAGGCCCACGGCGCCAGACAGTTGGAGCGGACGTTGTAGCGCTGCATGTCCAGCGCAATCGACTTGGACAGCGCGGTGATGCCCAATTTCGCCGCGGCATAGTTCGCCTGCCCGACATTGCCGATCACACCCGAAGTGGAGGTGATGTGGACGAACGACCCGCTCTCTTGCTTGCGGTAATATTCCGCCGCCGCTCGGGAGACGAAGAAACTGCCGTTCAGATGGACGGAGATGACTGACAGCCAGTCATCCTCGGACATTTTATGGAAGATACCATCGCGCAGGATGCCGGCATTGTTCACCACCGCGTCGATACGGCCGTAATGATCCAGCGCGGCCTGGACGATCTTTTGCGCGCTGCCCCAGGCAGCGACGGATTCGGTGCAGATTTCGGCCTGGCCACCGCGCTGCTCGATCAGCGCCTTGGTCTGCTGCGCGGGGGATTGCGATCCACCTTCGCCGTGCAGCGATGCGCCGATGTCGGCGACTATGACCTTCGCGCCGGCACCGGCCATCATGATCGCGATCTCTCGGCCGATACCGCCGCCAGCGCCGGTGACGACAGCGACTTTTCCTTCCATCAGTCCAGGCACGTTGGGGGAGTCTCCTGTTTTGGGTGGGTTGATGGGGATCGATATGATCGAACCTGGGCGTGGATGGCGGGCTTGCGCCCGCCATGACGAAGCAGGAACGATTCCGGGTTCTAAGTCGAATAGTCCGAGAACGCCACGCCGGAAAACCGAGCACGGTAGTCGGTGCGGACGTTGACCAGGGCGACGCGACCCTTGTTCACCTCGGCCTGCGCGCGTTCCAGTGCCGGGCGAATATCCTCGACCTTATCGACGTATTCGCCATAGCCGCCCAGCGCCTCGCAAATTTTATCGTAGCGGGTGTAACCAAGATCGCGGCCGGGTTTTTCGCGCTTCGGATCGCCGGTCCAGCCGCCGTTCAGGCTGATGACCACCAGAATGGGGATCTTGTGGCGGATCGCGGTGTCCAGCTCCATCGCGTTCAGCCCCATCGACCCGTCGCCATGCACCACGATCACCTGCGTATCCGGGCAGGCGACTTTGGCGCCGACACCGAATGGCAGGCCCACGCCCATCGTGCCGAACGGACCGGAGTTCAAACGATGGCCAGGCTTGAAGGTGGACATGGTCTGGCGGCCGAAGTTCAGCGTCTCCTGCCCATCGACGCACAGGATCGCGTCGCGGTCCATGAAGTCGCGCACGGCTTCCAGCATGCGCACGGGATGGATGTCGCCGTCCTCTTGCAGTTTGTTCGCCCCGGCCGAGGACCGCTTCGCGGCCTCCCCATCCGCCAGTTGTTTGCGCCAGCCGGCATACTGGTCCGGGTTGATCCTTCCCTTGATACCTTGCAGCAATTGGCCCAGCACGGCCTTGCAATCGCCGACGATGGGAATATCGACATAGCGCGCCGCCATGCCGATTTCCGCCGGATCGATATCGATACGGGCGATCTTCGCGGAAGGCCCAAAACGCGGCGGGGATGCGTGCCCGATGATGTAGTTCATCCGGGTGCCCAGGACCAGGATCAGGTCGGCATCGCGGAACGCGCCGGATCGCATGGACAGAAACGAATACGGGTGATCGTCGGGCACAACACCCCTACCTTGCGGCGTGGTATAGAACGGCACGCCGGCGGCTTCGACGAACGCCTGCATCTCCTCCCAGGCGCGCGACCAGATCACGCCGGACCCCGACACGATCAGCGGATTTTTCGCTTCGGCAAGCGCGGAGATCAGCGCATCGATCTGACGCGGATCGCCCAGCGGACGGCTCTCCAGCATCGGACGGCCGGCGAACGACCAGTCAACCAGGTTCTCGTCGATCTTTTGGTAAAGCATGTCGCCGGGGCAATCGAGATAGACCGGCCCGGGCTTGCCGCTGATCGCCTTTTGCAGGGCGAAGTTGATCTGTTGCGGAATGCGCTTCAGGTTGATCAGCCGATCGACGTATTTGCAGCAGCCGCGCATCAGTTCGACCTGATCGATCTCCTGGAACACCTGACGGCCGAACTGGGACAACGGGCTGCTGCCGCCAAGCGCCACGACCGGGCAGCAATCCACCAGGGCGTTCGCCATGCCGGTGATCAGATTGGTGACGCCGGGGCCAGAGGCCGCCATGCATACCGACGGAACCTGCTTCAGGCGGCTGTACGCCTGACACATGAAGGCCGCCGCCTGTTCATGGCGGACGTCGATCATGCGGATGCCTTCCTTCACGCAGGTGGCCTCGGCCAGCAGCATCGGGCCGCCCATGATGTAGAAAAGGTCCTTGACCCCTTCCATTTGGAGGCATCGGGCGATGATCTCGGACCCGGTGATTTCCGCCATTTTTCGTTTCTCCCTAAGTTAACCGATAATATTATCCGACCGCAGGCCACCGATCCGGTCGGGCCCCATACCCAGCCAGTTCGCCAGCACATCGTCGTTGTTCGCGCCCAGCAACGGTGAAGGTTTCACGGGCGGAGGGCTGCCGGAGAAGCGAACCGGCCACGCCACCATCTTGAACGGCCCCACCACGGGGTGGTCGATGGTCTGCATGATGCCCCGCTGGTCGAATGTCGGGTCGTTGGTCAGTTCCATCGTGTCCAGCACCGCGCCGGCGGGGATGCCGGCCGCGCCGATGATCTCCATCGCCTCATGTTTGCTGCGTCCGCGTGTCCATTCCGCGACCATGTCGTGGACCTCGGCGGCGCGTTCGGCCCGGGCGGCGGGGGTGTCGTAGCGCGGATCGCCGATCAGATCCTCGCGCCCGATCACCGCCAGCAGCCGGCGCCAGTGTTCGGGGTTAGCGCGAGACGTATAGACATACACATAGTCGTTAGGTCCGCCGCCCTTGCTGGGGAACGTGCCCATCGGCGGATTGCCGCCGGTCACCGACGTGTCCCCGGCGCGTGGGGCGGCTTTGCCGGTGCGCGCCTGCTGGGCGAAGGCGATGCGCATGTAATGCATCATCGCATCCTGCATGGCGACCTGAAGATGCTCCCCCTGCCCGGTCGATTTCCGCCGGTACAGCGCACCCAGGATCGAGATCGACAGCAGCATGCCCGTGCCGGTGTCGCCCAGCGAAGGGCCAGGCTTTAGCGGGCGGCCGTCCAATTCTCCGGTCGTGCTCATGATGCCGCTGCACGCTTGCGCGATCATGTCGAAGGCGAGGTTCTTTTCGTACGGGCTGCCTTCACCAAAGCCCTTGACCTGGCAGTAGATGATAGACGGATTAAGCGCACGCACCACGTCCGGCCCCAGGCCCAGCCGCTCGATCGCGCCGGGGGCGAAATTCTCCACCAGCACGTCCGCCTTGGCAGCGAGGTCCTTGACCAATTGCAGGCCCTTGGGATCCTTCAGATTGACGGTGATGGATTTTTTGTTGGCGTTGAAGTTCAGGAAATACGGGTCGTCCACGCCGGGTTTGCCGCCAAGCGAACGGCCGGGATCGCCGCCCTTGGGGTTTTCGACCTTCACCACTTCCGCGCCCATCCAGGCCAGGGTTTCGGTGCAGGACGGCCCGGCCTCGAACTGCGTCATGTCCAGAACGCGCACGCCGGCCAGGCAATCGCCGCCGAAGCTGTTGGTGGTCATGAGCGATTTCCCCGTTTTGTCGTCGTTGGACCAACGCTAGGACGAAAAATCCGGCATGGGTAGCCCCGCGCCCGAGCGGCAATCTGGCATCGGGCG
>DAIEHR010000047.1 GCA_027353465.1 Acetobacteraceae bacterium | reverse complement strand
GGATCGCCTGTTCCAGGGCGCCATAGACCACGTCGGGCATCATGTGGCCGATGGAGGAGCGGGCATAGACCGCCGCCGGATAGGTGGCGCTGACGATGGTGCCGGGCGGGGGGGTGACTTTCACGGCGGCCAGGGTGCCGGCGTTGGTGGGGATCGTTGGCGCGACGACACAGTTGACGCCGAAGGTTGTATAGGCTTCCGTATAGCACAGCGGGCAATTGATGGCGTAGGTGGACATGCCGGAGGTGCCAGTATAATCGACGTGGATCGTGTCCTCGCCGATAGTAACGCGTGCAACCAGATCGACCGGTGCCTCATAGCCATCGACGCGCATCGAATTTGTCCAGGTTCCTTTTGGCAACTTTCTGATTGCCTCGGTCATCGCGCGGCGGCTGCGGGTGATGATTTCCTCGGCCAGCGTGTCGAGATCGTCCATGCGGAATTCGCGCATCATCGCCACCAGACGGCGGCTGCCGATGTCGTTGCAAGCGATCAGCGCATAGACGTCGCCGATCACCTGCACCGGTTCGCGCACGTTGGCCCTGATCATCGACAGCAGGTCTTCGTTCATGACCCCGGCGCGGGCGAGGCGCAGCAGCGGGATGAACAGGCCCTCGTGCCAGATTTGCCGGCCCTCGGGGGTTTGGCCGACGCCGCCCATGTCAACCAGATGAGATGTGCAGGCGAACAATGCGACGATGCGGCCATCCATGAAGGTTGGGGAGACGACAACGAGATCGTACAGATGCCCGGTGCCCTTCCAAGGGTCGTTGGTGATGTAAACGTCGCCTTCCCGCATGTCGGCGACCGGAAATACGTCCAGGAAATGCCCCACCGAGGCGGCCATCGTATTGATATGACCGGGTGTTCCGGTAACCGCCTGGGCGAGCATCCGGCCCTGAAGGTCGAACACGCCGGCCGATATGTCGCCGGCTTCGCGCGCCGATGTGCTGAACGCGGTTCGCACCAAGGTCTGGCCTTGCTCCTCTACCACGGAGAGCAGACGGTTCCACATGATCTGGACATCGATTTCGGAGATGTTGCGGCGGTCGTTCATGCGAAGCCTCCTTCGATGATGATTTCGCCGCCATAGGCGATGTGGACCGTAAAGCCGGTTGGTATGATTGTCGTTGTTCCAGCTTCTGTAATGGCGGCCGGCCCATACAGTTCGGTGCCCGGTGTCAGTTCGGCGCGGGCATAGACCGGGGCCTCGATCGCCGCGCCGTTGATGGATTCGATCATCGCGCGGCGATCCCGCGCGACAGCTTGCGTGGCGCCGACGACTTTTGGATCGGGGGTCGGCAACCCATAGGGTTGGGACAACGCGAGCGTCCAGGTCACGGCCTCTATTTCCAGACCCGGAATGATACGGCCGAACAACCGGTCATATGTCGTTTCGAATTCGGTGCGGAGTCTGGTCGCATCGAGTGCGCCGCCATCGACCGATACCGCGATCTCGTGACCTTGACCCCTGTAGCGCATGAACGCTGTCCGCCGCTCCGACAGCACCCCTTGCGGCACGCCCAGGCGCACCACGGCCTCGGCCTCGGCACGCATGTCGCTGAACAAGTCTTCGATCGTATCCGGATTTAGCAGCGACAGGCGCACCAGGAAGGTGCGGGCGACTTCATAGGCGATGGGCGCATCCAGGAACCCGTGGGCGGAGCCGACGCCGGCATCGACGGGAATGACGATCCGACGAATTCCCAGCTTCTGGGCCAACCGGGCGGCGTGCAGTGGGGCGGCGCCACCGAAGGCGATCAGGGTGCGTTCGGCGGTGTCCTTGCCGTTTTCCACCGCATGGACGCGGGCGGCGCTGGCCATGGTTTCATCGACGATCTCGACGATTCCGCGCGCGGCTTCTTCGACCGTCATATCCAGCTTCGATCCGATATCGGACAGTATGGCGTCGCGCGCTCGGTCCGCGTGCAGCGCGATCTTGCCGCCGGCAAAACTGGCGGGATCGATCCGACCCAGGACGACATCGGCATCCGTTACCGTCGGCGCGGTGCCACCACGTCCGTAGCACGCTGGTCCAGGGTCTGATCCGGCGCTGTCCGGCCCGACGGCGATCCGTCGCAACGGGTCCACCCGGCCGATGGAGCCGCCGCCCGCGCCGATCTCCACCATATCGATCACCGGGATGCGTACCGGGATGCCGCTGCCCTTGGCGAAACGATAGGCGCGCGCGACTTCGAAATGGCGCGATTGCTGCGGCGTGTAATCGTCGATCAGAGTAATCTTCGCGGTCGTGCCCCCCATATCGAACGATAGTGCTCGGTCGTATCCGCCCAGCGCGGCGATGCGGCGCGCCAGGATAACGCCGCCCGCCGGCCCGCTTTCCACCAGACGAACAGGGAAACGTCTGGCGGTGTCCACGGTGCAGATACCGCCAGAGGACATCATCAGCAGCAGCGGGCAGGTGACCCCGATGCCGGCCAGACCGTCGCGCATGTGCCCGAGGTAGCTGGCCATGAGCGGCAGAACATAGGCGTTGGCAACGGTGGTGGAGGTGCGTTCGTATTCACGGATTTCGCGGCAGACGTCCGACGATAAGGTGATCGCCAGCCCCGGCAGTGCCGCGGCGATGATGTCGCGCGCGCGTTCCTCGTGGGTGGAATTGATGTAGGAATGTAGGAAACTGATCGCCAGAGCCTCGATCCGTTGGACTTTCAGGACGTCAACGAGGCGCAGCAAGGCGGCTTTGTCCAGCGGCAACAGCATCGATCCGTCGGCGGCCATGCGTTCAGGCACTTCCAGCCGCAGGTCGCGTTCCACCAGCGGTGCCGGACGCTCCATATACAGGTCGTATTGTTCGAAACGATGTTCGTAGGCAATTTCCAGGGAGTCGCGGAAGCCGGCGGTGGTGATCAGGGCGGTGCGCGCGCCCTTGCGTTCGATCAGCGCGTTGGTGGCCAGGGTCGTGCCGTGGACGACCAGGTCGAGGTCGGAGCCGTCGATCCCGGCCTCCGCCAGGATCGTGCTTGTGCCAGCGATAACCGCCCGATCCGGCGCCGAGTGTGTCGTCAGCAACTTGGCCGACAGGGTGCGATCCGGCAACGATAGCACAAGGTCGGTGAAGGTGCCGCCGATATCGACGGCGAGGCGAGTCCGAGCGGTCATGCGGGCCTCCGGCTTGTTCGGCCAGAGGGTAGGGGGTTTTTGTGCGGTGTGGAAATGGGGGGGACCCGCCCCGCCGGGCTAAACCGACGACAGCGGGGGCGCGATGTCCTCCAGTGAGCGGCGTTCGGCATTGGCGGCGAGGAATGCCGCTACAACGGCAGCAACGACCATCAATACACCGCCCAGTAGATAGCCATAGAAGATGGACAGGCGGGAACCGGTGTCAATCAGGGCGCCGAACAGCAGCGGGCCAGCCACGCCGCCCAGCCCGGTGCCGAACGCATAAAACAGGGCGATGGCGATCGCACGGACCTCCAACGGGAAGCTCTCACCCACCGTCAGATAGGCGGAACTGGCGGCGGCGGAGGCGACGAAGAAGATCACCGTCCAGGCCAGGGTTTGTTGGACGGCGTCAAGCCAGCCAGCGGCGAACATCGCGCCGGTCAGGGCCATCAGCACGCCGGAAATGCCATAGGTCGCGCTGATCATGATGCGCCGGCCAATCGTGTCGAACAGTCGCCCGAGCACCAGCGGGCCAAGGAAGTTGCCAATGGCGAACGGCAGCATGAACAGGGCGACGTTGCCGGAGGAGATGCCATAGAACCGGGTGAGTACCAACGCGTAGGTAAAGAATACGGCATTGTAACAGAAAGCCTGCGCGGCCATCAGAACTACCCCCAACCAGGCCTGCTTTCGGTAGGTGGTAACAAGTGCTTTCACGCCAACGCCGAACCAGGCATGCACGTCGGTTCGAAGGGTCAGGACGCCAGGAGGCACCGCGGGCAATGGGCGGCCAGTTTCGTGTTCGATCCGAGCCTCGATTTCGCCGACGATGCGTTCGGCTTCCTGGGGTTGGCCATGGGTCATCAGCCATCGTGGGCTTTCCGGCAGGAACCGGCGCAGCAGCAATACAATGAAGCCCAGGATGCCGCCGATGATGAAGGCGGCGCGC
Source organism: Acetobacteraceae bacterium (assembly GCA_027353465.1). Lineage (GTDB taxonomy): Bacteria > Pseudomonadota > Alphaproteobacteria > Acetobacterales > Acetobacteraceae > Rhodopila. Next base: position 1,255 of record DAIEHR010000047.1, on the reverse strand, counting down.
CAGCCAACATCCGGCGGGATGATGTGTGGGTCCAGCACTGTATAGGCGCCTAGCGCGCCGATGCCCGCACCCAGCCAGAAGCTGCCGTTGATGACAAGATCGGTAAAGCCGCGGCGGCGGGCGGGGATCAGTTCCTGGATGGTCGCGTTGACCGCGGCGTATTCACCGCCGATGCCGGCGCCGGTCAGCATGCGGAAGACGGCAAACGACCAAAAATTCCACGACAGACCACAGGCGATGGTGGCGACGAGGTACACCAGCACCGTCAGGGTGAACAGTTTCTTCCGGCCCAGCCTGTCGGTCAGCCATCCGAAGAACAGCGAGCCGCCGACCGCGCCAATCAGATAGGCACTGGCGGCGGCCCCGACCTGAGCGCCGCTCAGATGCAACGCAGGACTTTCAGACAATGCGCCGGCCAACGAGCCGACGATCGTCACCTCCAACCCGTCCAGGATCCAGGCGATCCCAAGGGCGAAAACCACCAGCCAATGGAACCGGCTCCAGGGTAGGCGATCGAGTCGGTTGGGGACGTTGGTTTCGTAGAAATTTCCTCGTTCCGGCATTGCCCGGTCAGCCTTTCTGTTGCCTACTCCCAGGAACACACAGCCTGGAGAAATCGACAGATGGGTGCTTTCGAGACCTCGGTTGAAGCAACGATCGCGCGATGGCACGGTATCGACCCTCCTAATGCCCCGGCCCGAAGACTGGCCAGCGAACTGGCGGGAACGATCGAGGCGTTCGAGGCGTTGCGTGGTCAGATGGCGTTCGAGGACGAACCGTCCAGCTTCGAAGCTGCCCTGCAAGCCACGAGAGAGGGCGCATGATGACCGCGCTGGCAGACCTGTCATTGACGGATGCCGCTGATGCGGTTGCGTCCGGGCAGACCACGTCCGTCGAACTCCTGCACGCCTGTTGGGCTCGGTTGGATGCGGTAAATCCACGGATCAACGCGGTGATCTGGGAGGAGCGGGAGGCCGCCGAAGCTGCGGCGAAATCTGCCGACCAGGCAGTGCGCGACAAGAAGCCGTTGGGCCTGCTGCATGGCGTGCCGATGGCGCACAAGGATATGTATTACCAGGCAGGAAAACTCAGCACATGCGGGTCGGCGTTGCGGCGGGAATACCGCCCGGCGGTGACGGCCACGGTGATCTCCCGCTTGGCGGCGGCGGGGGCTTATACGTTTGCCGGGCTGAACATGGCGGAGTTCGCGCAAAACCCGACCGGGCACAACAAGACGTTTGGAGACTGTCACAAT
>DAIEHR010000017.1 GCA_027353465.1 Acetobacteraceae bacterium | reverse complement strand
GGCGACGACAAAGGGGCCGAGGATGTGGCATGCGAACCGGCGGGCGGCATGGACCGTCGATGATCTTAAGGCGGATGAGCACTGGATATATCAGCTGGACGACCGAGCAAGGCGTGACCTGACAGCGGCGGTGCGCAAGGCCGCCGATCCGGCAAAGACACTGTACGACTACCGGCGCGACGATTTCGACCTTGGCTCCGCCTGGCCGGTCATCGCCGGGGCGCTGAAGGAAGTCCGCGACGGCACGGGGTTCGCCATCCTGCGCGGCATGCCACGCGACGGGCTGACACAGGACGAGTTCGAACGCCTCACCTGGGCCATCGGCCTGCACACCGGCGTCGCTCGGCCGCAGGGCAAAGCCAGCCAGTTCCTGTCAGCGGTGCGCGACGCCGGGGTGGTTTACCGCACCGGCAAAGGGCGCGGCTATTCCTCCAACGCCGATCTGGATTTCCATACCGACAGCGCCGACATCGTACTGCTGACCTGCTACAACGTGGCGAAATCCGGCGGCATGAGCATGGTCTCCAGCTCCGTCACCGCGCATGAAATCCTGACGGCGGAGCGGCCCGATCTGGCGGAGCTGCTGCACCAGCCGCACTTCTTCAGCCGGCAGGAAGAACAGGCGCCGGACGAACCTCCGTTCTATCCAAACCCGATCTACGATCGGCAGGACGGCCTGCTGTTCAGCAAATGGAACCGCAACCGCCTGCGGTCCGCCCAGTCGATCGAGGGCGTGCCGCCGCTAACACCCGCGCAGTTCGACGCGCTGGACCTGCTGGACGACATCCTGCGGCGGCCGTCGGTGATGTACTGGATGTATCTGCAGCCGGGCGACATGCAGATCCTGAACAACCACGTCACCCTGCACTCGCGGACGGAGTTCGAGGACCACGACGATCCCGTCCTGAAGCGGTGCCTGTTCCGGCTGTGGCTGGCGCCTCCAGACGGGGTGGCACTGCCGGAAAGCTGGCAGCCGGCGTATCGTTCGGTGGCGGCGGGGTCCGTGCGCGGCGGAATCAGGGGACAAGGCTACGATGACATCAAACGCGCCTTCGAGGTTCGGCAGGCGGCCGATCTGGGCATGACACTGCCATGAAAACAGCGCTGGTCACCGGTTCGTCCCGCGGCATCGGACGGGAAACCGCCCTGGGATTGGCGGCGAAGGGCTTCCGGCTGTTCCTGGCCGCCGACCACAGCGAGGCGGAACTGGAAGACGTAGCCGCCGCGTGCCTGGAAGCCGGCGCACCCGAAGCCCGGTTCCGCATCATCGATCTGGGCGTTCCCGGCCAGGCCGAAGCCATGGTCGAAGCCGCGCTGGAAGCATTCGGACGGATCGACGTGCTGGTGAACAACGCTGGCATGCGCTGCCGCAAGCCGTTCGGGGCGTTCACGCGGCAGGATTTCGCCGCGGTGATGGAGGTGAACGTCGCGGCGGCGTTCTTCGCCAGCTAGGCGGTGGTGCCGGCGATGCGCGCCCAAGGCGGCGGGCGGATCATCCATATCGCCAGCCAGCACGGAACGGTGGCCTCGGAGGAGAACGTGCTGTACGGCATGACCAAGGCGGCGCTGATCCATCTGGCCAGGAACATGGCGTTCGAGCTGGCGCGCGAGGGCATCCAGGTGAACACTGTCAGTCCGGGGCCGATCGCGACGCAATACAACCTGGACACCTGGGGCAAGCAGCCGGGCAAACTGGACATGATGGCTGGCCGCGTGCCGGCCGGACGGATGGGCCGGCCGGAGGAAGTCGCCGAAGCGGTCGTGTTCCTGGCGACAACACAGGGCAGCTTTATCCACGGCCACGATCTGGTGGTGGACGGGGGGTATATCATCCACTGAGCGCCCGCCATGACGACAGCCCGATGGTCGCGTCAGCCGGATGATTGCAGCCGCCCGCACGGGATGGCTGGCCATGGCGCGGCGGTCGCCTTATATCGGCGCGGTTTACCCTTTTCAGGCCTGTAGCGATTCATGATCTCTCAATTCCGAAAATACACCGATTCCTGGATCGCCCGGATTTTCTTCGTCCTGATGGCGGTGTCGTTCGTCGGTTGGGGCATCAGCAGCGACCTGTTCCGCCTGATGGGGCCGCCGACCTGGGTGGCCAAGGTCGGTGGCGAACCGATCGAAACCGCGGCATTTCAGGCCGAATTCCAACGCGCGATGGCGCAGCAGACCAAGGATCTGCCGGCGAACCAGGAACCGCCCGCCGGACTGCGGATGCAGGTCGGGCAGCAGACGCTGCAACGAATGGTGGGGCAGCTTGCCCTTGGACAGGAACTGAAAGCGCTGCGGATCGTCACCCCGGACGATGCGCTCGCCGCGCAGGTGCGCGCAATGCCGGCGTTCCGTGGAACGGACGGGAAATTCAGCAAGGACGTGTTCGCCACCGTCCTGAGAAATAACGGCTATACCGAGGCTCGGTTTTTAGCGGATTTGCGCACCGACATCTCCCAGAAGCAATTGCTGTCCACTTTGGAATCCTCAGTCGCGACCCCGGATGCCGAGGTCACGCCGTTGTATCAGACTGAGTTCGAGAAACGGTCGGCCGATACGGCCCTGTTTCCGCTGGACGCGGCCCCCGAACCGGCGGCGCCAACCGAGGCTGAACTGAAGCGGTGGTACGATAATCATCCAGACAGCTACACCACGCCGGAATACCGTCGGATCAAGGCCATCGAGCTGTCACCGCAGTCGCTCGCGTCGGAAATCAAGGTGACGGACGAGGAGTTGCACACCGCCTATGATGAGCACAAGGCGGAGTTCGTCACCCCGGAAAAGCGGTCCGCGGAGGTGATTTCGGCACCCGATGAGGCGAAAGCCAAGGCGCTGATGGCTCAGTGGCAGGGCGGCGCGGACTGGACCGCAATGCAGGCGGCCGCCACCGCCGCCGGCGCGTCGGGCATCACCCAGGATAACGCCGCGGAGGTTGAGTTTCCGGATCCCGATCTGGCCAAGGGGGTGTTCTCGGCCCCGGCGGACACGGTGTCGCAACCCATCAAGGGTGCGCTGGGCTGGTTCGTCGTCAAGGTGACCAAGATCGCCCCTGGGACCACCGTCAGTTTCGAACAGGCGAAGGACAAGCTGCAAGCCCGCGCGCTGGCCAGCAAGGCGGCGGATCTGATGTACGACCGGGCGAACAAATTGGACCAGCTGCTGGGTAATGGGTCAGGGCTGGACGACTTGCCCTCCGATCTGGGTGTTGCCGGTGTGGCCGGGACATTGGACGCGCAGGGCGACACGCCGACCGGCGCGTCCGCCCCCATCCCCGGCGCCGCGGAACTCAAGAAAGCGATCATCGCCGCGGCATTCCAGGTTCGGCAGGGCGATCCGCCGCAGTTGCAGGAAGTGCGGACGCCCTCGATCGGCGGATCGGCCTATTTCGCTCTGACGCTTGAAAGCATCATTCCGCCCGGCGAAAAGCCTTACGACACGGTAAAGGACCAGGTAGCCCAGGACTGGAAGCTGGATCAGCGCCGCCGGCACCAGAATGCGGCCGCAACGGCGATGATGACCGCCGTGCAGGGCGGCAAATCGTTCTCCGACGCCGCGACGATCGCGGGGGTAACGCCGAAGCTTAGCCCGCTGGTCACCCGTAACCAAGGTGACCCGGCCGTTCCGCCGACGTTACAGCGGGTGCTGTTTGGCATGAAGAAGGGCGAGGCAACGATGGTGGAGACATCCGAGGGATTCGTTGTCGCTCAGTTGGTGGAAATCGTGCAACCCGATGTAAGTGCCGACAAACTCGGCTACGACCGGACCCGGACGGCGATCAATAAATCACTGAGCGACGATATGGCCACCGTATTCCTGGACGCGCTGCGCCGGCGGTCGGACCCACGGATCAATCAGGCGAATTTCGATAGCGTCGTCCAACAGCGATAGAAGAGTTACAGACATGAACGTGTCCGCGACCGCGGGTTTTGCCGCTTTCCGACTGGCCTACGACGCAGGGCACGGCAGCCTGGTGTGGCGCAAGACCGTTGCCGATCTGGAGACTCCGGTCGCGGCGTTCCTGAAGCTGGCACACGGCCAGCCCAACTCTTTCCTGCTGGAAAGTGTCGAGGGCGGGGCAGCGCGCGGACGGTATTCGGTGATCGGTATGCAGCCGGATCTGATCTGGCGCTGCCAGGATGGGCTTGCGTCCATCAACCGGCATGCGCTGTCGGCCCCGCACGCGTTCGTGCCGGAGGTTTTGCCGGCGCTGGATAGTCTGCGGGCGCTGATCAAAGAGACTCAGTTGGACGTGCCGGCGCACCTGCCGCCGATGGCGGGCGGGCTGGTCGGGTATCTTGGCTACGACATGGTGCGGCAGATGGAGAAACTGCCGGCGAAGAACCGCGACCCGATCGGGCTGCCCGAAGGCATCATGGTCCGCCCTACCCTGTTCGCGATCTTCGATAACGTCAATGACGAACTGACACTGGTGACTCCGGCGTATCCGGCTGGCGATGTGTCGGCGGAAACGGCGTGGCAACGGGCCCATGCCCGCCTGGACGCGGCGGAAACCGCACTGGAACGGCCGCTGCCGCATCAGCCGCCGCCGGTGATGCTGCCCGCCCCCCCTGCCCCGGGTTCGAACTTCACCAAGGAAGACTTCATCGCCGGGGTCGCGAAGTGCAAGGCGTATATCGCGGCGGGCGATGCGTTCCAGATCGTGCTGTCGCAGCGGTTTTCCGTGCCGTTCGCGCTGCCGCCGTTCAGCCTGTATCGCGCGCTGCGGCGGATCAATCCGGCGCCGTTCCTGTTCTACCTGGATTTCGGCGGATTCTCGATCGTGGGGTCCTCGCCCGAGGTCCTGGTGCGGCTGCGCGACGGGGTGGTGACGGTGCGGCCGCTGGCCGGAACCCGGCGGCGCGGTGCGACGCATGAGGAAGATCAGGCGCTGGAAGCCGAACTGCTGGCCGATCCGAAAGAGCGCGCCGAACACCTGATGCTGCTGGACCTGGGGCGTAACGACGTGGGCCGCGTGTCGGCGGTGGGATCTGTGAAGGTGACCGAGAGCTTCATCGTCGAACGGTTCAGCCATGTGATGCACATATCCTCCAACGTCGAAGGCCGGTTGCGCGACGGGCTGGACGCGCTGGATGCCCTGGTCGGCGGTTTCCCGGCCGGCACGCTGTCGGGCGCGCCGAAAGTGCGGGCGATGGAAATCATCGAGGAGATCGAGCCCGACCGGCGCGGCATCTACGCCGGCTGCATCGGCTATTTCGCCGCCAACGGCGCGATGGACACCTGCATCGGGCTGCGCACGGCACTGGTGAAGGACGGCGTGATGTACGTCCAGGCCGGCGCTGGCGTCGTCTCCGATTCCGTGGCGGAGGCCGAATTCGAGGAGACCCGGCAAAAGGCCAGGGCGCTGGTCCGGGCGGCGGAGGAAGCGGTCCGGTTCGCTGCCGGAAAGTCAGGCGGGAACGCGTCGGGGCTGTAGGATTCAGACGGCCTCGACTGGCAGGCCCGCCGCCTTCCACTCCGAATAGCCGTCCTGGAACCGGCGGACGTCGAAACCGTTCGCCCGCAGTTCGGCCACCGCCTCGAACGACAGGACGCAATAAGGTCCACGGCAATACGCGACGATCTGCCGGTCGCGTGGCAGTTCAGCCAAACGCTGCCGGAGTTGGTTCAGCGGGATATTCAGCGCGCCAGGCAGGCGACCGAGAGCGAACTCATCCGCCGGGCGCACATCGAGCAATGTAACGCTACCCTCTCGTAGCCGGATCGCCAGGTCGGCGGCGGCGACGGGTTCCAGGCGATCCCTGGCATGGAAGTATTCGCCGGCAACACGCTCCATCGACGCGACGGCGTGTTCGGCGACACGGCGCAGGCTTCCCAACAGAGCGACGATATCGGCTTCCGATGCCTCCGCCAGACGGTAAATCACCCGCTTGCCGCTGCGCCGCGCGGTTACCAAACCGGTCCGATGCAACTGCCGCAGATGCTGGGAGGTATTCGCCACACTAACGCCGATGCGTTCGGCGATTGCCTCGACACTGCGCGGCCCCTGCGCGAGTTGTTCGATCAGTTCGACCCGATGCTCATGACCAAACGCCTTCGCGACTTCGGCAAGTGCCGCTCTGACGACTCCGGCCGGATTAGGGCTTGACATCGGTTACCACCTATAAACATCATTCAATTGATAGATTGAATTTACCGGTGATCCCGGTCAAGCCCACAGACGGGAAACGAACATGCCGGTAACCGCGACCGC
>DAIEHR010000188.1 GCA_027353465.1 Acetobacteraceae bacterium | reverse complement strand
ATCGTCGATCGAAACGCCAACACCCCGGATACGCAGCCGCGTTAGAATGTCGGCGGCGGAGATATAGTCCGCCATCACCGCACCCTCTGTAACCTCCAATATCAAGCGATCCGCGGCGACACCGTTTCGGTCAAGAATGTCGCCAATACGCTCCGGCAATTGCAGGTCACCCAGGCTACACGGTGACAAATTTACCGCCACCTCAAGCATTGGATCGATCGAATGCCAGAGGTGAAGCTGGAAAAGGGCAGCGTCGAGGATTTGGACCGTCATCCGGTCGATCAGGCCATGTCTCTCCGCTATCGGGATAAACGAATCTGGCCCGATAGTGCCCATTTCTGGACTATACCAACGGGCGAGGGCTTCAAATCCAATGATACGCCGATCGACCAGCGAAACCTTGGGCTGGAACAGACATTTTATCTCACCCGCCAGCAGCGCCGCATCGATCATCGCAGGTGTCAGGCCGAGGGCGCGACCCTTCCGCACATGGGCCTGAACGCGCGGCGCTTCGCCGATGATTGCCCGAAACTGGTCTCGCTGCAGCGGCTTGGCCAATGTGCCCGCTACGCGAAGACCGAGTGCGACCGCAAGACGAGCGGCTGTTTCGCGAATCCGCTCATCGAAGCCAGACATGAAAATGATAAGCGGATCGCGTCCAAGCCGAGCGATATCGCGCAGCAACTCGATCCCGTCGCGATCGTCCAATGACAAGTCCAGCACGAGGACGTCAACATCGCGCACCTCCAGCAACATTCTCGCCTCGTCGAGTGTTGCCGCCACCAATGACGCATAGCCGATCTGCGTTGCCATGCGGGAGACGATCAGGCGCTGGACCATCTCGTCATCGACAACAAGCAGGGTCGGTGCGATCGAGCTTACTGCTAGCTCAACCATTGCCACCCCCAGACGCCGCGGATGGTCGCGCGATCAGCAGTGTCGCTGTCTTTAGCCGCTCGACGGTCGGCTTTGCACCTCGACCCATCAGGTTTCATTCCCGGTCGCCGTTTCAAACTGCGGGAATCCCGCCACTTACTTTGTGATATAAGGAAATTTTGGATTTTGCTTGATGCCCGGTTGCGATGGCCCCGCGTAAGGCCATCGCAAGCGAAAGAAGGCGGCAAAGGTATCGACCGCTTAGCCGTGAGGGCTGGTTGGGGCATCCGCGGTCGGTGGATCAACCAGGTAGATCGAGGGCCAGCTCGCGCGTTGCTAATCTGGCACCGTTCCCGGCGTGGCTTGACCGGTCTTTCATCGCTTCCCGGTGGCCCTGGGCGGCGCGGGCCAGCAGAGCGCCAAACGCTGACTTGATGTCCTCAACGTAGGGATTCTTATAGGCAAAATCACCCGTGTCGCCGTGGATCAGCATCGTCGCGTTCGCCTCGAAAACGACAAGGTCGCCATTGCGGTCAAGACCGCAATCAACGCCAAAGAATTCCAACCCCACCCGGTCCCGTATGGTTCGCAAAGCCGCGAAATGCCGTGGCTCGAACACCGCTTCTGGTGCGCGAAGGAAGGCCTCCTCCTCTTGCCGCATCCAGGCCTGGTTCGCCATGTCGGTGCGGAAGTGATGCACCTTCCATTCGGCGCCAATGGCCAGATGATAAGGCAGGACGGAATCGCCGACGATGAAGAACCGATACTTCCGAAAATACCCGTCCGCGGAGCGGTAATCGAGATATTCAATAAGGAAATAGTCATTGTCTTTTCGCACTGATACCAACCGATGCAGATCCGCCTCTGTTTCAACCAGCTCAAAATCGTCGCCGCCATGACACCCAGTAAGCCGGGCCAGGAATGGTGCTTGCATGGCCAGGGACTCAAGCGAACCGGGTGCCGACAGCATGCGGCCGGATTTACGCTCGATCCGGGCAACCCGGCAGGATGGGATATCCGCAAGCAAGCCGGCGACGCCCAGGCGATCGGTTACATGGATCCGGCTGGGATGGTTGATAACCGGGATGCCCAGACTGTCCAGCAATGCCGCCGCGACGGGCAACAATCCGTTATCATGATCAACGTCGGAGACAAGATTGACCGCCACGTCGGCCTTGGACGCAAGAAATGCACTGTCATACTGCTGGTTTGGCAACAGCAGGAGAACATGGGATTCGAAGGGTACCCGAACGGTCAGGAACTCATAGGGCGTGTTGTACGCTGACGGCGCCACGATCAGCAGCGCGGAGAAATCCGCCTCCGGCTTCGCCGCCCTATGGGTTGCAACCGGCTCCAAAGCCACGGCCCGCCGGAAATGCGCCAGGCTCTCCGCGTCCCGCCCCAGTTTCGAAAGGGCATGACCAAGGTCCACATGCGCCAGATATTCCATATTGTGCCCACCATGGAGCGCAAGCGACCTCAGGAGGTGGGCGATCGCCTCCTCCAGACGGCCACTTTCGACCAACGTCTCCCCCAGGCGCAAATGGGCGAGCGCCGAATCCGGCACCAACGACAGATAGTGCTGATAGGACGATAACGCCTCATCGACGAGGTGCATGCCCCGGAACGCATTTCCGCGCGCGCAATGAACGCCAACGTGCTCAGGGGCCGCGAGAAGCAGCTGATCGAACAACGCTATTGCCTTTGCCGGCTCCCCGCGCTCCCGATAAAGCATCGTCCCCAGATCGAACAATGCTCCCGGCAACGCAGGCGCCAGGTCCAGCGCTCGGCGATAATATATCTCCGCGGCATCCAGATCGCGCCTTGCCTCAGCTACACGGCCTGCCATCCAACAACTTTCGGCGTCGTCGGGCCGCAGCGCCAGGGCCCGGTGGAAGCTTCCCGCGGCTGCCTCCAGTTGTCCGGCGGCAAATCGTGCGCAGCCCAGCGCATGATGGGCGGATTGCTGATATGGCTGGGCCGCGACGAGCGCCAGGAGTGGCGCGATCGCCTCCTCCGGGTGCCCCTGCGATATCAGGGTTAGCCCCAGCCCCAGTTGGGCGGCCGCGTTGTCCGGTTGATGTGCCAGAAGTCGGCGGTAGCACTTGGTCGCGCGTTCAGGTTCCGCCAACGCGACATATACGTCGGCCAGGCTCAGGAACCACTCGGGATGTCCGGGATGCGTGGCCAGAGAAGCCTCAAACGCAGCGGCGGCTCCCGCCAGGTCGCCCTGCTGCGACAGCACGGCGGCAAGTCTGGCGGTAAGCTCAGGCATGTCCGGGTTGGCCACCAGCCCGCGACGGTAGCTGGCCAGGCCGGCGGCGGGGCGCCCGGCGGCGACCAGTGCATTGCCGAGATTATGGTAAAGTACCGCGTGTTGCGCGGTCACACCGCCGAGCGATTCAAGTACGGCGGTGGCCTTCTCAAGATAGGAAACCGCCTCTTCATGGCGGCCGGCGTCGCTGGCGATCACACCCAGCAGTTGCAGAGCATTCAGGTTGTTACGGTCAAGCAGCAAAACCTGCTGATACAAAGCCTCGGCTGGTTCAAGGCGGCCGGCTCCATGGTGGGCGAAGGCTTCCTCCAACAGAGCATTAACCGTCATTTTTTGCGAGTCCTGAGATGAAGATTTCTGGAGTGACATATAGCTATCTCGAACGAACCGTCGGTCTTCTGCCCTGGAAGGACCGGTCATTGCGGCATCGACCAGATCTATTTCGTTTGCGCCCTGTCCTGGTTTCGCGTTTGCCGCCCGGTGGACGCGGGATTCCACGCAAAACAGACAGAAGCGGGCTGCAAAACGCTCCCGAAAATTAAATCGGTCGATAATTCCGTAATAGTTTCAATTAGAAGCGCGCATCCAGCCGGTCGATCACAAAAAAATCGTCATAGTTCGCTCTCCCGGCCCCCGATTTTTCCGACCGTCCCTATAATACCCATCATGCTTCATCGAGGGGCGCGGCGTTTTCACAAGCGGCGGCCCGACCCCGATGAAGGTGTCCCGGGAATAGCCCGAGTCCGCACATGCGGGCGAATTCACCTTAATATACGGAGACACTCAAAATGGTCAGTTCAGTAAACACCAATATCAATGCGATGGCCGCGATCGCCTCGCTGAATTCCATCGGCAACCAGATGCAGACAACGCAGGGCGCCATCGAATCCGGCCTGAAGGTCGGTTCCGCTGCCGACAACCCTGCGGTGTTCACCATCGCGCAGGGATTGCGCGCCAACGTCTCCGCACTCGGCGCGGTCAGCTCCAGCCTCGCGACCGGCGTTGCCACATTGCAAGGCCAGACCGCGGGCGCCACGTCCATCTCGAATACGCTCAACACCCTGTTGCAGACCGTGACGCAGGCCCAAAACGAAACGGGCACAGCGCTTGCGGCCTCTAACGCGACGATCAAGAACGCGCTGAACAACATCAACGCGTTTGCGAATGCCACGACAATCAATGGCGTGAACCTGCTGTCCACCGCCGGAACGCTGACGGTGCTCAGCAACCAGGATGGCAGCAGCACGACCGCCACGACAGGCAGTGCCTCCACAACCGCCGGCCTCGGACTGTCTGGCCTGCAGGTCAGCTCCTCCGCGACGACGATTTCCACCAACAGCGTCCTGACGCCGACCGCGAACTTCAGTGCGGGTGAGGTCATCACTTACCAGCCGACCGGTGGTGCCGCTGCCCAGACCTTCACGTTCACATCGAGCCTGACCCCGGCTGCCGGCCAGGTTTCGATCGGCGCCAGCACCGCGGCCTCGCTCACCTCCTTGGTCAACGCGATGCAGCTTGCTGGCATCAGCAGCGTGTCGGCTTCGGCGACTGCGTTGACCGCGACGGCTGGCGCTTTGTCGGACTCCATGGCTAACGGCGTCGCCTCCGGCGCCCCTGCCTCTGGCGACACCGTTGCGTTCACGCCCTCCACCGGTGGTGCCGCCACGACTTTCACCTGGGGCACTGCCGCGGGCGATGTGGCGGTCGGCGGGACGGCGCTGCAATCAATGCAGAACATGGCGTCGGCAATGAATGCCGCTGGCGTCGCGGCCTCGGTCGACTCGTCAGGCCAGTTGACGGTGGCTGGCGGGACGTCGGTGGCGACGATCGCCAGCGGCGCGACCACGACCGCGATATCTTCCGGCACCGCCAGCATCGACATGGTGAACAACGCGATCTCCAAGATCGGGCAGACGCTTTCGACCTTGGGCGCCGCAACCGTTCAGTTGAAGGGTCTGGCCGACTTTACCGACCAGCTTTCGACATCCGTGACAACCAGCCTGGGCGCAATGGTTGACGCTAACCTGTCGCAGGAAAGTGCCATGCTGTCCTCCCTGCAAACGAAGCAATCGCTGGCGATCCAGTCGCTGTCGCTTGCCAACCAGGGCCCCGGCGCGCTGCTTCAGTTGTTCCGCTAACGTCTGAACGGGTGGGGCGAAGCCCCACCCACGGTGTCTCTGCCCCTTCTATCAACGAGGGGGCAGTCACCACCCTCTCTTTCCAAAAAGGAGCTTGAGAATGAGCTACGCTGCTTATGCAGGCGCACAAAGCGCTATCGAAAGTCCGCGCGACCTCGAAATCCGGGCGATTTCTCATATCACCAGCCAGCTCTTGGACGCCAACAAGCCCGATGCCCAACCAATGACGCGCATCCGGGCACTCAATGGCAACATGAGACTCTGGACCCTTCTGATGGAATATCTGGCCGATCCAGCCAACGCTTTACCTGCCTCCGTTAAGGCAAATTACATTTCCCTCGGGTTGTTCGCCCATCGCACCAGCATGGCCGCGCTCAGCCAGCGTTCCGATCTTTCCCCGCTCATTCGGCTCAACACAGACATACTGGATGCGTTGGACAATCAGCGCCGCGCAGCCTGACCAGGGTGGCATGACATGGGCGTTCTCAGCGGCATCGACAATATTACTGGATGGGCACTGCTGCAGAAGAATAGCGCCGCCATCGAGGCATCCTATGCCGCCACCAGTTCGTCCGCCGCCGACATCGCCTATTTCAAATCGGTCGCGCCGACGCTGACGACGCCCGCCAAACTGCTGGCAAACTACCGCGCCCTGACCTTTGTCGCGACAGCCTACGGTCTCGGTTCTCAGGTCGATCAGACTGCGATTCTGCAGAAGCTGATGACACAGAATCCCAATTCAACGTCATCGCTGGCGCAACAGCTTTCCGACAACAACTACCGGGTTTTCGCGAACGCGCTGTCGAACTGGACACCGCCCCCCTTCTCCACCCAATCCGGTGTCAACGCCGCGATCGCGGGCTATCAACTGCACTCATTCGACGCATCGGTGGGTACCGATAGCCCATCGCTGCGGGAAGCGCTGTATTTCACCCAGACGGCGAAGGGCGCCACATCGCTGTATCAGCTGATGTCGGACCCGGCGTTGCTGAACGTCGTGACAACCGCGCTGGGAATTCCCGCCGCGTTTGGCAATCTAACCTTTCAGCAGCAGGTCGCTATCCTTACCCCCCGTGTAAACATGAGCCAGTTCTCAACGACGGCCGGCGTGGCCAAATTCGTCAATCAATATCTGGCAATGGACCAGGTCAATCAGATTACCGCGGGCTCTACCGCTTCGGATCCGTTGTTGGCACTCTTTGGTAACGGCGGCAACAACAGCGGCAGCGCCACAACCAGCCAAGGCATAACCTTGCCCACGTCGTCGAGCGGTTCAGGCAGTACTGTTAATCTTCTGGCGTGAGGGCGTCGTTGAATCAGCTCTCCCCTCCAGCAGGACCGAAGCCAATTTCCGACCGCCCGCGATTGCAAGATGGGCTGGATCTTCAACGCATCGGTGACTTCGCCAACGCGGAAGCCATCTACGACGCAATTCTGGCGGGATCGCCGCACGACGGCATAGCCAGGACGCTGAAGGGGTTGGTCTGGTGCCAGACTGACCGTTTCGAATCCGGCCTTCAGATGATCCGCGACGTGGCCGAGACCTCCAACTACGCATTGTCTCATTTCAGTCTCGGCGAAGTTCTGGCCGAACGGGGGCGGTTGACGGAAGCCGTGGCCGCCTTTCGCAAGAGTATCGCGCGGCAACCCACCGTTCTGGCGACCCATATCGCGCTCGGCCGAGCGCTTGCGGCCTTAGGGGACCACGCGGGGGCCGCCGCGTCGTATCGGGACGCTCTGTTGCTTGATCCTAATGATCCGGAGCCTTACCTGTGCACCGGCATGTTGCTGCGGCAAATTGGGCGGCCGCACGATGGCCTGGCACACCTTCAAGAGGCTGTCGCGCTTGGGCCGCGGCGTCCGGATGCCTGGGCGGCGCTGGGAAATGCGTTTATGGCATTGCAACGTCCCGACGCAGCCGCGGAAAGCTTTGGCCAGGAGATCTTGCTGACACCAACAGCCGCCGGTGCCCACCTTCATCTCGGGGATGCGCGCCAACGCCAGCGAGACCATGCGGCTGCCCGCCGCTGCTACGACCGAGCGATCGAATTGGCCCCGGATCTGCCCGAGGCACATTGTCACCTCAGCAACGCTCTCTATGACCTTGGTCTCTTGACCGGTGCTTTGGCGGCAGCCGAAACCGCCATGACACTTCGGCCGGATTACGCGGATGCGCATTCAAACCGCGGCAACGCGTTGCTGGCTCTGGAACGATACGATGAAGCCGAGGCCGCGTATCGAAACGCTATTCGCATATGCCCGGACATGGCGGCGTTTCATTCCAATCTAGGCAGCGTCCTCACTGCACAGCGCCGCCTGCCCGAGGCGCTTGCCGCCCAGCGACAGGCGCTGGCGCTCGATCCCGATTTTGTGGATGCGCGATACAACCATGCCTTCAGCCTATTGCTCGACGGGCAGTTCGATCCCGGCTGGTCACTCTATGAAGCTCGCTGGGAGCTTCCTTGGAATCCGCCTCGTCCATTCTCGCAACCAAGGTGGAACGGGGAACCATTGACCGGTCGCACCATTCTGCTGCACGCGGAACAGGGACTGGGCGACATGCTTCAGATGGCCCGGTATATACCGATGGTAGCAGCCCGCGGCGGCCATATCATTCTTGAGGTGCATCAACCCCTGGTGCGATTGTTCGCCGGGATCCCAGGTGCCGGCACAGTCCTGCCGCTGGGCGGGCAACTGCCGCCATTTGATCTGCACTGCCCCATGTTCAGCCTGCCGCTGGTCTTTCATACCCAGCCTGGCACCATTCCGGCGACGCCCTATTTGGCAACGGGTCAGAGCGGACGCGACCGACCGGCTCCGCCGAGGGCCGACGTTGGATTTCGGGTTGGCTTGGTATGGGCGGGAAATGACGGGCTCGGTCGTCATGTCAACCACGCCAGGTCAATTGATCTCGCGCAATTGGCGCCGCTCGCCACCGTGCCGAATATCAAGTTGTACAGCCTGCAAAAGGACCCCACCCCGGAGTCAGCGGCGATCGCCGGCGGCCTCGGTATCACTGACCTGATGGCCGGCGTGGTGGATTTCGCCGATACAGCGGCGATTGTTGCGGAACTTGACCTGGTCATCAGCGTCGATACCTCTGTGGCCCACCTGGCGGCTGGGATGGGTAAATCGGTTTGGCTGCTGTCGCGCTACCGTGGCTGTTGGCGCTGGATGATCGGACGGGACGACAGCCCGTGGTACCCGAGCCTGCGCGTGTATCGACAAAGTCGGCCGGAAGATTGGGCGCCGGTAATCGGGCGGGTCGCCAATGACCTATACAATTTCCAAATTCCCTAAGGTCGTTCTTTTTCGTTCCTTTTTCGTAATATTTTAGGCAACACGCGCCCCGACCGGCGACAAATGAGGTGGCGGCTAAAGGCTTTCGCCACGAACTGAAATTTTTGAGGTTTGCGGGACCCAGGCCAGGGCTGAATCGCACCCTGTTTTCGTGAACAAGCATATATCTATCCAGGGAACTCGGTTGGCGGAGCGGGCCCGAATATGTCGACACCACAGGCAATGAATGCCGATGACGCAGCCGCGATCCCGGCTGACGGCGTGGGCGGCGGAGCGAAAAAGGGCGGTCGTAAGAAACTGATCATTATCATTGCTGCTGTTGCCCTTGTCCTGCTCGCAGCAGGCGGCGCTGCTTATGCGATGGGATTTCTGAACAAGCTAACGGGTGGTAAGGAGGCGTCCGCGACGATTACGCCAGGCGGTATCGATTTACCTGAAATGGTCGCCAATCTGAATGCCGGAAATCGCCGCACTTCCTTCGTGAGAATCAAGGCTCGATTGGAACTGGCTAACAAAGCGGATGAGCCCGCGGTCACAGCGGCGGCGGCCAAAATACAAGACCTGTTTCAGACTTATCTCCGCGACATGCGGCCGGAGGAATTGCGGGGTTCGGCCGGCACCTATCGCCTGCGCGAGGAATTGTTGGCCCGGGTCAATATTGCCATCGCGCCCGCTCGGGCTACGGATATTCTCTTTATCGAGTTGCTTGTGCAATGAGCGACACGAATCCCGACACGGACCTGGACGAAGCCGGCTGGGGAGACGTCGCTGGTGACGGCAAGGACGCCGCCCCCACCCGCGTACTCAGCCAGACGGAGATCGACGACCTGATGGGGTTCGACGATATTCCGGAGGTTGACGAGCCACAAAGCGGCCTGCACCGGGTCGTCAAGGCCGGGTTGATATCCTATGAACGCCTGCCGATGCTGGAGATCGTCTTCGATCGGCTGGTACGCATATTGTCCACAAGCCTGAGGCATCTGACCAGCGACAATGTCGAGGTGAGCATCGACAAAATTACCTCGCTGCGCTTCGGCGATTACATGAACTCCATCCCCCTCCCCGCAATGCTGACCGTCTTCAAGGCGGAGCAATGGGACAATTTTGGGCTCATGGTCATTGATGCCCCGATGATCTACTCCGTCGTGGATGTGCTGCTTGGCGGCCGCAAGGGCACATCGCAGATGCGGATCGAGGGCCGCCCCTACACGACGATCGAACGCACCTTGGTCGAGAAGATGGCTATACAAATCCTCGCGGATTTGTCGGTTTCGTTCGACCCGGTGTGCCAGGTCAGTTTTAAGTTTGAACGGACCGAGGTCAATCCTCGTTTCGCAGCCATTTCCCGGGCCTCTAACGCCGCTATTCTGATCAAGTTGCGACTTGAAATGGACGAACGCGGCGGTTGTTTCGAGATCGTGTTGCCCTACGCGACCCTGGAGCCGATCCGCGACCTTTTATTGCAACAGTTCATGGGTGAGCGGTTTGGACGCGACAACATTTGGGAAGCCCATTTGGCAGAAGAGTTGCGGGAGACGTCGGTAGAACTTGAAGCGGTGCTCGGTGAACAGGTAATGGGTCTATCGGAAATTCTTGCACTTAAGATCGGAAGCCAGATCATCTTCCGGCTTACGGCGGATGATCCTGTGCAACTTCGGTGCGGAGGCGTTCCATTGTTTCTGGGAAGGACTGGAAATCGCCGCAATCGTATCGCTGTGCAAATTGAAGACGAGCTTTCGACTGGCCGGATCACAGCGGGAGGGCCCATTGCATGACGCCGATTTTGGAATGGTTTGCCGATGCTATTTTGGCAATTCTGCTCACTGCGACCTTGGTCATGGCGATCCGGCTCGATCGGGCCCTTCGCGTGGTGCGCCGCGACCGAGCCGTGTTCGAAGCGCTCATCACTAACCTGGGCTCAGCGACCAACTCCGTAAAGCTCGGCATTCAAGCCCTACGCAATGAGGCCGACAGGGCCGCGGAGCAAATCGAGCGCCGGTCCGAAGATGCGGACAAGCTGGCGACGGATTTATCATTTCTTATCGAGGCGGCCGATCGAGCCGGAGCTCGTCTTGAGCTGGGGCGGCAAATGCCTCCCGCCGAAGCCCCCGCGCAGCCGGTGGTGGAAACCCCGCCTGCCCCGGGAGCCACGGTTGGTGATACCACCAGCGACGCGACCACACAGGATCTTTCGTCGGTCGATCACCCCAACGGGTTGCGTCAACTTGCCGGGTTCTCCAAACGCCGGCGTAGCCGCGCGGCCGAGCCGGATTCGTCCGCGGCAGCCGCCGACGCCGAACCGTCGCGGGAGAGCGACTCGTTCGGTGCGCTGAAGGCAGGGGGGCTCCGGTGAGAGCGATGCTGCCCCCCAATAAGCTTTTGGCATCGACGATCGTCGCGACATCGATCGCTCTCGCGATTAAGACTGTTACCCTCATCAACACGGCGCCTACCCTCCATGCGTTGATGGCGGGAACAACGGAAGCACTTGAAGTAGCCAGCACCGCGCGTGTGATCAGCCAAGCGAGTGCTGCCCAGTCCCCGTCCGCGGCACCTGAAGCCTCGCCAGCCAGTCTACCTCATGCTTCCGTCCCCGCCCCGGCGCCGGCGCCAGTCCCCGCGTCGCTGCCATCGGTCCCCGCCCCCACGCCGGCATCGCTTCCCGGCGGTCCTGTACAATCAACCGCCACGCCGCAGCCAGAAGCCAAGCAGGCCCGTGCCAATGCGGCCGACGACGGGAATCAGGAAATCACGCTCCGTCAGAGCCCGACCGACGAGCGTGAAAAACGCCTGAGCGAACGGGAGGCCGCTATCGCCGCCGTGGACAAGCACCTGGCCGATCGTGTCACCGAGCTTCTCGCAATCCAGTCCCGGCTCGAAGCGCTGGAAAACGAAAGGAAAGCCCATGAGGGGGCCAACTGGGGCGGCCTGGTCAAACTCTATGAAGACATGAAGCCACGGGACGCAGCGAAGATATTCAACACCCTCGACAAGCCGGTGCTGCTGGAACTGCTTGATCGTATGAAGCCGGCGAAAGCTTCCCCGGTCATTGCGCAGATGGAGCCCGAGAGTGCCCGGCAGATAACCGCGGACCTCGCCGCCAAGCGGACCCACTCGACCACCCTCAACAACTAACCTTCAGACACTAGCAGGAATTTATAATGGCTGTGAATCCTATCAACGTTCTGATCGTGGACGACTATAAGACGATGCTTCGGATCATCCGCAATTTGTTAAAGCAGATCGAGTTCGAAAATGTCGAGGAAGCCAGTGACGGAAATGAGGCATTGGCCAAACTGCATGCTGGCAATTTCGGATTGATCATCAGCGATTGGAACATGGAGCCAATGACCGGGCTACAGCTGCTTCAACACGTGCGCGCTGATGCCAAGCTGAAGACGACGCCATTCATCATGGTCACCGCCGAAAGTAAGACTGACAACGTCATTGTCGCAAAACAGGCCGGTGTATCAAACTACATCGTCAAACCTTTCAACGCCGAGACGTTACGCGCCAAAATTCAAAAGGTTTTGGGACATGCATGAAAATATACAGACTTCCAGCACAACCGGGTTACCACTGCAAACCCTTACAGAAAGGATGCGACACCACCATGAAGGGATCACCGTGACGGAACCCGTTATCCTGGAGGATGTGGTAATCGCGGTGCTTGACACTCTGGATGGCCGCCTGTCACCGACCGAAGCGCTGCTGCTGAAAGAAATCGCGGGCTTGGGCCATATCATCGACCAGGCAAAGGCCGAGGTAGCCGGCGTGAGCGTCGACTCGATTCGGGGCCGCCACATACCGTCGGCCACGGACGAACTGGATGCGATCGTAGAACATACCGCTATCGCCACAAACAGCATCCTTGAGAGCTGTGAGGCGTTGGACGCATTGTCGAACAGCCTCGAAAGCGAGCATGCGGCTATCCTGCAAGGCGCAATCACCCAAATCTACGAGGCATGTAGTTTCCAGGACATCACAGGCCAGCGGATCACCAAGGTGGTTAAGGCTCTGCAGGCCATCGAGGGTAAAGTGCTGGAACTGGCCGGGGGTCAAAGTACCGGCGTCATAATGCATCTGGATGTCGGCTCGGCGCCAGGCTGCCTGCTGAATGGCCCCGGTCTGCCCGCCGAAGCCATGGATCAAGACGACATCGATAAGTTGCTGGCGGATTTTTGATGCGCCGCGCGCTCCTTCTCGCAACGGCAATCGTGCCGTTATTGATAAAGCCCGCGGGAGCGCAGGTTGCTCAGGACACGCCGGTTTCGCAGGGGGTTAAGCATGCGCCGGTCACAGCCAGGCCACAAAAGGGGAAAAAGGGGGTCCATAAGCCGACGGCGATAAAAGCCGACCAGTTGCCCCCGGCGGCACCACCGGCGCCCGCGCCGCAGGCCTTTCTGTCGATCGACAGCATGGATCTGCGACAAGCCGGCCAATCCGCAAGCGCCTTTTCGATACCCATCACACCGCCTCCCCCCGCTGCCCCTGTGCCGTCACAGGCAATCCCGGCCGGACCGGGCACTGTTCCCCCGCCCCCTGCCCTGGCGGCCACGGCGGCCCCACGCGTCCCCCTCATGCAGCAGGGTTCGATCAGGATCGAGCCGGTCGCCGGCACCAGTGCCGCGATCCTGCTGCGTGCGGAACCAGACGTCGGGTTGGCGGCGTTTCGTATCGGTGAGGAAACCCTGATCGTTCTCGACGCCCCGATCATATTCGGCGCGCCCGGTCCGGATATCGACCCCGTCTTCGCACAACTCGTCAGCCACCCGACCCAGGACGCAACGGTCATCCGCATTCCCAACGGGACCGGCGCCTTTCGCCTGTCGCGGAATCCTCGGGGATGGATGGTCGCGGCCGAAGCACCCACGGACCCAGTTGCCAGCATTCTTCCGCGGTTGATCACCGGCAACCCGGCCGCCACAAGCGTCCGACTGCCGGTCTCGAATCCGTCCCGCGTCGTCACTGTCCTAAACCCACGGACTGGCGATCGTTTGTTGGTGGGCACCCAGGGTGAATCCGGCCAAGGCGTGCCGAACGAGTGGAAACAACCTCAGTTCACACTCTTGCCGACCCTACAAGGCGTCGTGGTGGCGGCGACATCCGATGACATTCGTCTCCGCCGCGAAGCCGACGGGTTCACGCTTTCCACCAGCCTCCAAGCCGACAATGCAATCCCGGTGGCGAAGCCAAAGGCGTCCGACCCACCAATCGCCGGGGCGATCTCGCGACTGTTCGAGATCCCGAACGGAACGATCAAGGAACTGGAAGCCGAACTGGACAAACGCGTGCTTGCCGCGGGCAACGCCCACGCTCTTGCCCGATCAGAACCGCGGCTGCGGGTCGCGGAGGCGATGCTGGCGCTCGGCATGGACGTCGAAGCGCAAGCTGTCGTTGACGTCGCTGCCGCCAGCGACCCGGGCCTGATGGACCAGCCGCGCGCGATAGGTTTGCGCGCTGTCGCATCCACCTTGGCCGGCCGAATCGAGGATGGCAACAAACTCATGGACCCCCAGTTGCCGGAGTCTACTGAGATTGAGTTGTGGCGGGCCTATTTGAATACGATCACCGGCAGTATCTCGGCCAAGGACGCGCGCGGATTGGCCGACGGATTGCCGCTTGTCCTCGCCTACCCTGCCCCACTTCGCGATCGAATGCTGCCGCTGGTGCTGGAGACCATGGCACTCAACGGCCAGGCGCAGGCCGCGCAGGCTGCCATGAGCACGCTGCCCAACGATCGAAATCTCGATCTGGCTCGCGCGATGGCGTTTGAGATGGACAACAAGCCCAGCGAGGCCCTGAAGCTTTATGATCAAGTGGCCGCCCGAGACGACAGGCTTCCGCGATATGAAGCTCTCGTGCGTTCGGCCGAACTGCGGATGAAGACTGGCGAATACGAAGCAAAATCTGGAGCGGATGCCCTGGACCGGGCCCTTCTTGGCTGGCGCGGCGCCAAAGAGGAACTCGCGTTGCGGATGCGCATCGCCGATCTGCGCCGGCAAGCCGGCCAGTGGCGGGAAGCCCTGACCGTTCTCCGGGATGCACGCGACATCTTCCCCGACCAGCGCGCATCGATCGACCAGAAGATGGGCTCGATTTTCCTCGCCCTGCTCGCCGACGATGCATCGCGCCACCTGTCACCATCTGATTTCGTTGCCATCTACGACCAGAATCAGGACTTGGTGCAGGACATCGCCTGGACGGAGAAAACGGGAACAGAACTTGTCAACCGTCTGGTCGGCCTTGACCTGCTGGGCCGCGCCGAACCCATCATGAACCGCCTGGTCACGCAGGCAACCGACCCGGTCCGCCGGGCAGTGCTGGGTGCGCGTCTGGCCTCCTTACGGATCGCCAACAACAACCCATCCGGCGCAATCGATGCGCTGGCCACGACGGTGCCGCCTGCAAATGCCACGGTAACACCGGCAATCATGGGGGCCCGGCAACTTCTGTATGCTCGGGCCGAGGCCGATCGCGGCAATAAGGATGTCGCTCTTGGCATGCTTGATAATCTGGCATCCCCTGATGCGGACGAGGCACGCGCGGAGATATACGCGGCGCGGAAGGACTGGCCGCACACCGTTGCGGCCCTGACTGCCTATGAAAACAAGAAGATCACCTCGGCCGATCTATCGGAAGCGGATCAAGGCATCGTGTTACGCTTGGCCGAGGCCGCTACGCTGAGCGGTGACACGGCGACGCTTGAACGTGTTGCTGGAAAATATGGGCCAGCGATGGAAAAAAGCCATTCCGCGGCGCTATTTCGATTGTTGACTTCGGCGCCCGCCACGGGAACCGCCGACCTGCCGCGTGCCTTCGAGGAAATTTCGATGGCGAAGCAGTTGGAGGGCCATATCGGGCCATCAGGAAGTCCGTAACACCCGATATCCAATAGAAACGGCGGAAATAGACCGCTATGCCCTTAAGGTCGAAAAATGTCGATTTATCTCAACGCCTTTCTTATGCTGGCGATTACGCTGGTTGTTTTCTTTATATTGGCCAAGTTGCTCGAAACCATCAGGGCCAAGCAGCAGGTCGGGGGATGGGGGATCTCGCGGCAAACCGGTGCAGCGCCCGCACGGCTGGCGATCGTGGAATCCTGCATAATCGATAGCAAGCGACGCTTACTGCTGGTCCGTTGCGACGAGCAACGCGTATTGCTGATGACAGGCGGTTCGACCGACCTCATCGTGTCAATGCTTCCGGCCATACAAACCACGGAGACCAGGCAATGAGGCCCCGTCTCTGGTTTGCCGTGTCGCATGTGGCTGTGTTTGGGATAGTGCTGGCTGCCATTTCCTATTCCACGCCCGCCTGGAGTCAGTCCGTCAGCCTGGACCTTGGGCAAGGCGGACAAGCGGGCACGACAAGCCGGCTGATCCAGCTTGCAATCGCGATGGGGGTGCTGTCGCTGGCACCGAGCCTGCTTGTCATGATGACGGCGTTTACACGCATCGTCATCGTTTTGTCTCTCCTGAGGTCCGGCATTGGCGCACAGGGTACACCGCCGAACACGGTTATCATCGGCCTGTCGCTGTTTCTGACCTTTTTTGTGATGCAGCCAACCTTCGAGCAGGCCTGGCAGGCAGGATTGCTGCCCATGACACGCGGCGAGACGATGGATATGGAGGGGCTGCGCCTAACCGCTGAACCGTTCCGCAAGTTCATGGTGTCGAATACCCGGCCGGCGGACCTGACGACCTTTCTTGACTTGGCGAAAATCCCCCCACTGGCCAAAGCGGACGACGTGCCATGGCGGGCGCTGGTGCCGGCCTTCATGGTCGGGGAACTCAGCCGGGCATTTGAAATGGGCTTCGTTCTGTTCTTACCCTTTCTGATCATCGATATGGTGGTTGCGAGCGTGCTGATGAGCATGGGCATGATGATGCTGCCGCCCAGCATCGTATCGCTGCCGTTCAAATTGACTTTTTTCGTCTTGGTAGATGGGTGGCGCCTGGTCGCCGGAAGCCTGGTTCAGAGCTTCCATTCCTGATCCCGTCGCTGGCTTCGGAGGCGGGATCGATCAACCAGGGTGTGGCACCCATCTGCTCTGGAGCCGGTATGACTGGCAGGCGTCCGGCCACTTGCCGGAGCGGATTTTCGAAGCGGATCATTATATCCGATTAGTATAGATAGCCCCTCAAAGGTCTGGAAATTGAACATATTTGGACGTTTCCAGATCGGAACACAGCCGGGATTAACCGGACTCTTGGCGCAGGCGGATCAACTGGCCGCCGCGGTGAGCAACGTCCTCGCGGGCACACGGGCGGCGTAGTGTCTTGACCGGTGATGCTACGCTTCAGTTATTGGCCAAACGGGGATGTTGAGTGACCATCTGGTAGCGA
>DAIEHR010000389.1 GCA_027353465.1 Acetobacteraceae bacterium | reverse complement strand
TGGAGGAGCGTTCCCAACACCCGGGTAAACCGGGCTGCCAGGATTTCCCGCGTCAGGCCCCCGATCACCGGAACACGCAATACCAAGCGATCAGCGATCAGCCGCACCCGGTCCTGCCGCATCGTCAACTGCATTACCACGGCCAGCAGCAGCGTCCCCAGCAACAGGAACAATCCGTCGTCCCGCACGAAATTCCCGGCCGCGATCAGGAATTCGGTCGAAGCCGGCAGTGCCACGCCACTCTGCTCAAACATCGGGACGAATTGCGGCAGCACCTGGGTCAGCAGCAATGTCACCGCGCCGATCATCGCCACGAACAACACCGCTGGATAGATCATTGCCGAGGTCACGGTGGACGCCAGCGCCCGCTGCCGATCCAACAGGTCCGCAATCCGCGACAGCGTCGGCCCCAGATTGCCGCCCGCCTCTCCCGCCCGCACCAAGCCGACATGCATCGGCGGAAACGTCGCCGGGGCGCGGGCCATCGCCTCCGACAGCGGGCTGCCGTCACGCACCGCATCCCGCAGGCGGTTGATTGTCGGCCGCACGCGTTTCGACGCCGTTTCTTCCATATACCGCAACGCCCGGTCGAGATCCTGCCCAGCCGTCAGCATCGTCGCCAACTCCCGGATCACGTCGGCCACATCCTGTTTTCCCAGTCCCCGCCGCCCGCCCAGGTCGATGTGCGGCAGCGACCGCAATCGAGACGCGGACTCCGCCGGTTCCGCGCGAACCGGCATTGTGCCCTGCCGTTGCAGCTTGGCGATCACCTCGGCCTCGTTAGCCGCGTCCATGAGTCCGGCCAACCGCTCCCCGCCCGGGCCGATCGCGGTGTAACGATACATCATCAAACGTCTGCTCGAATGCTACGGGTCAGTTCCTCGATTGTCGTCTCCCCCGCCAGCGCCGCGGCCAGGCCAGCGTCGAACATCACCGCCATCCCCTCGGCGACGGCGGCCCGCTCGATGGTTGCGTGGTCGGCGCGTGCGAAGATCAGTCGTTCGATCTCTGGCGTGAGTTGCAGGAACTCGGCGATCGCTGTTCGTCCGCGATACCCGGTCTGGCGGCAGGCCGGACAGCCAACCGCCCGCGACAGCATAATTGGTCTCTCCGCCGTGCGGCGATCCAAGGCAAACCGCTGCGCCAATTCCGGCGCGGCCGGTTCGCGCCGCCGGCAGTCCGGACATAGTCGTCGCACCAGCCGCTGCGCCATGATCCCGCGCAACACGGCCGTCAGCAGGTAGTCTTCCACGCCCATGTCACGCAGCCGGGTCACCGCCGCCGCCGCCGAGTTCGTGTGCAGGGTGGACAGCACCAGATGCCCGGTCAGTGCCGCCTGCACCGCGATCTGCGCCGTTTCCCCGTCGCGGATCTCGCCAACCATGATGACATCGGGATCCTGCCGCAGGATCGACCGCAGCAGGCTCGCGAACGTCAGGCCGATCTGGGAGCGCACCTGGATCTGGTTGATCCCTTGAAGCTGATATTCAATCGGGTCCTCCACGGTGACGATCTTCCGGGTCACCGCGTTCAGTGCCAGCAGCCCGGTATACAACGTGGTGGTTTTGCCGCTGCCGGTTGGCCCCGTGACCAGCACGATGCCATTCGGCAGTTCCAGCGCCGTCCCCAGCTTGGCTATCACCGCCGGCGCCAGGCCCAAGCGAGCGTAGTCGAACACCACGGCGGAGCGGTCCAGGATGCGCAGGACCACGGTTTCTCCGTGCAGCGACGGGATCGTAGAGACCCGGAAATCCACATCCTGGCCGCGCACTGCCATCTTGATCCGGCCATCCTGCGGCATCCGCCGTTCAGCGATATCCAAACGCGCCATGATCTTGATACGAGACGTGATCGCCGCCGCCAGATGCCGTGGTGGCGGCTCCGCCTCATGCAACACGCCATCGTAACGATATCGTACCCGCAACCGATCTTCGAACGGCTCGATGTGGATATCAGATGCCTGGGTCTCCACCGCCCGCGTGATCAGCAGATTCACCAGACGGATCACCGGCGCCTCGCTGGCGAGGTCCTTCAGCCGCTCCGCATCCTCTTCCAGCGGGGCATCCGCCTCCGCGCCCGATGCGTCCGGACCTTCCTCGGGATATAGTCGGTTGAGTGCCGCTTCCAGCTCGATCGGCACCGCCACTTCCAGCCTTACCCGCCGCCCCGTAGCGACAGCAACCGCGGATTGGGTAAAGGAATCCAGCGGATCGGCAGCCGCCAATACGACCGTTTCACTATCCGCCGAGACCGGAATTGCTCTGGCATGCCGCAGAAATCCCGCATGCAGCCGATCCGCCAGCACAGGGTCAAGTGTCGGATACCGATCCGCCGACGCCACCGGCACTGCCAGCAGCGCTGCGTAAGCCTCGGCCAACCCACGTTCCGAGACCAATCCGAGTTGAATCAGCACCGCATCCAGCCGCTGGTCAGAGTCGGTGGCGACCCGCCGAGCCCGTTCAAGCGTCCGCTGGTCGCAATGGCCCTGCGCCAGCAGAATTTCGCCGAGTGCGTCTAGCCGATCATCGGTGACGGTGGTGCCCATCCAAGCCGCGCTGCTGACCATCGGGTCATCCATACAGGAAGACTCACCGAGGCGGTGAATCACGGGATCAAAACGAGGCTCCGCATAGGACGATGGTATGATCGCGGGCAAATGACAGGTCAGCGATCCCCCCAACCGCTATTCCTTACGCATGTTCCTGCCATCTGATGCAACATGGTTCTGGCCGCTGCTGTTCGCGCCGTTTGTCGGTAGTTTCATTGGCGTGTTGATCGTGCGCCTGCCGGTGGGACGGCCGGCCGCAATGGCCCGTTCCGAATGCGGCCATTGCGGGACACGGTTGGGCGCCATCGACATGGCGCCGCTGGTCAGCTTCATCGCCCTGGGCGGCCGGTGCCGTCACTGTCGCGCTCCAATCGGGCTGTTCCATCCCGCCGTCGAACTCGCCGCCCTCGGCGTCGCCGTATGGGCCATGCTTGCCGCACCCGATCAGCCCTGGACTGCCTGCGTCCTCGGCTGGACGCTGCTGACCCTGGCGTGGATCGATTGGGAATCGTTGCTGCTGCCAGACGTGCTGACCCTGCCGCTGCTGCTCGCCGGATTGGCATTGACCCTGGCCCAGGCGCCCCAGGCGCTAACCGACCACGTCCTGGCCGCGGCATTGGCCTATCTGTCATTCCAGGCGATCGCCGTGGCGTACCATCGCTTGCGGGGCTTCCACGGCCTGGGCGGCGGGGATGCCAAGCTGCTCGCCGCCGCTGGGGCATGGTGCGGATTGGCCGCCCTGCCCTTCGTCATCCTGGCCAGCGCCGTGTTGGGTCTGATCGCTGCTTTGGGATTGGCACTTTCCGGCAGAACCATGACATCCACCACGCGAATACCGTTTGGCCCCTGCATCGCTCTCGGCTTCTGGCTGGCCTGGGCACACGCCGCGTGGCTGGACACCCTGATCCAGTCCGTGGGGAGGCCGTAATGAAACCGTTGGTATCGACGACCCTGCTGCTCTCGATGGTCCTGGCCGCCGCGTCCCCGCTGAAGGCACATGCGGACGATCGAGGCCCTGTTTGCCGGGAGCCATCGGTCGTGGACGAGATCACCCGCGAAGTGATCGCGCGAAACTACTATGCCAGCGTTGACCCAGACCTGGTGACCGAACAATGGACCCCGGATCCCCTTGTCGTCCGTTGTCAGGTCTGCGTGCAATCGGCGCCATACAATGATCTTCGCATCGGTGACCGTATCGTGCCCCTATGCCGGCCGCATGATTTCGAAATCCAGATCCACCCACGAGGCTTTGTCGTCCGGGATTTACAGTAGAGTGCCAAAGCAGAACAAACAGTCGGGCTTTACGCTGATCGAGATGATCGTGGTCATCGTGGTACTGGGAATGGTGGCCGGCCTCGTCATGATCAAACGACCCTGGGGCAGCGCGGGACTGGACACGGATGCCACCGTTCGCTCTCTGGTCGATGGCTTGCGCCTGGCCCGCTCACGCGCGATCACCCAGGAACGCGACGTCGCTGTGGAAACAATGCCGAGCGGCTTTTCCGTTGATGGGGGTTCCCCCCGGTTTCTACCCCCGCACCAGGCGCTCACCACCGCTCGGGTGGTATTTCTGCCCGATGGAGGATCGACCGGAGGCAGCCTCCTGTTGAGCACCGGGCAGCGGCGGATCGCTGTCTCCGTCAGTTGGCTGACCGGAAGGGTTAATGTGATGGAACCCAAACAGAACTAAAATTGTACCTGTTTAATATTAGTATGTTCTAAACACTTGCACGATCTATTTCCTTACCGCGAGTCAACGAGCGTATAGCCACCGTGACCAGTCATAGAACTAATCCAAGCGGTCGCAACTCATGCAATGAAGATGGGAGTTAGGGTGGTATATTAGAGTCACACGAGAAGAGCGCAGACCTTTTCACCGCCAACCGTTGTGGATTACTTCGTAATGCCGGCATCGGAACCGCATTCGCTGCCGCCTCTGGGTTGGGCTTGTTCAGCCCTACAAGGGCGAGGGAATGGGCCGCGCCAACCCGGTCCTCTCGCAATCGCGATTGGCCTTTCGCGCGCTCCCGGCCGATAGAAGGGTTCGGGGGTCCGACCGATGCTGGCCAGCTTGTTCGCCTGGTGGATAGCTCGAATAACCGAGCTGCTGCCGGCTAAATGGACCGATGATGTATCCCGGGTTCGGGATGGCATTGTTGTGAATACGGAACACAGTATCGCTGTGTCCCTCCGGCGTAATGGAAATATCACATCCCTGCCGTTGGGTGCGGCCGCGCGGCAGGCTAAATCGGTTCCCGTGCTGATACGTCCGCCCGCCAGTGTCGTTCTTTCCAAGCAACACACCGTCCCGGCGGCGCCGCGCCGCCAACTCGATCAGATGTTGCGGCACGAGATCGGACGCATCACGCCGTTCTCCGCGGACACTCTATATTGGCGTTGGGACGGTCGCCCGAGACCGTCCGATCGAAAACGCATCGACATCACCCTCACGATGGTCCCCCGCTCCGCGCTCGCCGCGGCATTCGCCGCCCTGGACGAAGTGGGCATGAAGGCCAGTTTCATCGAAGTCGGTCAAACCGAACGCCCAGTGCTTCTTCCCGTTGGGGATACGCCATACGAGACTGGGACGGTTCCGCGGCGCGGGCTGGCCGGACTGTGCGTCGTACTTGCCGTGGTAGCGATGGGGCTGCCGATCGGCCTGCAAACCTGGTCGCTGTACCAGACCGATGCCGCCATCGCGGACCTGAAGCCACTAATCGCTCGGGTCGAAGCTCTGCGCAGAGGCACCGCCGCGGGCGACGCCGGCCGCGATATATTGGCGAAGGAGATGGAGCGCACCGGCGACGTCCTGCAAACCCTGGCGACCGTCACCCGCATCCTGCCGGATGACAGCTACCTGACGGATTTCTCGTTACGCGACCGTCAGATGACGCTTAGCGGACGGTCCGCCTCCGCGCCCCGGTTGATCACCGGTCTTTCCGCCGATCCCGCGATCAAGGGGGCTGCCTTCGCCGCCCCGGTTACCCGGATCGAGGGGGCAATCGCCGATCTGTTCTCGATCAAGGCGGAGATCGTGAAATGACGCCCGACATGTTGCCCCCCGGACGACGCGGACAGGCACTGGCGGTCACCATCGGCCTGTTGGCCATGGCGTTGCTATGGTTCGGCGCAATCGCTCCTATCCAAGGCTGGTATGATGACCGCGCCGTGCACCTGGAGCAGCGGCAGGCGTTATTGGTTCGGATGCGGGAAGTGGCCGGCACCCTACCCGCGCTGCAAACCGAAGCGGCGGCACGCCAGACTCAAGGTCAGGCGGCGAACGTAACGACGCTGCCCGGCGCAAGCGGCGCTGTAGCGGCCGCCGACCTGCAAGAGAAGGTGCAGGCGATGGCGAACGCCGCCGGCGTCAACCTGACAGCGGTCGAGACCCTGCCGGTCGCCAAGGCCGGCCAATGGCAGAAGGTATCATTGCGGATCAGCATGAATGCCTCGTGGCCCGTGCTGACACAGCTCATGCAGTCGATTGAGAAATCGCCGACGAAAATCCTGATCGACGACGTTCATTTTCACAGTCCCACTCTTGTCGCCCACCCGACGGCCTTACCTGTTCAGGCCTCCATGGTCCTGTATGGCTTCCGCGAGGCAGGGCCGGGAGCAGGCTCATGATTCTCTCTCCTCGGATAGCGACCATCGGACTTGCGGCAGCCAGTGTATTGTTCGCGGCGATCATCGGTATCGAGGTCTCAGACTGGCAAACAAGCGCCATCGGCAACGGGCGCGATCTGGCGGCACCGGTCAGGCAGGCAGCGCCACGCGCCTCACCCAGCGAACCCGACCAGCACGCGGAATGGCTGAAACAGATACGCGCCCGCCCTCTGTTTAACCCGGAACGTCGCCCGGTCGAGACTGGCGTCACCGGCCTTCCGCGCCTCGCTGGTATCGTGTTGGACGGTTCCCACCACGTCGCGATCTTCGCGGGACCATCGAACGGCCATCCGGTTCTGGCCGAAGCCGGAGCCCGCGTCGGGGCCTATGAGGTCCGCTCCATCGGCGACGAAGGCGTGACCGTGATCGGTCCGGA
>DAIEHR010000382.1 GCA_027353465.1 Acetobacteraceae bacterium | reverse complement strand
CAAAGCGATAGACGGCGGAACAAGCGTGACTGTTGTCGCGGACAATGTGCCCTCTGGCATCAGTCGAGCAGATCACGAGGTCGGGATGAACGCGACATTGGCGAATTTGGCCGCGTTCGTTGAGCCGATTGCTGCAATCGCGTGGTGATCAGTGCTGAAGGTCCTTTTCAGCTACTTAGCGAATGGTCGTTCGCCGCAGCCGACTAAAAGAGCCCTTGATTGACGCGGAAAGTCGATGGAGGCGAGCGAGCAAATCGCGGGTCGTTGAAATGCTTTTTTACGCTCTGGTGCCCAGAATCGCTAAACCGCGAGGCATGGCTTGAGGCGTTTTTAGTGGACGGCGCTTTGGGTCCAACCGCCACCCAGAATATCCAGCTCGCTGGATTTGGGAAAGCAATTGTGAAGAGATTCGGTTTGCTCACATCCCGCGGTTGACCATACGCTAAACTATTCGGTTGGGATAAGTCTTTGTCCGGTTTGGAGATAGGGGGTAGGTGTGGACCTCGCTGAAACCTTCCAATACGAGCGCGTTGTTGATTCCATATGTGGACTGAACTGGAGGAATGTGAATCAAGAAGAACTGAAGGAAGTCGCGACGATTTACTACTATTTCTCTATTCAGTTCCGCGAAAATCTTCAGATCGCGCGTCAGCTCTATCCCGACGACGCAAAACTCATTGAGCTTGAAGCAGGCGAATGCGCCACCGACAATCTATCTCCATGGCCCGGCGTGGCGCAGGCGGGAGAACGTCTTGACCACGACGAATTTATGAGGCGAGCACTGGAACGGTCGCCGATTGACGCCAGCCGGCGAGAGGTTCTCGACAAAATAGGGCGAACCTATCTCGCCAACATCCGCGACATGAATCTTGATAGCCGAGCGCTAAGTATTGCCAGCTATGAGGATCGCGGCCTGGATCGGGTTTTTACCGCGATATTGACGTCAACGCCATGGCACGGCGCCACCCTGGAAGCGTTCCAGCACTTCCTGGAGCAACACATCAAGTTCGACCTTGATCCGGAACTGGGGCACGGGGCTTTGGCTCGGCATCTCACACCGAATGACGATGTGCTGCCATTGTGGATGGAGTTCAAACAAGCCCTAGTCGAGGCAGTTCCCAGCCTGCTGATTTGATCTCACGGTCAAGATCGGCCGGAGGCTGTTAGGTGGTGGGACAATGCCACCCGGCTTGAGTGCTGGGTAATGCTTTGTCCCCTGCCATGGGCCGACCTAAATACTATTCCGCAAGATACCGCCGAGACCAAGGGCGCCTGGGGCCACGACGGGTCCCGTGATGGACTTGCGTCCCAAGGCCCGCCTACGAAGCGATCCGCCCTTGCCCCGCACGCGCCTGCATCAGCCGCGCCGATACCGCCTGCCGCACCGGCGACAGCAATCCGCCCGCCCGGATCACCGCATCCCGCATGACCCGCGCCGGGAACCGGTCATCGGTGAACAGCCCCACGGTCGCGTTGGTCGCCAGATACAACGGCCCTGTCGCTCGGCGGTGCCGTGCCTCATAAGCCGCCAGCAGCGGGGCCGCGCCGATATCCTTGCCGGCGGCAAACGCCTCCGTAACCAGCCCAGCCAGGGTCCGCGCCCCGGATAGCCCGAAATTAAACCCATGCGCCGTCACCGGATGCATCCCCACCGCCGCATCGCCCGCCAGCGCGAACCGCCGCGCGACGAAGCGTTCAGCGTACACCCCCACCAGCGGAAACGCGACCCGCGGCCCCATCAGCCGCATCTGTCCCAACCGGCTTTGATACAGCCGCGTGACCTCGGCATTGAACGCCTCGGGTTCCATATCCTTCAACCGAGCAATCTTCTCCGGCCGGAGGGTGAGGACCAAGGAGGACAGGTTAGGTGTCTCGGCGGTGCCGTTCAGCGGCAGGATCGCAATGGTGCGGCCGTATCCGAACCACTCGGTGGCCACCGAATTATGCGGCAGATCGTGCGCCATGCGGCACACCATCATGGTCTTGCCGAAGTTCCGCATCCGCGCGCCGATGCCCATTCGCCTGCGCATCTCAGAGAACCGTGTATCGGCGGCAACGATCAGCCGGCTGGTCAGCTTGGTGCCGTCGTCCAGCGCCAGCGTCGCGCCGTCGGTGTCGGTCTGTATTCCCGTCGCACTCCGCCGGTCCAGCACCGTCACATCTTCACATTCCGCGACGCTTTCGAACAACGACCGCCGGATCAGGTGATTGGGCACGAACTGGCCCAAATTCTCCTGCTGCTGCCCATTCGGGTGGAACCGCAGCGCATGGTCGAACGGCCCGTTCAACACCCTGGCCTCACCCATGGGGGAGACATCGGCGGCCGGAATCCGGTCCCAGGCCCCCAAGGCGCGCAGATGCGCGACGGATTCGTGGGTCAGGGCAATTTCGCGCCCATCGAACGGCGGGTCCTCCAAAATCGACCGGGGCGAGCGTTCGACCACCGCGATGCGCAGCCCATTGCCGGACAGGGAACGCGCCAGCCCCAGTCCCGCCGGGCCGGCGCCGATGATGGTGATGTCGAACGTCATCGCAGGTCTCCGTGGCCGGTCGGCATCGTGCCCGGGAACGGGAGCCGAACCGCGTCGATACGTAGGCAGGTTTGGCGTCTTCGCCAGGGGAGGTCGTGTTTGATCCCCATACTGGCCTTTACGTCTGTTCGTCCGGGGCGTCGATCACCATCCCGGTGTAAGGCTCGATGTAAACCAGATGGTCATGCACCTCTTTCACCCCGGCGGTGTTCTCCACGACAACGCGGATGCCACGGCGTTCCTGCTCGTTCGTGATCGTGCCCCACACGTCCACGATGCCCTCGGTGACGGTGACGTTCAGCGTGGTGGCTGGGGCCCAGGATTGCGCCTCCAGCGCCGCCAGAATCGTGGTGCGGATGGTGCGGTCGTCGGTTGCCATCGGCTCCGCATGCCGTTCCCGCCCAATCAGCGCCCGTAGCAGGTCCGCTCGGCTGACCACCCCGACCACGCGCCCATCGGCGGTGACGGGCAGCCGCTTGATGCGGTGTTTCTCCATCGTGGCCACCACATCTTCCAGTGGCGCATCCTGCCCGATGCTCAGCACGTCCTCGGTCATCACGTCGCGGACATGCCGGCCGTTGGCCTGGGTAAAGTCCAGCGCCTGCCTGGCTGGGGACGCGAGCAGGCGCAGCCACCAGGACCGGTTGCGCTGGGTGCCGAGTTCGTCGCGGCGCAGCAGGTCGCCTTCGGTGACCACGCCGGCCAGATCCCCGGCCTTGTCCACCACGAACAGGCCGGAGATATGCCGCGACAGCATAATGTTGACAGCTTCCTCCACCGTCGCATCAGGGGCGATGGTGATGACGTTGCGGGTCATGACGTCGGCGACGATCATTGGGTCCACCCTTTCGGTTGCGGGACTAGGATACACCCGGATGACGAAACGGTAAGCCATGCCGGGGTAGGGCAGCATTGCGGCACATCAAGCACACCGTTTGACCCAGTCGGAACACCCTCTAGGATAGTCGCCTTTCGCGGATGGGAATGAACATGGGTCCTCTGGTAACTACCGAATGGCTCGCCGAGGCTTTGGGCGCGGCCGATCTGATCGTGTTCGATGCAACGAAATACCTGCCGAACGAGGACAAGGACGGCAGGGCTGAGTTCCTGAAGTCCCACATTCCGGGCGCCCGCTACTTCGATATCGATCTGGTGGCCGACACCGATACCGATCTGCCGCATATGGTGCCGACGCCGGGCCGGTTCGCTAAACTCATGGAACAGCTTGGGGTCAGCAACAGCTCCCGCGTCGTGTTCTACGACCAGAAGGGGCTGGCGTCTGCCGCGCGCGGCTGGTGGTTGATGCAGTTGTTCGGCCACGACAAAGTCGCCGTGCTGGATGGCGGACTGCCGAAATGGGTGCGGGAATCGCGGCCTACCGGCGATGGCGAGGGCGCCGCGCCCGCGCCGGGAACCTTCCGCCCGGATTATCGCGCCAGCCAGGTCCGCGGCGTGGGCGACATGCTGCGCAATGTGCTCTCGCGGTCGGAACTGGTGCTGGATGCCCGGGCCGCCGGCCGCTTTACCGGCGCGGTGCCGGAACCCAGGGCAGGGATGCGCAGCGGCCATATCCCCGGGTCCGCCAGCGTGCCCTATACCGACCTGCTGAAACCCGACGGCACTTTCAAACCCGCTGGCGAAGTCCGGGCGCGGTTCGAGGCTGCTGGAGTCGATGGCTCCAAGCCGCTGGTCACAAGCTGCGGGTCGGGTGTCACCGCCTGTATTTTGACGCTTGGGCTGCGAATCGCTGGCTTTCCCGAAGGCGCGGTTTATGACGGGTCCTGGACCGAATGGGGCGGGCGCCCCGACACCCCGATCGAGGTAGGCTGACCCTGATGACCGACGAGACCAAACGCGGCTTCCGCACGACCCTATCTCATATCGGCCGAGCAACGAAACGGGAACATGGGTTCGTCAACCCGGCGCTGCTGCGCGGGTCCACCGTGCTGGTGCCGAC
>DAIEHR010000358.1 GCA_027353465.1 Acetobacteraceae bacterium | reverse complement strand
ACACCGGCAAATTGACCAGAAACAGCCAGCGCCACGTCGCCACCGACAGAATCAGCGCCGCCACTGTCGGCCCGACCGCGCCAGAAATAGCCACCGCCAGCGCGATCGACGCGAACCCGCTGCCCAGGATGCGGCGCGGGTAAATCGTGCGCACCAGCGCCGGACTCAACGCGGACAGGCACGCCCCGCCCACGCCTTGCGCCACCCGGGCCGCGACCAGCACCCCCAGATTGGGCGCCACCGCACAGCCCAGCGAGGCGACAGTGAACACGATCAGCCCCACCGCATAAACCCGCTTATGCCCGAAAATCTCCCCCAGCGCCGCCGCCGGCAGCAGGCACACCGCCGTGGCAAGCTGGAAGCCGTTGACCACCCAGATGATACCGGAGTCGCTGGCGCCCAAATCCCGGGCAATCGTCGGCAGGGCGATGTTGGCGATCGCACTGTCCAGGCTGGCCAGCACGATGCCCAGAAGGATGCAGAACATAACCCAGTGCCGCTGCGGCACTGGCAGTCCATCCGTCTCGGCCGGGGTGCTATTCGTTTCGTCACGCACACTTGGGCCAGAGGCCATTCAGCACACCTTTTCGCAGCCGGTTTCGTCCCCTTTTCTGCCAGCGCACCAGACGCTTGTCGATACGGTGGCAGTTGGTCAGTCCGGAAACACCGCCTGATTGTGCTCGCCCAGCTTGGGTGACCCCCCGCGCGGATGCGGCCGCTGCCCGTCGAAGCTGATGGGCAGACCGACAACTTTCAAATTGCTCCCCGGCAGCACCCGCATCATGTCCATCGCCTGCAACTGCTCGGTTTCCGCCAGCTCGGCGATGGAGTTGACCGGCGCGCACGGCACGCCCGCCTCCCCGATAATCCCCATCCATTCCTGGCGGGTGCGGGTCAGCAGCACCGGTTGCATGACGTTGACCACCGCCATGCGGTTGGCGGCCCGCTTGCGGCCATCCGACAGCAGCGGATCGAGGCACCATTCCGGATGCCCCATCGCCCGAGCCAGCTTGACGAACAGGCGGTCATTGCCGGCAGCGATGCAGATCGGCCGGTCGGCGGTTTCGAATATCTGGTATGGCGCGAGGGTCGCGCTGGCCGCGCCATGGCGTTGCGGCATATTGCCGGTGAAATTGTAGGCGTTCAGCGGGCCTTGCACCCAGGCCACGGCGCTTTCGAACAGCGACGAGTCCATCACGCAACCCACCCCGGTGCGATCCCGCTGTTTCAGCGCCGCCAGCGCGCCGATCACGCACCACATCCCGGTGGCGGTGTCATTGATCGCCGGGGCGCAGAAGGTCGGCGGATCGTCCGGCCGCCCGGTCAGCGTCACCACCGCGCCGTAACTCTGCAGCAACGGATCGAACCCCGGCGCCTTCTTCAGCGGCCCGGTATTCCCGAACGCCCAGATCGAGCAATAGATCACCCGTGGGTTCACCGCCATCATCGCATCCGAACCGATTCCCAGTTCATCCACGATCCCGGGCCGCAGGTTCTGGATGACGATATCGGCGTCCCGCACCAGGGATTTCAGCTTTTCCACATCCGCCGCGTCCTTGATGTCCAGCGTGACGGATTTCTTGCCCCGGTTGGTGGCATGGAACATCACCGAATCGCCATCGACGAACGGAGGCCCCCACAGCCGGGCATCGTCACCGCCATCGGGCTTTTCCACCTTGATGACGTCGGCGCCCATATCGGCCAGGATCACCCCGGCCAGCGGGCCGGCCAGCGCCTGACCGATCTCGACGACCTTGATGCCGTCCAACGGCCCGGCCATCACGCGATCCCCACGCGGGCGCGAAATGACGGGTCGTTCAGGCTGAATTCCTGGCCGTTCAGATCGTCCGCCGCTGGCGTGCATAGATACACGATCGATTCCGCCGAAAGCGCCACCGGAGTCAGCTTCTCACGCGGAATCTGGCTGACCGGGTTCACGCCGGAGGCGCGGATCAGCACCTGCATGTCGGTGTCGGTGGTGCCGGGTTGGAAGCCGAACACCCGGATTCCCTTCCCCGCCGTTTCCAGCGCGATCGCCCTTGTCAGCATGTGCAGGCCGGCCTTGGCGGAGCAATACGCACTCCATCCCTCCAGTGGCCTGATCGCCGCACCGGACGACACATTCACGATCGTCCCCCCACCCGCCGCCAGCATCCCCGGCAGCACTGCTCGGATCGCATGATAGGCACCAGTCAGGTTGATCGCGACGTTGCGCCCCCATGCGGCCGGATCGCTCTCGGCGATGGACGCGATCGGCTCGATCACACCAGCGTTGTTGATCAGCGCATCTAGTTTGCCAAAGCGCGACACGGTATCGGCCACCAGCGCCGCGAACGCCGCATAGTCAGACACGTCGCAGGCTCGGGACGAGGCCGACGGGCCGATCGATTTCGCAACCTGTTCCGTCAACGTACCGTCGCGCGCGGTCAGCACCACTGTCGCACCGGCTTTGGCCAACGCCGCCGCCGCCGATGCCCCGATGCCCCGGCTGGCGCCGGTGACGATGATTACCTTGCCGTCGAGACTGCTCATGCGATTCCCTCCCCCTGCTTCGTTCGGGAGGTTAGAACATCGATTCACGATCGGCCAACCCGCCGGGGTGGGTACGGCGCGGTTGGTGTCTGACGCCGGCCGGCGTCGATGCGGACTTCACCTCCCATCATGGCAGGCGAAGGCCCCATTGTCGGTAAAACTGTATCGCTGGCCTGCCAAAAAGCCAAAGCCCTGAGCTATCCACACGAACCGTGGACGACCCGGCTGGCCAATGTAGTGCAGGGAACGGTCTGCAAGCTGGCGGGGATCGATCTGCTAACCGGCAAGGTGCATGCCTGTGTCGAGGCGCGCCATCGGTCGCGAGAATTCGTCGGCTTCCTCAAGAAGATCGATGCCGCCTATCCGAACGACACCGCGATTAAACTGATCCTCGATAATTGCTCGGTCCACATCTCGAAAGAGACCTTTGCGGCTGAGGACTCTATCTATCGCAGGATCGCGATCGTTAGCCCTTATATCCCTGCCCCGCGGCAAAACTCATCAGGCCCCCAGGTTGAGCACGCTCCAGCTCTGTACAGGCGACACTGGGCTCAGTTTGCCGCTATGCTCCTCCACCCGATATTGTACCTTGGCGCTACGGCAAACAAAAACGACTTTCTCCTCGATCACGTCTTCTTCGTCCCAATTGAATTCA
>DAIEHR010000357.1 GCA_027353465.1 Acetobacteraceae bacterium | reverse complement strand
CAGCGGGTGCTGCCCGCTGGCATTCACGTCAGGGTAGTGTTCGACATACCAGGCGCTATCGAAAAACCGGTTCGGGTCGCGGCGTTCATTAAGACCGTGGCGTATGAAATGCCGAATCGGATCTTGTTGCGAGGAAACAATGTCAGGATACCGCCGTTGATACCAGGCGGCATCGAAAAAGCCTGACATCTTGCGGATCAGCGCCGCCTCCGCGTCGGCGGCGTTTGGATCAGGGGCATTGGGATCGGCCGCGGCCATGGTCTAATGCCGCCCCAGCAGGCGTCCGAACAGGCCGGGCGCCGGTCCCGCGCTGTCCCTTCGGGCCGCCGCCGTCAGCCGAAACCGCTCGGTTCCGCCGCCGATAGCACTTTCGGTTTCGGAACGAAACTGTCGCAGTTCGCGGTCCTCCCCCCACGGTGACCGGTAGCCCTGTTGCCCCATGATCGAACGCGCCAAATGCAAGTTGCGCTCTTGCTCCGCGGCGTTCCCAGTGCTGGTGCATTCGACGACCGCCAGATCTCCACCCATCAGAAAATAACGCACCTGCTCCTTGCCGTCGATCATCTCGTCGGTGCCCCCATAGCCGACCCGGATCAGGCGCCGTGTATGCTCGACGTGCTCATGGCCATAGCCGCGGAAACGCGGGTCGAAATAGCCGCCATAGGTCAGCGCGTCATGCGAATAGGCGGAACATTGGGCGGTAACCGCCTTCGCGCGCATGGGATCGTCCGGGGTGCCGGCGCCCGAGAGGATATGTTCGCCCATCCAGGGGACCGCGAAATTCACATGGCCCCAGCGCCGCGTGGCGTCGATCCATGGAGTCTCCCATCCCGGCTTCGTCGGCCGTGTGTCGTCTTCCAGCAGTACGACCGTTTGGCAGCCGAGTATTTGCGACAGCAAGAATAGCGCGCGGTTCTTGTTCCAGGCGATGCCCATGTTGATGCCGGTGATGACCGGAACCTGCTTCTCCCGCAGCATTTCCAGCGTGCCGTCGCTGGACCCGTCATCGGCCACCACGAAAGCGGTGTCGGGCTGGCGAGTGAATTCCCGCACCCGATCGATTGTATCGCTGACAATTTGCCGACGGTTATAGGTGACGATTCCAATACCCAACGCAAATGACATCGTTCGCCCTCGGCAATCTTAGGTTGTCCCTATACGGTTTGGGTCAGGCGCCAACAACCAATAACACGACGGCGCCGCCTGCCAGCAGCAGGATGGGGCTGATTTCGGTCAGGGCGAACGCGGCCGCCGCGGCGATGGTGACCCCCCAGGGCAGCCAGCCATGTTCCGTGCCGCGCATCAGCGACAGGCCGCTGGCAAAGGTCAGACCGACGCCGACGGGCGCCAGCGCGCGCTCCACCACCGCGCGCCACGCGGACGTCGCGGCTCGTTGCCAGAAGCGGGCGATGATGTGGACGGCGAGGCAGGATGGCCCGAACATCGCCAGGAACGATACCGCCGCGCCGGCCAGACCGGCGGCTTTCAGGCCGACCAGAACCACAATCAGCGAACCGGGGCCAGGTGCGGCGCGAGAGATCGCGAACATATCCAGGAACTCATGCGCGGTGACCCAGTGGTAATGGTCCACCGCGGCGCGCTGCATGTCGGGAATGATGCCGCTGCCGCCGCCGAACGCCAGCATCGACAAGCCAGCGAACAGCATCAGCAATTGCAGTAGAACCGGCGTCATTTCGGCCGCGTGACCCAGGCCAGCAGCAGGCTTGCGGGCATCATCACCATCAGCACATGCACCAGCGAAAATCCGGCCACCCCGATCGACAGCGCGACGATAGCGGTGGTGGCGATCGGGATCAGGCCGGCAATGTTACGCCGGGCGAGGCGGATGCCGGTGCCCAGGTTCAGGCCGATCGCGACGGCACCCATGCCGCCCAGCGCGGTGCTGACCCAGGCGCCGCCGGCGTGGCCCCGGCTGTGCAGGTATAGCGCGCCCAGGATCAGCACGATGGTCAGGGGCAGGGCGGTCAGGTCGCAGAAACACACCAGCGCGCCCGCCACGCCGCGCAGTTGGGTGCCGATGAACACCGACAGGTTGACGTTGGTGGCGCCGGGCACAAGCTGGGACAGGGCGTAGCCGGACAGGAATTGCCGATCGTCCAGCCAACCGCGTTTCTGCACGACCTCTCGCCGCGTCCAGGCGGCCAGCCCGCCGCCGAACGCCATCATGCCGATGCTGACGAAGCCGGCGAACAGCGACGCCAGCGATGGTTCTTTCCGAGTCCCCATGGCGTGCATTCAAGCCCGTCCGGTGCAGGGTGGCCAGGGGACAGACCTTGGGGCCAGATAGGATACGGTGGACTGCGATGTCAGGTGGTGAGTTGAACGGGCGCCCGGCTTTCTGGTATAGCATCTGTTAGTGTCCCCGTAGCTCAGCCGGATAGAGCATCAGATTCCTAATCTGGGGGCCGTGCGTTCGAATCGCGCCGGGGACACCACACCCAAACAGGCAGGAATAATAGAGCGATTATCGTCGGCGGAGGTCGATTTCCACCCCGGCCCCGACCCTGAGTCGCCTACGGTTCTCCAATCCCGCCCGCCCGCAACCTGCCAGCATTTTCGTATGGCCCAGCATTTTCGTGCGGCGAGGACATCGCGCCGCGCCCTCCACTGGACCCGGGGACACCGCACATGAATCCCCCTACGGCAGCTCCAGCCGCACCACGACCGCCGCATTGGCGATCACCGCATTGTCCCCACGCTCCCGGTCGATCACATCCAACCCGCCTTTCACCGCTTTCACCGTGACGATCCCATGCGGCAGCGTCACCCGCACCGCTTCCGTATCGACTTTCTCCGGCTGCTGAACGCCGATCGTTACCTCCACGAACATCTGTGTCTTCGCATCGATCCCCAATGACCGGATCATCGACAGCGACGAGTGATGAAGTGCGTCCTGCACCGCCCGAAGAGCCGCCTTGGTGTAATCCCCGCCGTGCAGATCGTTGCCGGTGCCCATTTCCAGAATAACGCGCTTGCGTGCCATGTTCGTGCGTCCTCTATGCCACATCCAGCCAGACCACGGCGGCGGCGCTGGCGATCAGGGTGGAACCGGTGCCCTCCTCATTCGCGATCTCCAGCCCGCCATCGACGACCGTAACGGTCCCCGTGCCGTGCGGCAGGACCGCCAGAACCTCATCTTTGTTCACTTGTTCGGGGCGCGGCACGCCGATCGTGACTTCCACCTGCATCGAATCCGTATCCAACCCCAGTGCTTTGGCGACATTCAGCGAGTTGTGCCACAGCGCATCGCGCAGCGCCCGCACCGCGGCCTTGGTTGAATCCGAACCCCGAATGTCGGTGCCCATGCCGATTTCCAGCACCATGCGTTTCAACGCCATGCCTGTTTCCTCCGGTTGCAAGCGCCACACTGCCGCGCCGCCGCCGTCCCGGCAATCGCCAACCCCCTGATCCGCCCGCCCTGAATTTGCCCCCGAACCCCGTCCGTGGAAGCATAGGACAGGGAATGAAACCAAGGAGGACGCAATGGACGTCGGTTTACAGATGGTCTTCGCCAGCTACGGCTGGACGGATGTGACGGACGAACAAGTGTGGGACGAGGAAATCAAGCTCGCCCGCATCGCTGCCGACAGCGGATTCGACGCGCTGTGGGCGGTTGAGCACCACTTCAACGACTACTCATTCTGCCCCGACAACCTGCAACTCATGGCCTATCTCGCCGCGGTCTGCCCGAACATCGACCTCGGCACCGCCGCGGTGATCCTGCCGTGGAACGACCCCCTGCGCGTGGCCGAACGCGCGATCATGGTCGATCTTCTCAGCAAGGGCCGCCTGCGCCTCGGCATGGGCCGCGGCCTTGCTCGGCGGGAGTTCCACGCCTTCCGCGGCACGATGGATGAATCGCGCGAACGCTTCGACGAAGCCGCTGCCATGATCGTCGAGGCACTGAAAACCGGATATATCGAGGGCAACGGCAAGTTCTACAAACAACCACGCACTGAACTGCGGCCGCGTCCCTATAAACCGATCGACGGACGTGTTTACGCGGTGGCGTCGTCGGATGATTCGGTCGTTTCGGCTGCGAAGCTGAATGCCCGGATGGTGATGTTCGCCGACCGGCCCTGGCCGATGCGGATGCCGGCGATCCAGAAGCATCGCGATCTGATCAAGCAACTGCACGGCGGCCCCGAATTGCCCCCGCTGCTGGCCGATTTCTGTATTTGCACGCCCACCATGGATGGCGCCGAGGACTACGCCAGGCAATACATGGGCAAATTCGTCGAAAGCAATTTCTACCACTACGAACTATTGGGCGAGCACTTCAGCACGGTGAAGGGCTACGACTCCTACGCGCAGAAGATCGCGCTGGCGAAAGAGATCGGCATGGACGGCATCGTCTCGGCCTTCATGCAGGCCGCGGTGTGGGGCACGCCCGATCATATCCTGAAGATGTTCGAGGAACGCCGCGCCATCGTAGGCGAATTCGAACTGGCCACGTCGTTCCGTTTCGGCGGCACGCCATACCAGTTTGCCGAGGATGGTCTGAAGCTGTATGCGAAGGAGGTATTGCCGGTGCTGCATTCCTGGAAACATGAAGCGCTGGCGGCGAAAGCAGCGGAGTAACAGAATGCCACAGCCCGATCACGTTTCCGCACTGGGTGTTCCCGATGCGAACGGACTGGACGACGACTTGAAGGCCATTTGGGCGAAGTGCGTCGATAAACTTGGCTTCGTGCCGAATGTCTTCAACACCTACAGCCTGAAACCGCAGCGTCTGCGGAACTTCATGGCGATGTATAACGAGGTGATGCTGTCGAAGTCCGGCCTGTCGAAACTGGAGCGGGAGATGGTTGCGGTCGTCGTTTCCTCAGCGAACC
This sequence comes from Acetobacteraceae bacterium, assembly GCA_027353465.1. Taxonomy (GTDB): domain Bacteria; phylum Pseudomonadota; class Alphaproteobacteria; order Acetobacterales; family Acetobacteraceae; genus Rhodopila. Next base: position 7,571 of record DAIEHR010000357.1, on the reverse strand, counting down.
GATGCTATTACTGTCTGGTGGCGCACGGCGCGGCGGTGCGGACGCTGTCCGGCGATCCGGAACTCGGGGAGATGATGGCGTTGAACTATCGGGTGGCGAAGCTGGATCCCCGCCAGCGCGCCATGCTGGACTTCGCCTGGAAGCTGACCACGACGCCAAATCTGGTGGAAGACGCGGATCGGGATGCCCTGTCGCAGCAGGGACTGAGCAATGAGGACATCTTCGATCTGGCGGAGACTGTGGCGTTCTTCAATCTGTCCAACCGGATGGCTTCGGCAACGGATATGATTCCGAACAAGGAGTATCACCAGCAGGTTCGTTAAGGGTTCCGAAGCCGGTTTCCAAGCATGCGTTCGGGCGTGGCCCCGAACGCGTGCCCCACCCGGAAAGCTAGTCCGCGCCGTCTTCCTTCATTTCATGAAGCCAAGGGCGGGAAGGGCCGCGGAGGGTACAATCCATCCTCCGCGCTCCCAGCAGAGAATGCCAGGGGCCAGCATGCTGAAAATCAGGCATCCGTTCTCCGCGGCCCTTCCCGCTCTTCGCGCCCTTCCAAGCCAATTCCCATGCCTGACCCGGCACCGGCCCCGAGCGCGTGACCCCACCTGGAAATCCAGTCCGGAATCCCTACATCCGCCCCGGCAACCAAGTCGCGATCACCGGGAACGCAATCAGAATCGCCAGCCGCAGAATATCGGTGATCACAAACGGGATCACCCCATAGAAGATCGTGCTGAACGAAACGTCCTGCACCACGGTCTTGATAACGAACACGTTCATCCCGACAGGCGGATGGATCAGCCCCAGCTCCACCGTCATCACGATGATCACGCCGAACCAGATCGGGTCGAACCCAAGCGCGGTCACCGCCGGGAAGATGATCGGCACCGTCAGGATCACCATCGCCATGGCGTCCATCAGGCACCCCAGCACCAGGTACATCAGCATGATCAGCACCAGGGCGCCGATCGGGCTCAACCCCAGCGACGTGATGAATTCGGTGACTTTCTGAGGCGTCTGCGTCACCGTCAGGAAATAGCCGAACAGCATCGCCCCGATCAGCACCGTGAACACCGCCGCCGCCGTCCGCGTCGCTTGCAGCAAGGACGCCAGCAAATCGGCCCGCGACAGCCGGCGCCGGATCAGGCTGATGACGATCGCGCCGCCCGCGCCCATGCCGCCCGCCTCGGTGGGGGTGAACAGGCCGCCATACAACCCGCCAATGATGAACACGAACAGCAGCAGTGGCGCCCAGACTTCCTTGACCGCTTGATAGCGCTCCTGCCACGTCGCCACCCTGGCCGACGGCAACCATCCCGGCTTGACCGAACCGATCACCGCGATGGTGATCATGTACATGCTGACCGCCAGCAGCCCCGGCAGGATGCCCGCGATGAACAGCTTGCCGATATCCTGCTGGGTGATCAGCCCATACACCGCCAGCACGATCGACGGCGGGAACATCGCCCCCAAAGTCCCACCGGCCGCGATCACGCCGGTGGCAAACGATTTCGGATACCCGAACCGCCGCATTTCCGGATACGCCACGGTGGAGAAGGTTGCCGCGGTCGCCACCGACGATCCGCTGATCGCGGCAAACCCCGCGCAGGCGGCGATCGTGGCGATCCCCAATCCCCCGCGCAAATGGCCGACAAACCGGTTGGCGGCCTGGAACAGTTCCTTGCTCATGCCGGTGCGGGACGCGACGGACCCCATTAGCAGGAACATCGGTATCACGCCGAAGGTGTAGTCGGTAACCACGCGCATGGTGGTCTGGCCGATCATCTTCAGCGCCGGTTCGCCGCCGACGATGTAGCCAAAGCCGGTCACGCCCACCAAACCCATCGCCATGCCGACCGGAACGCGCAGCAGCATCAGCGCGAACAGCACCACGAAGCCCAGAACGGCAACGGCGTCGTTGGAAAACTCCATATCAGTCCAGGGCTTTCTCGGCGTGGGGTTCGGTCATGGACAGTGGGTAGAACACCAGCCGCCAGGTGCGGATCGCGATCAGCAAAACCGCCGATACGTCGCCCAGCCAGGCCACCAGGGCGAACGGCCACGTGGGGATGCGCAGGTCATAGGTCAGCACGTTGTCGTGATAGGTCAGCCGCACCTTGTCGAACAGCATGACGGTCTGCACAGTAACCACGAACAGCAGCACCAGCGTGGCGAAGATGTCGATCAGCCGCTTGCCGCGCGGCCCGACGGCCGACCACACCAAGTCCACGGTGATGTGGCCGCCGCGGTAGCTGGTGGCCGCGATGCCCCAGAAAATCAGGATCCCCAGCAGCAATTTGCCGAAATCATAGCTGTCGGGGATCGAGACGGCGAAGAAATATCGCAGCAGCACGCTGACGAAGATATCCACCGCTACAATTCCGACGAACGCCGCGGCCAGCCATTCGATCGTATCGATGAAGCGATCCATCATTCGGCGAGCGCGCCGTGTTTCTTCAAATCAGCTTTCAGGTCGCCCAGCACGGTGTCGGCATTATCGACCTTCGACGCCCAGCGGGCGGTCAACGGCGCCACCGCCGTCCGCCATGCCGCAAGTTGCTCCGGTGTCAGCTTATAGACTTCATGCCCCGGTTCGGCCGCCAGCTTGGCGTGGCCGGCATATTCGAAGTCGGCCCAGGGGCTGGCGACTTTCTCCGCCCATTCCGGCGTGCAGTGATGGTCGATGACCGTCTTCTGCGCCGGGGACATCGAGTCGTATTTGGCTTGATTCATCGCCCACACGAACGTGGTGGAGAACAGCGGCACATCCATGTGGTATTTCACCACCTTGTCGATGCCGAACAGCACGATCGAACCCCACGGAAACCCGATCGTATTGGCCACGCCACGTTCCAGGATCTCGCGCGCCTCGGGGGCGGAGGATTGTACGTTGGTGCCGCCCAGCAGCGTCACCATCGCACCCTGGCCGGCATTCCCGGGGCGGACCTTGTCGCCCTTGATGTCATTCGGGGAAACGATCTTGTGCTTGGAATGGAATGTGCCGGGATCGTTCAGGAACGCGAAGCAGACATGGACGTCTTTCATTTCCTTCGCGGCATACGGCATGTACCACTCGTCCAGCGCGGCCGAACCACCCTTGGCGTTGGCAACCAGAAACGGCAGTTCGCCGGCCGCGATGATGGGAAAGCGGCCGGGCTGATAGCCGGGGTTGACGTACGCCAGATCGGCGATGCCGTCGCGCGCCATGTCATAATGATCGAACGCCTTACCAAGCTGTTCGGCCGGAAACAGAGTGGCCTTGATAGTGCCGCCGGATTCCTTCTCGATATCGGCGGCCCAGGCGACCAGCGACGGGTTCAGCGGGTGGGCCGGGGGAACCCAGGATGACATCTTCAGCATGACGGTTTTGTCCTGTGCCATGGCGGGCGCGGCCGCCAGCAGCAGGGCGGCGGCGGCCATGGATGCCGTGATCGAGGCAAGGCGTCGGATAGACATAGGCGTTTCTCCCGGTTTGCCGGCGAAACCGGCTATTCTGGTCATCCTGATAGCTTGCCGAACGGGCCCTTGGCTACGGGGTTATCGAATTGCGCCGAACAACGCGCGCCCGATCAGCACCATGGCCAGGATGGACAGCGTGACCAGCGCGGCCATGCGGTGGTGATGCGGCTTGGACCGAAAGAACGCCCAGGTTCCAATCCGCGATCCGGCGAACAGCACGGGCACAGACGCCGCCATCCAGATCAGCACGTCCCGGTTGATCAAGCCGGTCGCTGCCATCGGTACGAATGAGACGATCCCGGCCAGCATGAAGTAGATGATGGCCGTGGCCCGCATACGGGTCGCGCTGTGCCCGACGGCGAGCAGATAGACGACGATGGGCGGTCCGCCCATCGACGCCAGGCCGCTGATGATGCCCGAAACCAGCCCGACCGAGACACTGACGATCCAGGACGGGTGCGACGGCAGGCGGGCTCCGCGTTGGATCAGCCAGACTGAAAAGATGATCACCCCACCAATGACAAGGCGGACCGGGTTTGGCGGCAGCACTGTCAGAATCATCAGGCCGATCGGCACGCCGCAGACCAAACCAGGAACAAGCGCCCGGACCGAACGCCAGTCACACGCGGGCCATGCCGCCCGCAGGCCGCCGATCCCGATCACCACCTGCAATGTGACGACAAGCGGCACCACCTCTGATGGCGGCAGGGCAAGGCTAAGAATGGGGACAGCCGCCAGTCCAAATCCGAACCCGGTAAATCCCCGTAATATGGACGCGAACAATACTCCGATCATGGTCGCGAGAAGACTGTATATCATTGAACGCGCACGGATTCTTGTCCCTGAGGCTGACCGATCAGACTTCGCGCATTATTGGTTCGGGGTCAAATGTATCGGAGAAACGTGATTCCTGGGTTGTCTTTGCAGTCAAAAAACAGCATCTTCTAGGTCATGGTATGGGGCACAACCCTCAGCGGCACGAAAAAATGCCGCAAATTCACCGTTTTGGTGAATTCCGTTAACACAATGTTGGTCATTTCGACCGCGTTGATGGGGCATTATTGTGCCCTCAACCATCGCTGCAACGGTTCTTGCTCTTTTATCGACCGTTTGCCCATAATTCAGTGAGGTATGATGACGAAATATATTGCTGTCGCATTCGTTGCGATATCCGCGCTTCTTCCGAATGTGTCCAATGCCGCGGCTGGCGGTGCGAAGCCCGCCCGCCATCAGCCAATTTCTGCCGCCTCCTGGGTCGGTGAAAGCGGAACAGCGTCCTATTACGGCCCGAGGCATAACGGCCATCGATCCGCCAGCGGGCGTCGGTTCGATCAACGGGAATTGACAGCCGCCCATCCCTGGCTGCCATTTGGCACCAAGGTCAGGGTTACCCTGGCGAGCACCGGTCGCAGCGTTATCGTCACCATCACGGACCGGTTGTATTCGAACCGCCGGATCGTCGATCTGTCAGTGGCCGCGGCCCAGGAATTGGGCATGATCCGCGCCGGACTCGGGGAAGTGACACTGCTGCCCGTCTAACCCGGTTTCGTGCTATGCCGCGACAGGGAGGACGAACGATGTTTCAAGACTGTCGCGGGCTGCCGCTAACGATCGCATCGCAAACGGCCGTTGACGCCTTCGATCACGCCATCGACGGCTATCTCGGCTACCGATCCGATATGATGTTCAGGATGCAGGCGCTGATTGCCGCCGATCCTGGTTTCGGCCTCGCCCACACGCTCATGGGGTATCTGTTCCTGATGGCATTCCGCGCTGAGCTGCTGGGCGCGGCCCGCGCCGCGCTGGCTGATGCTCAGCGTTGCCCCGGAACGGAGCGCGAAAAGGCACATGCGGCGGCTTTGGCGCACTGGATCGAGGGTGATCCACAAGCCGCCATCGCGGTTTGGGATCAGATCCTGGCCGATCATCCGCACGATGTGCTGGCCTTCCGCTTGGCGCATTTCCTGAATTTCTGGTGCGGCCGGCCCGAGGCGATGCTGGCCTCGGTGCTGTCCGTCGAACGACATTGGAGCCCGGCTCTTCCAGGATACGGGTCCATCCTGGCCTGCCGCTGCTTCGCACATGAGGAAACCGGCGACTATCCGCAGGCTGAACATGCCGGCCGGGAGGCGGTGCGTCGCGATCCCACCGACCTTTGGGCCGCGCACGGCGTTGCGCATGTGCTGGAAATGACCGGGCGGCGGCTGGAAGGAATTGCCTGGGTCCAGGGGCTGGAGATCGGTTGGGACGGCACCAACAATTTAAGGCACCATCTGTGGTGGCACCGGGCGATGTATCACCTGGAAATGGGCGACTTTGGCACGGTGCTGTCGCTGTACGATTCAGGCTTCCGGGATCTGGCATCTCCGCTGACCCAGGGGGCGCCTGACCTGTATATCGATGTGCAGAACGCGGCATCTATGCTCTACCGCCTGGGCCGCCACGGCGTAGATGTCGGCGACCGTTGGACAGAGATCGCCGACAAAGCGCAAGCTCGGATCGGTGATTGCCAGTCGGCATTCACACTGCCGCATTGGATGATGGCGCTGGCGGCGACGGGCCGGGAAGACTCCGCCCGCGACATGCTGGCGGCGATGCGCGACTTTTCGTCCGGCCCGCAACCGATCGCCGGGCTGGTCCGCGATATCGCGCTGCCAGTGACCGAGGCCGTGCTGGCGAACGGGCAGGGGCGTCATGCCGAGGCGGTGGCGGCGATGCGCCCCGTTATCGGTGAGATGTACCTGATGGGTGGAAGCCACGCGCAGCAGGATGTGCTGGAGCAGGTGTTTCTGGACTCCGCGCTGAAATCCGGGTCGGAGCCGGATGCGCGCATGATGGTGCAACGCGTGGCCGGCCGTCATCCCGTCCCGCCGGAGCGACGGCGCGGTTACGCCATGGCCGCTCATTTGCTGGCCCTGTAGCGAGGCGAAGCCGGGGCAGCTCGCCCGCCGGCCTAAGCCGCTCGGGTCAGCCGCTTCACGAACGCCGAAATCCGGTGCCGCCGCAGTTCGCTGCGCGCCTTGTCGTCCGTCGTCATGTAATTCAACTGCACGCTGTAGCGTTGCCCGACGAACTGCCGGTGCCCATGCCATGTGGTCGGCCCGTTCGGGAAGATCAGCAGCGTCCCGTTGACCGGCGGCACTTCGACGGCGAAATCCTCCAGGTCTTTCGGCCCGCGCAGCAGGCGCAGGCAGCCTTCCCGCCGGCTCCAGGCGTCGGTTTCGCGGTTCAGGTACAGCAGCACCGTCACCCGTTTGGCCAACGAGTCGCAGTGGATCCGCCCGTCCCGCTCGCTGGTCCAGCCGCGCAGCGTCACCATGGTCGGCGCATCGTGCAGGTCCAGGCCGAACAGCCGCTCGATCGCGGCGCGCAGTTCGGGGCCTTCCATGGCGTCCATCAGCGCCTTGGCATCGGGGCCCAGCTTCACCGAATCCACCGGGAACGACCCACGCTTGCCTAGCGGCGGCAGACCGGCCAGCACCTTGTCCAGGCTGGCGGCCGGCACGAACCCCGGCACCACGGCATGCGGGAACGGATCGTTGGAAACCGGCGTCGCGGCCAGTTTAGCGTAATCGATTTGGATCATGACGGTGTGCGCCTTAGCAGCAAAGCCTCGGTCAGGTCGAGGAGGTCGTCCGGCCAGTAAACATCGGGTCTGGGCCGCGCCGGATGCAGGCCGGGGTGGGGACGGCAGGTTAACACCGGCATGACCCAGCGCACCGGCAGCGAGGCCCGCCCGTCCGCCGCACCCAGCAGGGCGCCGGCGATGGCGCCATTAGTATCGCTGTCGCCGCCTTGGGCCACCGTCCAGATCAGCGCCGGTTCGACGGCGGTCCCGGCGGCGAGATGGAAGAATGCGTTTTGCAAGGCGATCAGCACCCAGCCCATCTGGTGCTGAAACTCCGCCGGGGCAACACCGGCCCGCGCCTGGCGCAGAACGGCCAGAACCAGCGCGGCGTCCGCCCCCGCCGCACCGGCGATACCCAGCGCGGTGTCCATCATGCCGCGCCGGTCAGCGCCGGCCAAACCCGCCGCAATCGCCCCGGCATAAGCAGCGCACGCGGTTCGGCAGACCGGATGCGGATGCGACAGGGCCGAGTCCTCGCCGGCCACCC
>DAIEHR010000329.1 GCA_027353465.1 Acetobacteraceae bacterium | reverse complement strand
GTACCACGACTTTGGTTCCGTGTGCGGCGCGGGCGCCCTGCAGTCGCTGATGCAGGACCGGATGGCACCAGGCCGCGTTGCTGCCGACCAGCACCACCAAATCGGCTTCCTCCCAGTCCTCGTAAATGCCGGGGACCACGTCCTCACCGAACGCCCGGACATGGCCGGCGACCGAGGACGCCATGCACAGCCGTGAATTCGTATCGATGTTGGCGCTGCCGATGAAGCCCTTCATCAGCTTGTTGGCGACGTAATAATCCTCGGTCAGGCATTGGCCGGAGACGTAGAACGCCACACTGTCCGGACCATGTTCGGCGATGGTCGCGGCGAACCGGTCGGCGACGGTCCGCAGCGCCCGATCCCAACCCGCCCGTTGGCCGAACAGCAACGGTTCGGTTAGCCGCGTGCTGTTGTCCAGTGTGGCACCCAGCGCCGCGCCCTTGGAACACAGCCGGCCGCGATTGGCCGGATGCAGGGTATCCGCCTTGATCGGTTCGTCCGGCTGGTTGTTGCGTTGGGCGACCACACCGCATCCCACCCCGCAATACGGGCAGGTGGTGTGGATCGGGGCGCTCATGCCCCGCCTACCGCCAGCAGGATACGCCCGTCCTCCAGCCGCACCGGCACGGTGCGCGAGCAGCCCTCGTCCGGCTCCTTCGCCTGACCGTCCGCCAGGCCGATAACCCAGTTGTGCAGCGGGCAGGTGACACTGTCGCCATGCACGATCCCTTGCGACAGCTTGCCCGCCTTGTGTGGACATTTGTCATGCAACGCGAACACAAGGTCATCGGCGGTGCGGAACACCGCGATATCGATCCCCGGTGTTGTCACGACGCGGGAGCCCAGGCGGGGGATGTCGTTCAGGTGCCCGACATCCATCCATACAGAAATCGATCCTTCCATCGGGCCTACTCCACCGTCGCGAGGGCGCGGAATTCGTGCGCGTCGGCGCCCGCTGCCCGTTCCGCCCAGGGATCGGTCCGCGCGTGGAGCTGACTGTCCAGGAATCGCTCTTGCAGCAGCTTGCGGCCGCCGGCATCGCTTAGGCGGGCGCGGACGTAGTCGATGCCGACACGTTCCACCCATGGCGCGGTGCGTTCTAGGTACCAAGCCTCCTCGCGATACACCTGCATGAACGCGGCGGCGTATTCCAGCACCTCATCCTCGGTGGTAACCTTGGCTAGCAGGTCGGTGACGCGCACTTTGATCCCGCCGTTGCCGGCGACATACAGGTCCCAGCCGGCGTCGGTGGCGATCACCCCGAAATCCTTGATGGTGGCTTCGGCGCAGTTCCGCGGGCAGCCGGATACCGCCATCTTGGTCTTGTGCGGCGTCCAGGAGCCCCAGGTCATACGCTCCAGCGCAATGCCCATCGCGGTGGAATCCTGCGTGCCGAACCGGCACCATTCTGACCCGACGCAGGTTTTCACCGTGCGCAACGCCTTGCCGTAGGCGTGACCGGACACCATCCCGGCGGCGTTCAGATCGCGCCAGACCTCCGGCAACTGCTCCTTGCGCACGCCCAGCAGATCGATGCGCTGGCCGCCGGTCACCTTCACGGTCGGGATCTGGTGCTTGTCCACCACATCGGCGATCGCGCGCAGTTCGGCGGAGGTTGTGACGCCACCCCACATGCGCGGCACCACCGAATAGGTGCCATCCTTCTGGATGTTGGCGTGCATCCGCTCATTCACGAAGCGGGACCGGGAGTCGTCCGCATACTCGCCAGGCCAGGCACACAGCAGATAGTAGTTCAACGCTGGGCGGCAACTCGCGCAGCCATTCGGGGTTGTCCAACCCATTGCCCGCATCACCGCCGGGATGGATTTCAGTTTCTTTTCCAGGATCGCCGAACGCACCGCGTCGTGCCCGGCAGCGGTGCATTTGCAGACCGCTTTGATTTTCGGCGTGGCGTCGTAGTCGCCGCCAAGGGCGAAGGCCAGCAGCCCCTCGACCTGGCAGGTGCAGCTTCCGCAGGATGCCGAGGCCTTGGTGCGTGCGCGCACCAGATCCACCGTGGTCAGCTTGTGCTTGCCGATCGCTTCCAGGATCGTGCCCTTGCTGACGCCGTTGCAGCCGCAGATTTCCGCCGTGTCGGGCAAGGTTTCAACGCCGGCCGGCTCACCCCCGCCGACCGACGGGCCGAACACCAGCGTGTCGCGTAGCGCCGAGATGTCGGTGCCGGTGCGGATCATGTCGAAATACCAGGCGCTGTCCCTGGCTTCGCCGTAAAGGACGGCACCGATCAGCTTGTCGTCGCGGATGACCAGCTTCTTGTGGACGCCACGGGCGGCATCGCGGAACACCACGTCGTCGGTGTTCTCGTCGCCCATGAAATCGCCGGCCGAGAACATGTCGATCCCGGTGACCTTCAACCGGGTGCCGGTGACCGTGGGCACGTAGTCGGTCATGGCCGTCTTGGTAACCCGGTCGGCCAGCACCTTCGCCATGTCCCACAACGGGGCGACCAGGCCGAACAGCGCGCCGCGATGTTCCACGCACTCGCCTACCGCGAAGATGGCGGGATCGCTGGTTGCCATGCCGTCATCGACCTGAATGCCACGCCCGCAGGCCAGGCCGGCTGCTTTTGCCAGGGCGATGTTGGGGCGGATGCCCGCGGCCATCACCACGATGTCCGCCGGCAATTCGGTGCCGTCGGCCAGGGTCACGCCGCGAACCCGGTCCTCGCCCAGGATCGCCTTGGTATTGGCCTCGGTGATGACCTTCAGGCCGCGGGTCTCCAGGTCGGCTTTCAGCAGGCCGGCCGACACCGGGTCCAACTGCCGTTCCATCAACGTCGGCATGATGTGCAGCACGGTGGTGTTCATGCCGTTGCGAACCAGGCCGTTCGCTGCCTCCAGACCCAGCAGGCCGCCGCCGATGACGACGGCATGTTTGCCCGATTTGCTCGCCGCGATCATCGTTTCGACATCGGCGATGTCACGGAAGCCGATGACGCCCGGCAGTTTGTGTCCGGGCAGCGGGATGATCACCGGGTTGGATCCTGTCGCCAGCAGCAGCACATCGTAAGGTCGCGTGGTTCCCAGTTCGCCGGTCACGGTTTTCGCATCGCGGTCGATGCCGACAACGGCCTCCCCGGCGATCAGTTCGATGGCGTTTTCGTCGTACCACGACCGTGGATGGGTCGTGATCGCTTCGAACGTCTTCTCGCCGGCAAGGACGGGCGACAGCATGATGCGGTTGTAGTTACCGTGCGGCTCCGAACCAAAAACGGTGATCGAGAATTCATGCGGCGTTCGGCTGAGGATTTCCTCCAGCGCGCGCACGCCGGCCATTCCGTTCCCGACCAATACCAGCCTGGAACGACGAGGAGCGATCATGTTCATGCCGAAATCCCCTGTTAAACGCGTGCCGCGCCGTAAAGCTGGCCCCAGGTCGTCCGCCACCGGCGACGCACCCCGCTGATGCCGACCAGGGCCAGCGCCGCCAGCATCGCGAACACCAGGAAGCCCGGGCCGTAGCTGCCGGTCAGTTGCTTGGAGTAACCAAGGCTGGAGGCGAGGTAGAACCCGCCGACACCGCCGCTCATGCCGACAAGGCCGGTCATGACGCCGATTTCTTTCTTGAAGCGCTGCGGCACTAACTGGAACACCGACCCGTTGCCCATGCCCAAGGCCAGCATGCCGACAATGAACACCGGCATCGCCAGATAGATCGTGGACAGGCCGGTGGAGATCGTGGCGAAGGCCGCCGCCGCGATGGTGTAGAGCACCACCAACGCCCGCACTCCGCCCACGCGGTCAGCCACCGCGCCGCCCATCGGACGCACCAGCGATCCGACGAACACCACCGCCGCCGTGCAATAGCCGGCAACCACTGGGGATAATCCGTAAGCGTCGTTGAAGTAGATGGTCAGGGACGATGCGAGTCCGACGAAGCCGCCGAAGGTCACGCTGTAGAAGAACATGAACCACCAGCAATCGCCCTCTTGCAGCAGGGCGAAGTAAGCGGCCAGCGGCTTCGGCGCCGGTGTGTTCGGGCTGTCCTTGGCCGCGACGGTGAACACAGCCAGCGCCAGGATCAACGGGATCGCGGCCAGTCCGATGACAGTCCGCCAGCCGAAGGCGATTGCCAGCGCAGGGGCGAACAGCGCGGCCAGCACCGTTCCGGAGTTACCCGCGCCAGCGATGCCCAGGGCCGTGCCCTGATGCTCCGGCCCGTACCAGGCGGAGGCCAACGGCAGCGCCACAGCGAACGAGGCACCGGCGAGACCGAGAACGCATCCCAACATCAGGATACCAGCAAAACTGTCGATGCCGATGATCCAGGCGGCGAGCAGTCCAGCGATGACGACGATCTGGGCACCCACACCGACGCGCTTGGCCTTGAACCGGTCAACCAGCAGCCCGAGAACCACGCGCAGCGCGGCGCCGGCCAGAACCGGGGTGGCAACCATCAGGCCCTTGTGGCCGGCGTCGAGGTGCAGGCTTTTGGAAATTGCCACGCCCAGCGGCCCAAGCAGCACCCAAACCATGAAACTGAGATCGAAATACAGGAAGGAAGCAAACAGGGTCGGCAGATGACCGGCCTTTAGGAAGCCCTTGTGCATGGTGGTTCACTCGCGAGGCAGGCCGTCGTTGGCATGCCGGTCGATAGCGTGAAGCGCTGGCGCTTCGGGATCGGTGCGAGCCCCTCGTTGGGCAAGTCCGCGGAGTGTTCAAACTCTGTTAGCATCTGCAGCAAGATCGGTGCCAAGCGGCGGAGCGGCGGTATGCTTATGGCTTAAGCTGATCTCGTGTTCAGAAATGAACAAATATTAGGCTATAAATGACCTAAAACGGTAAGTTGGAATAATTTATAGGCCTTTTTGTCCTGTGATCCTAAGCGCCGCCGCGGAATTTGGATAAAAATGCATCTTCGTTGAGCATCGGTAGCATCGCTGCCCCCTCAAGCGCCGGAAGGTCCGCCGCCGGATATACCTGTTCCGCGATGACCGCTGGTGCCAACAGATCCGGACGATAAACCTGCGTCGCCAGGGCTTCGAGGTCAGTCTGGTCGTCCAACCACCCCCAGCGGCGCATCTGCCCCAGGAACCACATCGCGTGGGCGCGCGCCGGAAACCACGCCTCCCGACTGTAAAACCGAATCAGTTCCGCCCCGGACCCACCTGGCAGAGCCGCTCGGCTGGCCGCTTCCGGAAGCCCCAGGCCGTTTGGATCGGCTAGCAGCGCGGCGATACCGGGTGCCTCTTCCGGCATGTCGCAGCGGCTTTGGGCCAACAGAACCGCGCGAAGCAGGTGTTGCAGAAGTTCGGGATTGGCCTCGGCCCAGGCTTCCCCGACACACAGGCACTTCTCGGGATGGAACGGCCAGATCGCCGATGTTCCGATCACGATCCGGCCCGCCCCAAACCGCTCCGCGACGTCACCCCAGGGGGCGCCGGCGCAGAACCCGGCGATGGTGCCGTTTGCCAGCGCGTCAACCACGCTTTCGGGCGGGATCACCACGGTTTCGATATCGCGGTCGGGGTCGGCGCCGCCGGACGCCAGCCAGTAGCGTAGCAAGAGATTATGGGTGGAGAACGCGTGCACCACGGCGAATTTCGGCTTGGGTTGCTGCCCGCGCAGCCATGCGTGCAACGAAGGCCGGGGCGTTTCCCCGTCCAGCGCCAGGCTGGCAGCGGCTTCCACGCTCGTTACGATCGCATTGCCGCCCTGGCTGAGTGACATCGGCACCACCAATCTGGCCTTGGGACCGCGCAGTCCGGCGCAGGCGGCCAGCGCCAGGGGCGGCAGCATCACCGCCGCGTCCAGCACGCCATAGGTCAGTTTGTCGGCGATGTTCGACCATGACGGCTCTATGCTGATGTGTACATCGATGCCCTGGGCACGGAACAGACCGGCGGCGTCGGCCACGACCACCGGCGCGCTGTCCACCAGCCGCAACAGTCCGACGCGGATCGGCTTGCTCATCCCGCGTTTCCTTCCATGTCTTTTATCACTTCGCTGGCAACGTCCACGATCCGCCGAGCGGTGCTCATGGCGGTGCGGCGGAGGAATTTGTAGGCGTCGGGTTCGCTCATGCGGCGTTGCCTGATGAGCAGGGCTTTCGCCTTGTCGATGACGGCCCGTTCTCGCAGCCGTGATTCAGCTTCCTTAAGGTCGTCGCGGGCCTGCTGATGGTGGCGGAACAGCGACACCGCGGCGCGCAGGATCGGTTTGACGTCCGGCGGCGGCATGCCAACGGCGTTGTAGGATGACACTCCGGCGCTGATGGCTTCTTCCATGAAGCTTGGATCGTCCTCGTCCACGAACAGGACGACCGGCCGTGGGGTGACCGCAGCGAGTTGCCTTATGCCGTCCAGGGCATCGCGATCCGGGCGCGCCATATCGACCAGCACCACGTCGGCGCTTAGGGATGCGACGGCATCGGCGAGCGATTCACCCGGTTTCAGGCGCACCACGGTCAAACCCGCGTCCGCCGCCAGAACACGCGCGATGGCGCCTGCCCGTTCCGCATCGTCGTCGGCCAGCAGGACTTTCACGGAGGTGATTCACTGCTTCGCATATGAGGGTTAACGCAATCCCCATGCCGCGCCGCGGCATGGCTGTTTCGGCTGGCGCGCCATGCTGTTCATGATTCAAACGCCTAAACATGCGTCAGCATCTGCGCAGACGGTTTGCAGGGCAGGCGGTTCGGGGCGTGGATTGCCGTGACCCCGGGTCGGCAGTAGCTTGCACCCAACTGAAGGAGGCTGGCCCATGACCTTGAAGCTTGGATACAAGGCGTCCGCGGAGCAATTCGCGCCCCGATTATTGCTGGATTTCTCGGTCGAGGCCGAGAAACAGGGCTTCGACTCGGTGTTTGTCAGCGACCATTTCCAGCCCTGGAAGCACACTGACGGCCATGCGCCGTCCGCGCTGGCATGGTTGGGCGCGCTGGGCGCCAGCACCCAGCGGATCGTCATGGGGACCAGCGTGCTGACCCCGACGTTTCGCTACCATCCATCTGTCGTCGCGCAGGTGTTCGGCACGCTGGGGTCGATGTTCCCCGGCCGCGTGATCCTGGGCGTCGGCACCGGGGAGGGTCTGAACGAAGTGCCATCCACCGGCATGGTCTGGCCGGAGATGAAGGAACGCTTCGCCCGGCTGCGGGAGGCGATCAGTCTGATCCGCAAGCTGTGGGCCGACGACGACCTGACGTTCGAAGGTGAGTATTATAAGACCCAAGGCGCGACGATCTACGACAAGCCCGGTGCCTTCCTGCCTATCTACGTCGCGGGGGCTGGTCCTCAGGTGGCGAAATATGCCGGGCGCATGGCCGATGGTTTCATCTGCACCAGTGGTAAGAAGTGGGACTTGTATAAGGAAACGCTGCTGCCGAATGTGGAGGAAGGCCTGAAGCTGTCGTCCAAGCCGAAGCCTGACTTCGACCGGATGATCGAGATGAAGGTTTCGTTCGACACCGACAAGCAGCGCGCGTTGGATGACACCCGCATCTGGGCCGCCCTGGCGCTGACGCCGGAGGAGAAGATGACGGTCCACGATCCCAAGGAGATGGAGCGTCTGGCCGATGCGCTGCCGATAGAACGGGCCGCCAGCCGCTGGATCGTATCCTCGGATCCGGACGAGCATATCGAGAAGATCAAGCCCTATATCGATATGGGTTTCCGGCACCTGGTGTTCCACGCGCCGGGCAACGATCAGGCGCGCTTCCTGAAAATCTACGGCGAACTGGTGCTGCCGAAGCTGCGCCAGCGGTTCGGCTAGGGGCCCGTGTATTTGTCCGTGATGGCGGGCGAAGGCTCCATATGTGTCGAAATGGGGCGGGGAACCTTCGGCTGTTCCGTCTCGTCGATGGATATGATAACGTATTGGGTAACAACAGATTTTCCCTCTCACCGTCATGGCCGTGCTTGTCGCGGCCATCTGCGCTGCAACCGTCTGTGCGAAGATGGCCGGGACGGCGCCCGGCCATGACGGATGGGAAATGGCCTGATCGGCTCGGACAAGACCATGAATAGACATTCCTTCGCGCTTTCCGGTCGCGCGCAGCCATGACCGGGCGTCTTGAAATCTTCGCGCTGCCGGGTATCCCCATGGTACGGCAGGGCGACGATCTTCCCGCCCTGATCCTCGCCGGCCTGGAACGCGCGGGCCAGACGCTGCGCGACCGCGATATCGTCGTGATCGCCCAGAAGATCGTCTCGAAGGCTGAGGGGCGCACCGTCGATCTCGCCGATGTGG
>DAIEHR010000328.1 GCA_027353465.1 Acetobacteraceae bacterium | reverse complement strand
GTGGCGGTTGAGCAGGCGTTGCACGGCGATTACCTGACGAAGTTCGGGGCGGACGCAGCAAACGCCGAACCCTCGCCCGACTGCCTGAGTTACACCAGCTTCCTGCTCCCCGCCGCCTATCATGAACCGTGGGAGGTCTTGCTCGCGGCGGTGCTGCCCTGCTTCTGGATCTACTGGGAGGTCGGGAAGGCCATCGCGCGCGAAACCCCGCCCAACAACCCGTATCAGGCATGGATCGATACTTACTCTGACGAGGCCTTCGGCAATGCCGTCCGAGCGGTGATCGCCGCGACGGATGCGGCGGCGGACGGGGCCAGCGAGGCGGTGCGGCAGCGGATGATGACGGCGTTCCTGCGGTCCACCCAGTATGAATACCTGTTCTGGGACGGTGCCTATCGCCAGCGCGGCTGGCCGGCGGTTGCGGCACCGGTTGGCGGCGATTAAACCACTGCCGTTAAGACGATCCGCTTGAAAGGCGCAGCGATGAGTTACCAACTGCAAGGCAGCACCGGTGCGTGGGAGGTCGTGGTCGGCCTGGAGGTCCATGCCCAGGTGATCAGCAATGCCAAGCTGTTCAGCGGCGCGGCGACCGCGTTCGGCGCCGAACCGAACAGCCAGGTCAGCTTCGTCGATGCCGCGTTTCCGGGCATGCTGCCGGTGATCAACCAGGAATGTGTCGCCCAGGCCGTGCGCACCGGGCTGGGGCTGAACGCGCGCATCCATGCCGTCAGTCGGTTCGACCGGAAGAACTACTTCTACGCCGATCTGCCGTCCGGCTATCAGATCAGCCAGTTTGAACATCCCATCGTCGGCAATGGCGAGATCGAAGTGGAATTGGCCGACGGTTCGACCAAGACCATCGGCATCACGCGGCTGCATCTGGAGCAGGATGCCGGGAAGTCGATCCACGACCAGCATCCGACGAAGACGCTGATCGACCTGAACCGATCCGGCGTCGCGCTGATGGAGATCGTGTCGGAGCCGGATATCCGCAGCCCGGAGGAAGCCGGGGCCTATGTGCGCAAGCTGCGCTCTATCCTGCGCTATCTGGGGACGTGCGACGGCAACATGGAGGAAGGGTCCATGCGCGCCGACGTGAACGTGTCGGTGCGTAAACACGGCGAACCGTATCGCACGCGCTGCGAGGTGAAGAACGTCAACTCCATCCGCTTCGTGATGCAGGCGGTCGAGGCCGAGGCGATGCGCCAGATCGAGGTTTGGGAGTCGGGCGGGACGGTGAATCAGGAGACGCGCCTGTTCGACAGCGGGCGCGGGATCACCCGGTCGATGCGGTCGAAAGAGGACGCGCACGATTACCGCTATTTCCCCGATCCCGATTTGCTGCCGCTGGTGCTGGACGAAGACTGGATCGCGGCGCTGAAGGCGTCCCTGCCCGAACTGCCGGATGCCAAGAAGACTCGGTTTATCCAGGACTATGGATTAACGCCGTACGATGCGTCGGTGCTGGTCGCGGAGAAAGCGACGGCGGAGTTCTATGAAACCGTCGCCAAGGGCCGTGATGCCAAGATCGCCGCCAACTGGGTGACGGGCGATTTCTTTGCCGCGATGAACCGCCTGGGCCGTTCCATCGACAATCCCCCCGTCAGCGCCGCCGCTTTGGGCGGACTGCTGGACCTGATGGCGGACAACACCATCAACGGCCGGATCGCCAAGGACGTGTTCGAGGCGATGGTCGAAACCGGCCAGGACGCCGCGGCGATCGTGGATGAGAAAGGGTTGCGTCAGGTCACCGATACCGGCGCGATCGACGCGGCGGTCGATCGCATTCTAGCCGCCAATCCCGACAAGGTGGCCGAATACCGGTCGGGGAAAGACAAGCTGTTCGGGTTCTTCGTTGGGCAGACCATGAAGGCGATGGCGGGCAAGGGAAACCCTGGCCTGATCAACGACACCCTGAAACGCCGGCTGGCCGGCGATTAGCGCGATCGCCAGGGCGGCCGTCAGAGGCGGTGCCGCCCGGGGGCACGGAGCGAAGGGCTCTACCTGGCGATCCCTGCCGCTTCGGCTCGAACCCTGACAGGAATCCGGTGTTTTCACTCAGGCGGCATGGGTCGGGAGCGACCGCGAACCGCGGGAGCCTACAGGCATTTTCAATGGTGACGGCGGTGTTAGTCTGAAAACAGCAATTGGTGTACAGGCGCATTTCCTATCGGCCCGACTGACGCAGTTGTTACTGTCGTATCGTAAGAATTGCAGCGCCATTGCATTGCATCATGCGGGTGGATCCCGGAATCCACTATGGGCCAAATCCGCCAAAGCCCTGGAATAGCTTAATCCAACCAAGCAGCATATAGCCGCCGAAGCATACACCCCATATCATGGTCTCGACCTTCGGCAACCGCGCCTGCCACACGATGAAGACCGCCAAGGTCAGCAGTATTGGCTCCTCGACATACCGCTGGAAGCAAAACTCCTGAATCAGCAACGTGCCGACGTACATGGTGAACAGCACCACCGCTGGGATCGCTTCCCGCTGCCGCCAGCACAGCGTCGCCACGGCCATCCAGATCGCGGTTCCGAAAGAGATCGCGCCCCACAGATAGGCGTCACGTAAAAGTTGCGATGGGAGCTTTGTTTCGATTGTCCAAAGCATGGAGCCATATCGCCCGGCCTCGATGCTCGGATTGAGCGGCAGTGTCACCACGGCAACCAAACCACAAACCATCGCCGCGACCAGTATGCGGATAGCTGTGCGGTTGTCGCCGACCAGCGGATGAGCGCTCGGGTTTTGCCGCGGAGGAACTTCTGATTGAGTGAGCAGACGCCAAAGGCTGATCGCGAAGGGGAAGCCCAACAGCCCGGTAAATCCAAGGACATGGGCCAGCGAGACGGGCTCACTGAACGGGGCGAAGTGGTACGCCTGATCTGGCGGGACCAGTCCATGCCAGATTGATACAAAATAGCCGAGAATCGCTATCGCGGGGAGGACCGGGAGCAAATAGATGACCAACCGCCGAAGGTCGAGAGGGGTCCTGTGAACGATCGCATTCGCGACCAGGATACCGGCGGGCACGGCAGCAAGAAACCCATAGTGCTGTCGCAAAAGGACGCCTACCGCGCCGAGTGCGGTATATACAATCAGGCGATTTGTCTCACGCCAAGTGCGGAATTCTATCGCGATCGCGATGAGATAGAGGACGGTGGCGGGCAAGTCGGTTGTGGTCCAGACCCAACTGTAAATTGGATAGGCGGAGGCCAACAGCGGCAGCACGATGATCAAACCGGTGGCGTTGCGCTCATAGACTTTCCTGATGATGAACATATTGAGCGCGAGATAAGCAACCATCCACAGGCTGTGGATTGCGAACAACAAACCGCTGTCGTAAGCGAAGGAGGTAATCCCGAAACCTCGGGCAATGTTGGCATAGAGAAGATGGAGCCCGGGAGTCATCGCGATAAAATTAGTGTAGTCCGGCCGGAATCCGTGCGTAATGAACTCATTTATCTGCGGGACATGGTAGTAATAGGCATCCCAGGCCGCCTGATTGCCTTTCAAATCAACTGTCCGATGTAGCCAGGACAATTTCACCGCGACTCCCAGGGCAAAAGCCAGGACCGCTATCAGGCCGAGCAACCGGCCGATCGATCCAAAATCCCTGT
This sequence comes from Acetobacteraceae bacterium, assembly GCA_027353465.1. GTDB lineage: Bacteria > Pseudomonadota > Alphaproteobacteria > Acetobacterales > Acetobacteraceae > Rhodopila. Next base: position 20,925 of record DAIEHR010000328.1, on the reverse strand, counting down.
CAGAGATCAGAACCCTGTTCGATTTGGGCAACGCGCCAGACTGTGCCATCAGGTCAGATCTCCATCGATCTTTGCGCATGCCAACTGTCGGCATTGGTCGCGGCAGGGACGGGCCTAGTTAGAATCATCAATATCAGACGGACACACAGTCAGGCATGACAACTCCGACAACAGGCTGGGGCTGATCATCATTCCGTCAGGCGTTGCGCGGACGAACTTCGCTGACAGGGGGGCGGTTGCCTTCGGCATGTCGTCAACTTTACTTGATGTTCCGGGCTGCTACTCATGCCGAACAGATCACTCATCAACGCGAGAGATCGTCATACAATTTCCCGACCGGTGGCGACGGCGCTGTCGGTTTCCCGTAGGTATCCGGGCAGTGCAGGGCAGCTTTTCCGAACCGCGACCATCACTCAAATGTTTTGCGGGATGCCATGTGGCTGCCCACGTTTCATGCTACCTAACGGAAACTGACTTTGAAACTGGAGCCGTGTTGACCTGTCCCGAGATGGAAGGCCATGGGGTAACTTTGTAACAAATTTCAAAATTGTTCTCATTTGCTATTGATTTGGGACAAAAGGACCTCACTGTGGTAAGAACCTTGCGCCTTTTGCAGCCAACCCCGGCTCGGTCATCGCTTCGGCGTTCCGGACAATACACCGCGATCTTTTGGTGGGCGGTGTTTGCAATCTTCTTGCAATTCGTGCTCACCGGCAACCTGCTCAATGCCGCTGGTATCCACGTTCCCATCAAGGTTCACCCAGCGTCGATCATTGTCCTGTTCTGTGTGATCTATCTTCTGATTCGCGGAGACGTGCCAATCCAGGTTCGATTCCGCGAAGCGCCCGGCCTGATGCTGTTTGTGTTAGGCATCCCATTGCTTGGCATTTATTCTATAATTTTCAATGGCTATAGCGGATCGATGGTTTACATCGAAAGCTTCTGGTCGGCTGGGCTGCTGGCGATATCGCTGGAATCGGCCTCTAATAAGCAGAAACGAACGCTGGCCTGGATACTCCTGGCGTTGTGTGTCATCGATGCATTAGTGGGCATTTATGAAAGTCTGACCTACACGAACTGGTTTCCGTTCGTGCTGGATTCCGACTTGACCGATAAGTTGACCAATACCGATGTCGATTTCCGGGCCAACGCATTCTATCCTCACCCACTGACCGCCTCGCTTATCACGGCGATGGCAATTTTCCTGATCTATAGCGTGCGGATGCGTTTCATCGTTGCGGCCCCGATTTTCGCGGTGTTGCTCGTGGCTCTCTTCGGATTCGGTGGCCGAACCGCGCTCGGCGTGACGTTAGTTGTATCCGTCCTATCCGCGTTTTACCAGTTTATGGCCGGCATCATACGACGTGACCTCAAGCTTGACTTTGTGCTTACGGTTGTGGTCGCAGGGCTGGTCGTGCCGATTATTATCGCGATCGTCGTGACACAGACCACGATCGGCGATCGCATTGTGGACACGCTGTATTATGACGACAGTGCTGCTGTTCGCACCACACAATGGGCGATACTTGGCCGCTTGTCGTTGCGTAATTGGTTGTTCGGGATTTCCATGGTCGATCTGTCGGCCTTGAAATACCAGATCGGGCTGGGTTCCATAGACACTGATATCGAAAACTTCTGGCTGCTGACGTTTCTCAACCTGGGCGCCATTGCCTTCATTCCGTTCCTTTGTTTATTCGGAGGCTTCCTTATCCATCTGGCCCGCCGGACCGGCAGCCTGAACGGCTGGTTGTTGATGTTGTCGGCCCTGGTAATAGACTCGACGTCCAATTCACTCGGGGTCAAGAGCAGTGACCTCTTCATTGAAACTGGATTTCTGGTATCGATGGTTGGATTTAAAAACTTCGTAAGGGCACCGCGCCTCGCGCGAATGACTTTGTCCTTGCCAGGCAAACGGGCGAGCGGGGCAATCGCGGGTGCGCCTGGACGATTGGTCCCCGCGGGTCTGCGGGTATTAAGAGCGGCCAATAGCAAATTTGCCGGACCCCATCCTGACGCGGGCGCACGGTGAGTTGTCTGGGATCAGCCAACGCCCTCCGGCCGCATCCCCTTCGGCAGCGTTGCCAGCGACTCCGTCGTGTCGAAATCCCGTAGCACGGCGTCATCCGCCATCTCGACCTCGCACACGCACTCGCTGTGCTTACCAACCAGGAACCTGGCGCCGGAGTCCCCGCTGATCCCCAGTATCTCGGGGAAGAAACGTTTGTCCCACAGCATCGGGTTACCCTGCTTGCCCCGAAACGTGGGCAGCACGATCAGGCGGCCCTCATCCGGGCTGTACATCGACAGCAGGCGGTCGATCATCCGCCCGGTGACCAGCGGCATGTCCCCCAAGCACACGATCGCGGCCGAACATTCCGGGGGCACCGCGGCGATCCCGGCTTTCAGACTGGCGGACAGGCCCTCGGCATAGTCCTGCGCATGCACATACCGCACTGGCCGCCCGCCCAGCGCCTCTTCCACCTGCTCGGCCATGTGCCCGGTTACCACCATGACCGGCCGAGCATTGGAGGACAGGACATTGTCCACCACGCGGGCGATCATGGTTTTGCCCGCCTTGTCGGTCACCAGCAGCTTGTTATGCGGGGCCATCCGCCGTGACCGCCCGGCCCCCAGCACCACCGCCGCGATGGTCGGCGCACTGCGCGGTGCGGCGCCGGACCGAGGCGTGGCGGGTGCTTTCTCCCGCGGCATCGGGCGGGTTTCCATTTCCTTCAGCAACCCGCCGACGCCCATCAGCATCATGTCGCGTGGCGTGATCTTCAGACCGGCGAACAGCCGGCTCAGCACGAAATCGACGCCGTTCATGCTGGGGCTGCGGGCGCAACCGGGCAGCACCAACGCCGGTTTATCGCCGATGCGGCCAAGGCAGATCAGGTTGCCGGGATCGACCGGCATGCCGAAATGCAGGATTTCCCCGCCCGCGCGCACGATGCCGGACGGTCCGACGTCGCGGCGGTCCACCACGGCGGACGCACCGATCACCAGCAACAACTCGGCGCCCTGGCCGACCAGCGAGTCCAACGCTTGCCCGATCGCATCGGCATCATGCGCGCAGCGGATCGGCGGTAGCAGCGAGCCGGTCAGCGCGGTCACCCGAGCGTCGGTGATCGCGATGGTCTTCTCGGTCACGCTGTCTTTCAGGCCGGGCAGTTCGCTGACCACCAGCCCGACCTTCATGTGCCGGAACGGGTGCAGGGTCAGCGGGCTGCCGCCCTGCCTGGCCATCGCCTCGGCGACCGACAGGACGTTGCCAGGGACGGAAAACGGCACGATCTTGATGGTGGCGACAAGGTCTTTCGTCGCGACCACGGTGTAGTCGGGCAGGGTGCCCAGCGTCAGGGCCTCGTCGATCGTGTTCAGGCGGTCGATCCGACCGGCGTCCACCCGCAGCAGGCCAGGGGCCTCGGCGACCAGATTCACCCGGCCAGTGGCGGCGCGGGACCGGGCGATCAGCGGCGACAGCAGCGGTGTTGCCAGACGGTCGGCGGCGATATCCTCGGGCACGTCGCCGGGTTCCAGGCGGGCGCAGATCACCTCTTGCCGGCCAGCGGCGCGCAGGGCTTCGATCGCGGACTCGTCCAGCAGCGAGCCCTTGCGGATCATGCGCTCGCCGACCTTCTGGCTGTGCGCCATGATGCCGCCGCGCGCGTCCTCCAGCGAGGCCGGACCGAACTTCATACCGAGGATTTGGGCGGCAGCGGGGCGTTACGGCGGACACCGACGATCTCGGCGATGATGGATAGGGCGATTTCGGGGGCGGTAACGGCCTCGATGTTCAGGCCGACCGGGCCGCGGATGCGCGACAGGGCGTTGTCCTGGTGCCCGAGATCGCGCAACCGCTTCAGCCGCGCGGCGTGGGTGCGGCGGGAACCGAGCGAGCCGATGTAGAACGCTTGCGATTTCAGCGCTCGGTCCAGGGCGGGGTCGTCCAGCTTCGGGTCGTGGGTCAGGGTGACGACGGCGGTGCGGCTGTCCGGGGCGAACTTGTCCAGCGCCTCATCCGGCCAGTCGGTGGAGATTTCGACGCCGGGAAAGCGCTCATCGGAGGCGAAGGACCGGCGGGGATCGACGACGGTGACGGAGAACCCGCACGGCACGGCGAACGGCACCAGCGCCTGGGCGATGTGGACGGCGCCGACGACGATCAGCCGCAGCGGCGGGTTGTAAGCCTGCAGGAACCAGTCGGTATCGCCCAGCTTCACCGTGCCGCTTTCGTCGCGGTCCAGCGCGCGTTTGGCGGCGTCGTTCAGGTCGGCTGGGGCGTCGGGGGCGGGCAGCAATTGTTGTTCGCCGGTCGGCAGCCGGGTCGCCAGCACGATGGGCTGTTTGGCCCGCTTGGCCTGTTCAAGTGCGGCGAGGATTTCTGGGGTCATGGTTGGTTGTCCCGGGACTTTGTCAACGATGGTAAACGGGTCTGGCCGGCCGCGGGAGGGGCGGCCGATGCACTGTCCGTCGTAGCCGTAAGAGTCGCCGGCCTCTCGTCGTCATGGCGGGCCTGCGCCAGCCATGACCGGATTGAGCAGCGGTGCCACGCATGATGCGGCTATTGGCCGAATACCTAACTCAGCCGCTCGACAAACACTTTCACCTTGCCGCCACAGGCTAGTCCGACTTCCCACGCCTTTTCGTGGCTCACGCCGAAATCCAGCAGTTGCGGACTGCCGCTCTCGATCGTCTTCATCGCGGCGTCGGCGACCGCGCCCTCGATACAGCCGCCCGACACCGAACCAGCCATGCGGCCCGACTTGGTGATCGCCATCTGGCTGCCGGCGGGGCGGGGCGAGCTGCCCCAGGTCTCGGTCACGGTGGCGACGGCGACCTGTTCTCCGGCAGCGCGCCATTGGGCGGCGGTCTGCAGGACATCCTCTGCTTCGGTCATCGTTGAGTTCCCTTCATAGGCGCTGGGCGCGACAAAAGATCGATCAGGCTGCGCAGGCTCGCCAGATTATGCACTGGGCGGAATTCGTCCACATGCGGCAGCATAGCCTTGATACCCTGCGATTTTGGTTCGAACCCGCTCCAGCGCAACAGCGGGTTTAGCCATATCAGCCTTGTGCAGGACCGATGCAGCCGGTCCATGTTCTCTGCCAGGCCGTGGGCGCCGTCGCGATCCAAACCATCGGTGATCAGCAGCACGACCGCGCCTTGCCCCAGCACCCGCTTCGCCCACAAATGGTTGAAACTGGCAACGGCCTCGCCGATGCGGGTGCCACCGGACCAGTCGGGGACGGCGTGGGCGACCATCTGGAACGCCACCTCCGGGTCGCGGGCCTTCAACTGGCGGGTGACGTTGGACAGGCGGGTGCCGAACAGGAACACGCTGACCCGGTCGCGGTCATTGGTCACCGCATGCAGAAAGTGCAGCAAAATCTGGGCATAGCGCGCCATCGAACCGGAGATATCGCACAGCACCACCAGCGGCGGCGGCCGTGTGACCCGCCGGTTCCTTGCGATGGTCAGGATTTCGCCGCCCTGGCGCAGGCTGCCGCGGATCGTGCGCTTCAGGTCCATCACCGGCCCATTCTGGTCGGCGCGCAACCGCCTGGTGCGTCTCAGGTCCAGCGGCAGCACCAGCCTGCGGATCTCCCGCTTGGCGTTGGCGATTTCCGCCGCGCCCATCGCCTCGAAATCCATCTGCTGCAGGCGTTCCTGCTCCGACACCGTCATCGTCATGTCGATGACCGGGGGTTCCTCCTTCGGCGGCGGCCGGTCCTTCTTTGACGCGAATGCCTCCGCGACCCGGCGGGAGGCAGGTGGCGCCCGTTCGGCTTTCGGTTTCTTCTGGGCGTCCATCAGCGCCATCGCGGCGGCCTGTTCGGCGGCGGCCGGATCGCGCCAGAACAGCGCGAAGGCCTGATCGAACACGTCCTGGTGTTCGTGCCGATGGATCATCGCGGTCCGCAGCGCGGTGCGGGCCTGGGTCTTGGAGGCCAGGTCGATGCGTGTCAGCGCCTCCTGCGCCGCGATCGCCTCCGCCGGCCCCACTGGCAGCCCCGCTCGGCGGAGCAACCGAGCAAAGTGCATGACGTTGGCGGCGATGCGCGGGTGGGGCTGGGCCAGGGGGTCTTGGGTCGCGGACATTAGGACAATAAGGAGGACAGAGGACGCCCCAGTGCAAGGGGTGACAGCGCTTCGCCTATCGCGGCGCCGTCCCGGTGGGGGCCAGAGCGAGGATGGGGGTTTCGACGGCCGAGTTGACGATCACCGCCGCATCCTCCGGCAGCAGGAAGCCTTGCGCTTCCGCCTCTCGCGCGGCGACCCGGACCCGGTTCACGTAGTCGTTCTGGTCCTTGTACAGCGCCGCGACTTTATCGGCCGGGAACGGTAGATAAGCGCCCACCAGCGAACAGATAAACGTCCGCGGCTTGTTCTGCGCACCCTGCACACCCAGCGGCACAGCGATATCGGGCAGGCGAAACCCGCCCACCGCGTTGCCGTCGGCATCGCGCACCGGCACCTGGATCACCGCCCAGCCCCGCCCGGTCAGTCCAGTCCAGTCAGTCGGTCATGCCCAGCTTAGTCGATCGCGGCGTGCACCAGGTTCGCCACCCGGTCCAATCGTGCCGAGTGCCACGGATCGGGACTCACGAAGTTGGTCAGGTAGGTGAATGAAACCCCGCTGCTGGGGTCCGCCCAGGAATACGACGATCCCACACCACCGTGCCCGAACGTAACCGGGGCGCCGATCGTGCCCAGGCCGCGGATGCTGTCGCTCTCGCCGCGCACATGCGGCCCCAGTCCGCGATGCATCGGGATCCCGCTCATCGCATGATCCGGGCTTTCGCCGGTGTGGTTGCGCGAAACATAGGCAATCAGCCGCGGGGAAAACAACCGCACGCCGTTCAGCCGGCCGCCGTGGTCCAGCATCTGGTAGAACGCCGCCATCCCGCGCGCCGTGGCGAAACCGCCGCCGCTGGGCAGGCCGGACGAGCGGAAGGCAGCGGAGTTATCTCGCTTCTCCGGTGCATAGGTATCGGCGCAGCGGTGCTGTTGCGACTCCGGCACGCCAACGAAAATGTCGTTGCCCAGGCCCAGCGGTTCGATCACCCGCTCGCGGATCACATCGCGGTAATCCTGGCCGGTAATCGCCTCGATCACCATCGCCTGCACCAGATGGGCGGCGCGCGGGTGGTATTGCAACTGGCTGCCCGGCGTCCAATCCAGCGAGAAGTCGCAGACCTGCCGCCGCATCAGCGCGTGGTCGGTCCAGGTTGCTTGCGTCACATCGCCGGACGGAAATCCGCCCTGATGGGTCATCACCTGCTGTAGCGTGATATCGGCTTTGCCCCGCGCGGCAAATTCCGGCAGGTGGTCGGCGACCTTGTCCATGAACGACAGCCTGCCGTCCTCAACCAACGTCCAGATAGCGGAAGACGTCAGCACCTTGGTCTGACTGAACAGCAGGAACAGCGTGTCGTTGGTGGCCGGCAGCGAACCGCCTTCGGTCCGCGCATCGCCATAGGCGCGGGTCAACGCGAGTTTGCCGTGCCGGGCGAGCGCGATCTGGGCGCCGGCATAGCGCCCCTGCGCGATGTGCGACTGGATCAGGGTATCGAGCCGGTCCAGCGGTGCGGCGGCGAAACCAAGGGCCGAGGGGTTGGATTCGGCAAGCGGGTAGGGTGCGGCCACGGGTGATTCCTCTCCTGAACTGGACATTGGTTGGAAGGCTAAGCCGGTTCCGTGCTTGCCGCCAACGCTGTTCATGGCGTTAACGGATTATCAACCATTCACCGCTATAACTCTGGTCATGGACCTGACCGTCTGCATCTGCACCCATGACCGCCCGCTCTATGTGCGCGATTGTCTCGACGGCCTCGCCGCCCAGACCGTCGCGCGGGATTGCTTCAGCGTTGTCGTCGTTGACAGCGGATCTCCCCCGGCGGCGGCAGCCGAACTGGCATCGCTGGCGGCGCACCATGGCGCCCGGCTGATCCGCCTCGACCAGCCCGGACTGAGCCTGGCCCGCAACACTGGCGCGTGGGCTGCCCGAACCAAGTTCATCGGCTACCTCGACGATGACGCGATACCAGCCGCGGACTGGGTGGAAACGATTTTGGCCGCCATCGCCCGGCCCGGCCGGTGTCCCGCCCTGATCGGCGGTCGCATCCTGCCGAAATGGGAGGCTCCGCTTCCATCATGGTGGCCGTCGTCGCTGAAAGGGGTGCTGTCGATCATTGAACATGAGGGCGGGGGCGAATACCGAACCGCGTCGGTTCCAAAAGGCCTGGAACCCTATGGCGCCAACATGGTGATCCATGTTCTGTCGCTGCTTGTCGCGGGCGGTTTCGGCGCGGGCGCCGGGCGCCGCGGTGATTCGCTGCTGTCGGACGAGGAAGTCCAGCTTGCCTGGACCTTGCAGGATGCCGGGTTTTCCGTGCGCTACGATTCGCGCATCACCGTTTACCACCAAATTCAGGCCCGCCGCATGCAGCCTGGGTGGCTCCTGTCCCGGTTGTATTGGCAGGGCGCCTCGACCGTGCTCACACGGCGGATGCTGCGCCAACCTGTTGCTGTCTGGCGCGAACTGCCACGTCGTTTGCTGGTCGCCGCGCTGTTCGCGCCGGCCGCGCTGCTGCCGCCCCAGTCCACGCTGCTGTTGGCCGCGCGTTGGCGTCTGGCCTATGCAACCGGCTTCGTCCGGGCAGCCTTTGGCTGGCCTTTCAAACAGGTGGCAACATCGCCCGGCAAGACCTTGGGGCCGACGTCTTGTCCGTTCACCGCCGCTGTTGGCAAGCAGGTTACGATATTGAACTAAAATCGAGGTCTGTCACCGGCTTGGCTATGGTTCGGCTTTTTCGCACTCGCAGCATCGAGTTCTTGCAACGGGACCGGGAATCCGCCAACCAGCTAATCTCCTCCGGCTGCGCGGCCGCAACTTTGTCCTTTCGCGGGATGGCAAAATCACCCGATGACGATGTCTGTTTCTGTCCTCGACATGCTGCCCCGCATTCCACTGACGGCGCGCACTGTGTTGTTCGCGGGTTGCGGTAACAGCGAATTGGCGCGTGCCTATCGGGCGATGAATCCAAAAGCCCGCTTGCTGGCGATCGAACCAGATCCGCTGGCCGCCGCACACTTGGTTTCCTGTTGCGATGATGTTGTTAATACCGAGATCCCGGCCGATGCATTGCCTTTCGATCCGCCCGATGGCATCGACTGTATCGTCTATGGCCAAATCCATAAGCTATCGGACCCGTGGACGGTTATTGGCCGGCATTGCGAAGCGCTGAGTCCCGGCGGGATCGTTCTGCTGATTGTGCCGAATCCGGAATACTGGCGCCTGACGGAACGACACCTGCGGGGGCTGTACGAACCCGCGGAAGTGGGGCACCGCGAGCCCAACCAACCAGGCCGAACGCAGGCTGGCCTGACGTCGGAGTTCAATCGGCTCGGCCTATCGGTCCACGATATCACGGCGGTGGAGCCGGATCCCGAAGCCGCGCAGTGGTTCTGCAACGCCCTGTCGCCTGGCTTGTCGGCGTTAGGCATTGATATCAATGATTTCGCCCGTCGCAGCGCGGCAGGTCATTGGGTGTGCCGCGCGTCGAAGGACGCCGTGCGGCCGATCATCGTCGCGGGTAACATGTTGAAACCCGTCGGCGGCGTTTCCCACGTTCGGGTGGTTCATCCGTTTGAGGCCCTGGCGACCTCAACTGATGTCCGGGCTTCGGTCGTCGCGGCGCTGGAAGTGAAGCCGCCTGAGGACGACTCTCCACGGATATTCGTCCTGCACAGGCCGTCGCTGGTCGGACCCAACGGACTGGCAACGCTGCAAAAGCTGGCAGTCGCCGGATATCTCGCGGTTACCGAGTTCGATGACCATCCGGATCATTTCCCGATGATGCGGGTTGGCGGTGACATATCCTTTCTTGGCGTGCATGCTGTTCAGACCAGCACGCCCGCGATGGCCGATGCATTGCGCAAATACAATCCCGAAATCGCGATATTCCCAAACGCAATCGCGTCGCTGCCCGAGATCAGGAATTTTGCCGATCCGGCGTCACTTTCATTCTTCTTCGGTGCATTGAACCGGGAAGCGGACTGGCAGTCGCTGATGCCGGTGATCAATAATATCGCCAGAATGGCTGGAAGCCGCCTGAAATTTCAGGTTGTCCACGACCAGGGCTTCTTCGATGCGCTGGAAACGGACCACAAGACATTCACCGCGACCTGCGATTACGACACCTATTCGCGCATCCTAGGCGGCTGCGAAATCTCGTTCATGCCGCTGGGTGATACCGCGTTCAACCGAGCGAAGTCGGACCTGAAGTTTATCGAAGCAGGGGCCTGCCGAACCGCCGCGCTGGCCAGCAATGTTGTTTATGGAGACAGCATCGACGATGGACGCACCGGTCTGCTGTTTCGCGACCCAATAGAGTTCCAGGCGCGTCTGCTCCGATTGATCGCGATGCCCGAACTGGCGCGCAGCCTAGCCGACGCCGCCCGCCAATACGTCGCGCAGGAACGGATGCTGGCCTATCAGGTGGCGGCCCGCATCGGTTGGTACCGATCGCTGTGGAACCGCCGCGGCGACCTTGAACAGGCCCGTCTGGCTCGCCTGCGACATCGCCTGGCAGCCTGAGCGTTTGCCGACGAGACGATCAGTGCGACATCAGTACCGGCAGCGTCATGTGGCGCAGCAGATCGCGGGTGACCCCGCCCATAATCATCTCCCGTGTTCGCGAATGTCCGTAGCCGCCGACCACCAGCAGGTCGGCGCTGATGTCGGACGCATAGTCAAGCAGCGCATCGGCCGGGGAAAGCCCATCCGATACAACCGTCCGTGCCGCCGACACCTGCAAATGGTGGCGCGCGAGATGTTCGGCGATGTCCGCGGTTGGAAGTCCGTCCTCATCGCGGCTGGGGCGCGAGGTCTCGACGGTCAGCACCATAACCTTGGCCGATGGCGCCAGCACTGGCAGGGCATCATGGATGGCCCGGGCAGATTCGCGTGTTGGCGTCCAGCCGATCAGGGCATTGGCGCCGATCTCGTTGAAAAGGCCGGCATAAGGGATCAACAGCAATGGGCGGCCGGCGGTCATCAGGATGTCCTCCACCAGCGTCCGGGCAGCGGCGGGCAACGGATTGTCCGGATCGGCCTGCCCCACGATGACCAGGTCCGTGGCCTGGACGCGTTGCGTTACGGCGGGGACCAATGGGCCGGTTTCGAACAGCCAATCACCATTTACACCTTCGCGCCGCAGCAATTCGCGGAACCCGCCCTCGATGATCGCGGCCTTTGCCCGGCTTTGGCTATCTATCTGCTTGGCAAACTCCGGCAGTGCCCACAAATCTGGATAGCCGCCAAGCGCGAATGCCATATCCGCGGGCAACAATAGCTCCAGCGGGCATAGCCCTGTCAGATGGGCATCGTGCCGCCGGGCAAGCCGGATAGCGACCGCCAGCTTCGCCTCGTCCCGGGCCGAGCCATCCAACAGGACCATCATGTCACGAAGACTCATGGCACTCTCCTTATCTTCCGTTCGGCCCCAGTCTTGCACCGGTTTGCCGGCGCCAGCATTGACCCAGGTCAACAGGCTTTGCGGGCGATGGCAACCGCGCGCGAACCCTGTAATATAGGATTTGAGATGTTGAACTTGAGCCTTTGATGGGCACCGATCCCGATCCCGCGAAGACCCTGCACATGCCGGCGGGCAGCATCGGCCGTGCGCTGGAGGCTGCCGACATTGGATTGTGGCACTGGGACCTGGGGAGCGGGATTGTTGGGTTGTCGCGCCAGGCGGCCACTCTACTGGGTTTCGCCGACGGTCCGTCGTTGGACTATGCTCGTCTGATCGCAGCCTTTCATCCCGATGATCGGTTGCGGGCCGAACGGGCGCTTCAGGACAGCATCGATACAGCCGGGGCATTCGACTTCGAAGCGCGATCCGTGGCAAGCGGCCGCTGGCTGCGAGTGCGCGGGCAGGCGCTTATGGCCGAAACTGGGATGGACGCGGTCGTTGGCGCTGGCCCAAATGAGGTGGCCGGGATGCTGATCGATGCCGGTTGCCGCACATCTATCCACGAGATCAACAGCCGGTTGGCCGCGATCGTGACATCATCAGACGATGCGATTGTGGCCGAGACCCTCGACGGAACCGTGACCGACTGGAATCGCGGCGCCGAAGCATTGTTCGGATTTACGGCCGCCGAGGCGATTGGCAGGTCGCTGGACCATCTGCTACCGCCGGGCAGGGAGCACGAAGCCACTGAGATCGCGGAGCGGTTGTCGCGAGGGGAGCGCATCGAAAATTTCGAATCAATCCGAAGACGTAAAGACGGGACGCTGATCGACGTTTCTTTCACGGTTTCGCCGTTGTTCGATTTCGCCGGCCGGTTGATTGGCGCATCCAAGGTGTCGCGTGACATCACCGCAGCCAAGCGCGCGCAGGTTGCCCTGCAGGAGCGCGAGGCACATTTGCGTTCGGTGCTGGATACGGTCCCGGATGCGATGGTTGTCATCGACAGCCACGGGATCATGCGTTCCTTCAGCGCCACGGCCGAACGTCTGTTCGGCTATCGGGCTGAGGAGGCGGAGGGCCAGAATGTCTCTATCCTGATGCCGTCGCCCTACCGGGAGAATCATGACTCTTATCTCCAGCGGTATTTTGCCACGGGTGAAAAGAGGATCATTGGACGCGGCCGGGTTGTGGTAGGGCTCCGCCGGGACGGGTCCACCTTTCCAATGGAACTCGCCGTCGGTGAGATGAACCTGGGCGGCACACGCTCTTTTACAGGCTTCGTTCGGGATCTGACCGAGCGGCAGGAGACTCAGCAGCGCTTGCAGGATTTGCAGGCGGAATTGATCCACATGTCGCGCTTCACGTCGATGGGGGAGATGGCATCGACCCTGGCGCACGAACTGAACCAGCCGCTGACCGCTGTGGCCAGCTACCTTAATGGGTGCAGGCGGCTGCTGGACGGCACCGAGAGCGTGCATAACCTGATGCTGCGGGATGCGATCGACCGCGCGGCCGATCAGGCATTGCGGGCGGGTCAGATCATCCGTCGGCTGCGGCAATTCGTGTCGCGCGGGGAGAGCGAGCGCAACGTCGAAAGCCTGCCCAAACTGATCGAGGAAGCCAGCGCGCTGGCCCTTGTGGGGGTGAAGGAAGCCGGGGTGCGGGTCAGTTTCGCATTCGATCCCCGCATCGACTATGTGGTGGTGGACAAGATCCAGATTCAGCAGGTGATTCTAAACCTGATGCGCAACGCGATCGAGGCGATGCAGGAAACCACGTTGCGCGACCTTCGTATCACTTCCGTCGAACAACCCGATGGGATGGTGGAGGTCCGGGTAACCGACACCGGCCCCGGCATAGCGCCTGAGATCATGGCCCAGTTGTTCCAGCCCTTTGTGACGTCCAAACCGCATGGCATGGGTGTGGGCCTCTCGATCTCCCGCACGATCGTGGAGGCTCATGGTGGCAAATTGTGGGCGGAGCCCAACCCCGGTGGCGGAACGATCTTTCGTATGACGCTGAAATCGCTCAGCAAGGAGGAACTGACCGATGGCGACTGATGCCGTGGTTCACCTGATCGACGATGACGATGGGGTGCGCCAAGCGGTTGCGTTTCTGTTGACGACCTCGGGCTTCGCGGTGCGGGTCTATGAGTCGGCACTCGCGTTTCTGGACGCGCTGGAGTCGGTCCAACCTGGCTGTATCGTTACCGATGTGCGGATGCCGGGGATGGATGGGCTGACGCTGCAGCGGGAACTGAAGCTCCGCGGCGTCCAATTGCCTGTGATCGTTATCACCGGCCACGCCGACGTCCCCCTGGCGGTAGAGGCGATGAAATTCGGTGCCGTGGATTTTATCGAGAAACCATTCAATGACGAATCGTTACTGTCTGCGATCAGGACCGCTATTGACCGGCATGTCCGCGACAGCCGACGGGACGAGGAAGTGGCCGCGATCAAGCTGAAACTGGACAGCCTGTCGCTGCGGGAGCGTGAAGTCCTGGACGGACTCATTGCCGGGTTGCCAAACAAAACAATTGCATACGACCTTAAAATCAGTTCGCGCACCGTCGAGGTTCACCGCGCAAATCTGATGACCCGGATGGGCGCGCACAGCGTTGCCGACCTGGTAAGAATGGTGTTCGTCGTTCGCTCTCCGGTTTGACCTAGATCAAGGCTCCACCAGCCGAAGCCTCATACGATCCGGTGATGGCACCGTATGAAGATGTGTATGGGAAGGCTGGAGTCCAGGGATGGCCAACGGGCAGAAACTTGTCATCATTGTCGATGACGATCAGGCGGTAAGGCATTCGCTGCAGTTCGCCCTGCAATTGGAGGGGCTCTGCGTCCATGTTCATAGCGGCGCCGCGGCTTTGTTGGCAGACCCGGCATTAAGCCGGGCTGGTTGCGTGATTCTGGATCATCGGATGCCGCAATTGGACGGGTTCGCGCTGCTGAATACCGTGCAGGAGCGCAATCCCGACCTTCCGGCGATCCTGTTGACCAGCCACGCCACGCCACGGGTTCGCGCCCGGGCCAAATCCGCGGGGGTTAGGACGGTTTTGGAAAAGCCGCTGTTGGAAAATGTTCTGATAGATAACATCCGGTCTATCCTGAACTAACCAGTACGTAGTTTTGCGTAGGATCAAACCGAATACCAGCTACCCAGAACCACCGATACAACGAGGGCATGACTTCCCCATGGCAGGAGTTTACCTCGATGTCGGTCTCTCTCTCAGTTGCAGCCAAACATGCCCCGTTGCCCTGGATGCCCGCGTCTGAGGCCGGCGGCTTGGAATTGAGCGGGGTCGTCATCCATGTCGCCGCTGATCGGCAAATCTACGCCGAGGGGGACGAGGCGCGCTGCTTCTACAAGGTTATCAGCGGGGTAGTGCGGACCTGTCGCTTCCTGAACGATGGCCGCCGCCAGATCGATGCGTTTCATATGGAAGGCGAGGTGTTCGGGTTCGAAGCCGGCGCCGATCATCGGATGGCTGCCGAGGCGGTCTCGGACTGCACCGTGATTGCCTATCGCCGCCGTGGTGTCGAGACAATGGTGTTCCAGGACGACCGTCTGGGCCGCTGGTTCTTCTCCCACGCCATGACCTGCATGGAACTGGCCCGCGAGCATTCCCTGCTGCTTGGGCGCGGCAGCGCGACGCAAAAGATTTCCGCTTTCCTGCTCGAATTCGCTCGCCGCGAAGGCTGCGAATGCACGGTGGAACTGGCGATGAGCCGGCAAGACATCGCCGATTACCTTGGCCTGACGATCGAGACAGTGTCGCGTACCCTGTCGCAGCTGGAGCGTGACGGCGTTATCGGGTTGCCAAGTGCCCGGCGGGTGACCCTGAAGGACCGGAAGGCGCTGAAGGCATTTCACTCCTGATCCCCTTTCCTGTCTGGAATCTTTCACGGCGCGCATAAAAGTTATGAACGCCTGGCGCGTTATCTTTGGCGGCGACGGTATCCACTTCCCATCTCATCAAGGCCGGACATTCCGCCCGACTGAAGATGGAGAGTTCGATGAAGAAAATCATGCTGGTTGCGTTGACTGTTGTTAGTGTAGGGGCCGGTGTCGCCCAAGCCCAAACTTATGGCTACGAACGTGCGCCCGCGCACACGAGGTCTTCAAGCCACGTGCAGACGAATACGGGGCATTCTGAAGCGGAAGGCGGCGGGTAGGCTGGCGCGTCCTTCCCCTCATCCATGAAAACAGCGCTCCCTGTAGCCGAGATAATGGCGGCGGGGGGCCATTTTTTGTGCGAGGCAAGCAGATCGGATTGCCGGGGTCGGCCGAGGTTAGCCTCGCTCCCGCTTGCATCAGCAGTAGTGGTTCGGTGGGTTATACGATCAGCACCATGGCGCGCTGATTTCGGGCATGAACCAATGTATCATCGCGATTACGTGGTGATTATTTTTCGATCCTTATAAATAACGTCAGTTTGCTTTCAACGGCCGGGTCCCTCCCAGCCGGCCTCAACTGCTTCTGGCTTGGAAGACGGTGATCATGGAACCGATAATGTTGTTTAAGTTTAGCCTCTTTGCGGGATGGAAGCAGAGCCGCATCATTTCCAATCGGTTGCGGCCGGTCGGCCAGCAAGCCAGCTTCAGGTCCGCCCCGTGCGCCTGAACCAACCGGTTACCACCCGAGAAGTCGATTTTCCCGCTGATGAGCCGCTTGTCTCGCGGACCGATCCAGGGGGAAGGATCAACTTTGTCAATCAAGCCTTTATCGCGGTTAGTGGCTTCACGCAGGAAGAACTGATCGGGCAGCCTCACAATGTCGTTCGGCATCCCGATATGCCGAAGGAGGCTTTTACGGATTTTTGGACCACCCTCAAGGCCGGCCGGCCATGGGAGGGGTTGGTTAAGAACCGCACTAAGACCGGCGACTACTATTGGGTACGGGCGAATGCCACGCCGATCATCAAAGACGGAAAGACAGTAGGTTACATTTCAATTCGCGTCAAGCCGAAGCGTGCCGACGTAGCCGAGGCCGAGGCGACCTATGCCAAATTCAACTCTGGCTCCGCCAAAGGCATTGGCTTGCGGGATGGCCAGATCGTGCGACGCGGCTTTCGCGCCAAGGTAGCCAGCATTTCGGCCAGCCTGACCGGGCGCATTGCCATCACATTCGCCGCGGTCATCCTGACGACGGCGCTTGTCGGCGGCGTCGGGTTGCAGGGCATCAGTCAGTCGAATGAGGCCTTGCGAAGGGTCTATGAGGATCGCGCTATCCCAGCCAGCCAGCTTGGCGACGTTCTCAATAATATGCAGCATAACACCCGACTTGTCATGCAGCTCGCGGCTGGTGACTTGGCGCTGGCGGATCGCATCGCCCAGATCGGGACGAATGCCAGTCATATCGACGAGATATTGCGCGTCTACTTGGCAAAAAAGCTGACGCCCCAGGAGAAAGAACTCGCTGACCGGTTCGCTGAACAGCGCGGCGTCTTCGTGAAGAACGGCCTGCGGCCGGCGATCGAAATGGCTCAGCGCGGTGATACGGCAGGATTGCAGAAACATCTTCAGACCGCTGTGCTACCGCTATACACGCCGTCCGAGGCCACGCTTGAACAGCTTGTGGCTCTGCAGATGCGGCTGGCGAAGCAGGAGTATGCAAATGCAGAGGCGGCGCGCCAGAACGAAATCTGGGTCATTAGTGCCATATTGCTGACCTGTTGCGTCGCTTCGATTGGGCTTGGGCTCCTGCTGCTCCGGACCATCCGGCAACCGTTGAGACAGATGGCCGAGGCCTTCGACGCGATCGCTAAAGGCGACAATGGCTTTGAAATTCCGCTGCCAGCCGCCGACGAGTTCCGTCAGGTGATGAATCAGCTTCGTACGCTGAAGGCGCGCTTGGCATTCAACGACAATGAGCGCGCTGAGCGGGCGAGGGAGGCAGACCAGAACCGCCGAGCCGCCGTGCTGGAAATGGCGGAGACAGTCGAACGCAGCACGAGCCAGGCGCTCGATGGCGTTGCCGGCGAAACGACCGATATCGCTCGGGCGGCGATATCCATGGCCGAGGTTGCCGACCGGGTCAGCGGTAACGCCGTGACTGTGGCCACGGCGGCCGATCAGGCTCTGGCGAGCGCTCAGGCAGTCGGCGCGGCCAGTGAGGAACTTAGCGCGTCCATTAGCGAGATATCCCGTCAGGTCAGGCAAGCTACCAGCATCTCCCAGCGTGCTGTCGAGAGCGGGCAACGCGCCCAAAGCGGTATCGAGGCGCTTTCCGCGGTTGCGGGAAAGATTGGCGATGTTGTGCTGTTGATTGGCAATATTGCCGGCCAAACCAATTTGCTGGCGCTGAACGCCACCATTGAGGCAGCACGCGCGGGTGAAGCTGGCAAAGGCTTTGCCGTCGTGGCTAGCGAGGTAAAAGGCCTCGCCAATCAGACCGCCCGCAGCACGGAGGAAATCGGCCGTCAGGTCGCCGAGATTCAGGCTGCCACCAGCGATGCCGCCTCGGTGGTCAAGGACATCGGAATAGCTATTGCTGAAATTTCCGAGGTTTCGCTCGCTGTGGCGGCTGCTGTCGAGCAGCAGGCAGCCGCGACAGCCGAAATTGCCCGCAACGTGACCGAGAGCAGCCAGGCGATGGAATCGGTCGCCCAGCGGATCACGACTGTGTCGCGCGATGCGGCCGAAAGCGGCAGACAGGCGGCCAAGGTCAGTAGCGGTGTAAGTGCGGTCGAGGCCGGCTTCAGCGACCTTCGTCAAAGCATGATCCGCACGGTGCGCACCGCTTCGCAGGATGCGGATCGCCGCATGACCCAACGCTCCGACGTGGACGATGCGGCGACGTTGATCCTAGCCAATGGCAAGCGCGTGCGCTGCCGGATTTGCGATATCTCGCGCACGGGTGTCCAAGTCGCCGTGGAGGGCACTGTCATACCGGCGCAGCGCGTGACGCTGGTGATCGATTCCGCCGGACCCGAGGCTCAGATTGGTTTCGACATCCATCGGGGTTCGCCAGACGGGCCATTCGGCGGAACCTTTGATCAAGCGGATATGTCGCCGGCCTTTGAACGGGCGTTGGCGCGCCTGACCGGATCGACCAAGGCGACGATGGCCGCCTGAAGCAGAAGAGTGCGAGAGACCCCGGGCAGCCGGGGCCTCGCTTCTCCGGAAATTGGGGCTGTCAGTCGCCCTTGAAGTCCGGCTTCCGCTTCTCCAGGAACGCATTCACCGCCTCGCGATGGTCGCCCGTCGCATGGGCCAGCGCCTGGAGGCTGGCGGACAATTCCAGCAGCGTGTCCAAGCGGCTGTGGCGTCCCTCGATCAGCAGGCGCTTGGCCATCCGCACCGCATAGGGCGGGTTGACCGCGATGCGGGACGCGAGGGCCTTGGCGGCGTCCAGAAGTTCGGCGTCGGGCACGACGCGGGACACCAATCCGGCGGCCAGGGCTTCCTGCGCGTTCAGCATGTCGCCGGTGAATGCCATTTCGCAGGCCTTTGAATAGCCGACGACGCGCGGCAGCAGCCAGGCGCCGCCGTCGCCGGGAACGATGCCGACCTTGACGAAGCTTTCGGCGAAGCGGGCGCTCTCGCCGGCCACGCGCATGTCGCACATGCAGGCCAGATCCAGGCCAGCGCCGATCGCCGGGCCGTTGACGGCGGCGATGATGGGAACGTCGAGTTTCTCGAACGCCAGCGGAATGCGCTGGATGCCGAACTTGTAGTACTGCGTGGTCAGGGCCGGCTGTTTGGCGCGTTCCTCGAAGTTCTTCTTCATGGCGCGCAGATCGCCGCCGGAGCTGAAGGCCGTGCCGGCGCCGGTCAGGATGGCGACGCGGGCGGTGCGGTCCTGGTTCAGGCGCTCTAACGCACCGACGATGGCATCGACGGTTTCGCGCTCCGAGATCGGGTTGCGCATCGCCGGATCGTTCAGCGTGATGGTGACGATCGGGCCGTCCTGTTCGTAGAGGACTCTGTCGGACATGGGCATTTCCTTATCGAGAGTGAGTTACCGCAGCCCCAGCCCACGGGCGATGATGCCGCGCAGGATTTCGCGGGTGCCGCCGCGCAGGGAGAAGGATGGGGCATGCATCATCGTGTGGGCCAGGACGGAAGCGAACGCCTGTGTTGATTTCTCGTCCGGCTCCTGATCCACCAGCTGGCGGGCGATTTCCGGCAGTTCCTGTTCCACCAGGGCGCCGAGGTCTTTCACCAGCGCCGCCTGTAGTGCGGGGTTTTCGCCGTTTTGCAGCATGCCGGCCACCGAACGGGACAGGCGGCGCAGGGTCATGAAGTGCGATGTCAGGCGGCCGATGGCGACGGCGCCGGCGTCGGTCGGCGTGGGACCGAGCGCGTTGATGAGTTCGACGAAGAGTTGGAAGGAGGAGAGGAAGCGCTCCGGTCCGCTGCGTTCGAACGCCAGTTCGCTGGTGACCTGGTTCCAGCCGTCGCCCTCTTTGCCCAGCAGCGCGCCGTCGGGAAGGAAGGCATCCTGGAACACGACTTCGTTGAAATGATGCTCGCCGGTCAGGGCGATGATCGGGCGGATGGTGATGCCGGGCGTGTTGTGCAGATCGACGATGAACTGGCTGACGCCGCCATGGCGGTCCCCGGCTTTGGCTTCGGCGGTGCCGGTGCGGCAGAACAGGATCATGTAGTGGGATTTGTGGGCGAAACTGGTCCACACTTTGGTGCCGTTGACGAGATAGCCGCCCTGCACCTTCGCCGCCCGGGTGCGGACGGAGGCGAGGTCGGAGCCGACATCGGGTTCGCTCATGCCGATGCAGAAGAATGCTTCGCCGGCAGCGATGCGGGGCAGGATCTTCTTCTGCTCATCGGTGCCGACGCGGATAATCAGCGGGCCGGACTGGCGGTCGGCGATCCAGTGCAGCGCGACGGGCGCGCCGGCGGCGAGCATTTCCTCCTGCACCACGTAGCGTTCCAGAGAGGAGCGTTCGTGGCCGCCGTGTTCCTTGGGCCAGTTCATGCCGATCCAGCCGCGCTGGCCCATCTTGCGGGAGAAGTCGGCGTCCATACCGGTCCAGGATTCGGCTTTTTCGACCGGCGTGCGGGCGGCGAGTTCGGTGCGCAGGAAGTCGCGGACTTCCAGACGCAGGGCTTCTGCCTGTGGGGATGGCGGCGGGGGCGGGAAACTGAAGGCGTTCACCGGGCGGGTCCTTCGCGCAGAACGGGGGGTTGGGTTACCAGCCGGTAGCGTGGCGGCCGCGGAGGGTCAAGGGAGAGAGTCGGTCAGACCGGGCGTTGTTGGGGGGCGATTCCCGTCTTCTTGTTCGAGCGTGGCTGCCCGGATGGTTTCCAGTTGGGGTCGGCGGAGCGCATCGCTGCGTCGATGTGGGCGTTGATGCTGGCGACCGTATTGGGGTGGGGTGGGGATTGTCTCTTCGGCGCCTCAGTTTTCTGTGTGTGGGATTTTGTTTCTTGGATTGGGATTTTCGGGGCGTTTGGAGGACTGGGGAGGACAG
>DAIEHR010000309.1 GCA_027353465.1 Acetobacteraceae bacterium | reverse complement strand
GCGAGCGGTCAAGCAGGCGTTGGACCCGCGTGGGGTAATGAATCCGGGGAAGATCTTTTTGAACTGATAGCCGAACGGTTGTCGGACCATCGTCGTAGTGGGGCACGCCGTCCCACCACGACGATGAACCTTCACGTCAGTCCAGCAACCAAGGCGCGGCCGCCGCCTGCGCGATCTGGCGGACCTGGTTCAACAACCCCGGACCAACCGGAATGCCATCGCGCATCCGGGCCTCGGCATACTTCCATTGCGGGTCCCCTGCGACCATCACCGGACGGGCCGGATCGACAGGCGTCGTGCCGCGCAGTGCGCCCAGGAAGGTGGCGACATCGGTCTGGAAATCGTCCGACTCGCGGAAGATCGACGGATCGATCGCCATGAAGAAGTGCCCGATGTCCATCCCGACCGGCTTCTTCGTGTGCATCGGGTCGGTGATCAGCGTAGCCCCAGACAGGCAGGACGCCAGAATGTTCACCATCACCGCCAGCCCATAGCCCTTATAGCTGGAATTCTCCGGCGACCCGCCCAGCGAGGTCAGGAACCCGCCCTTCTCTTTCGCCACCAGCGGGTCGTTCGACGGCCGGCCCTCGGAATCCAGCACCCAGCCATCCGGAGTCGGCAGGTTCTCGTTCGCCTTATTGCGGACCCGGCCAGCGGCCACCGTGGTCGTCGCCATATCCAGCAGGAACGGCACGCCATCGGCGCTGGGGGCGGCAAACGACCACGGATCGGTGCCTAATCTGGCCTGCTTGCCAAATGTGGGGGCCACCTGGATGCCGGAGGCAGATGTGCAGGACATCCCGATCAGTCCAGCTTTCGCGGCCATCAGCGAATAGAAGCCCGCCGCACCAAAATGCGCCGAACTGTGAACGACCGCCGCCGCCATACCCACCGTCTTCGCCTTGGCGATCGCCGTGGACATCGCGAAATGGGCCGGCACATGCCCCAACCCACCACCGCCATCCACCACCGCCGACACCGGCGTCTCCCGCACGATCTTGGGGCGCGCATCCATCTTCGCCCGCCCGGATTTACGCAGCCCGTCGTAGCCGGGAATCATCGAAATGCCGTGGCTGTCCACGCCATGCAGGTCCGACCAGGACAGGATTTCAGCCGTTGTGTCGGCATTATCCTCCGGCATCCCCCACCCGATCAAAATAGCCTTCAACTGCGCTCGGTGATTGGCATAGGACGCGGGCATGGATGGTTTCCCCTCAGGTTAGCGTTGGCGCGAACCTTGCGCGTCCGGCCGCTTCCGGCAAGGGTGGCGGCAGAAGATCAGCAATGCGGAGGACATGACCATGGCCGACAGCCAGGCGCTTCTGAACGCCCGATTCGGCATCGAACAACCCGGAACCGAGGTCCCGGACACCATCGTCCCGCTGCTGGACCGGCGGGTGACCCGCCGTTACACGGACCAGGACGTGCCGGATTCGTTGCTGGATGCGCTGCTGGCCGCCGCCCAGTCCGCCCCGGCGAAATCGGACCTGCAACAGTATTCTGTCGTGGTTATGCGCGACAAACCGCGCATAAAGCAGATCGCCGACTGGATCGGCACCATGGACTGGATCGCGACGGCGCCGGTGTTCCTGGTGTGGTGCGGCGACATGCGGCGCGGCCAGCGCCTGTGCGCCATGCACGACATGCCGCATGCTAACAACAACATGGATACATTCCTGAATACTGCCGTCGATTGCTCCCTGGCGATGGCACAGTTCATGACCGCCGCCGATGCGGTGGGCCTGGGCACCTGTCCCATCAGCTACGTCCGCGGGCATATCGAGCGTGTGTCTCCGCTGCTGGGACTGCCGAACGGGGTTTACCCGGTCGCGGGCCTGACTGTCGGCTGGCCGGTCTTCCGCCGCCCGGTGTCGATGCGCCTGCCGCCCCGCGTCGTGGTGCATCGCGAACGCTACGACGACAGCGCCCTGGACTCCGAAATCGCCGCCTATGACCGACGGCGCGATGCCCGCGACCCGGTCGCTGCTGGTAGCCTGAAGAACAAGGACATCTATCCGACCCGCGACGGCGTGGGATGGAGCGAGAACGTGGCGCGCCAACTTTCGGTGCCAGAGCGGTTCGGGTTCGGCGCCTATCTGAAAACGAAGGGTTTCGACCTTGCCTGATGATTCCTTAACAGTTGCGAAACGCCCCACGGTTCGCGCCAAGCACGCCGCCAGCCTGATAGTGCTGCGGATGGTGGATGCCGAGCCCCATATGCTGATGGGCATGCGCGGGGCAAAGCACCGCTTCATGCCCAACCGGCTGGTGTTCCCCGGCGGCCGGGTGGACCGCGCCGATCTGATCGCGCCGTTCGCCACCCCGTTGCCCGAGGCAACCGAACGCGCGCTGCGCAAAAAAGCCAACGAGACGCTCGCCCGCGCGCTCGCGTCCGCCGCGGCCAGGGAATTGCGGGAGGAAACCGGTCTGTCCCTAGGTAACCCGCCTCACCTGGGCGGACTGCATTATCTCGCCCGAGCGGTGACGCCGCCGGGACTGCCGATCCGGTTCAATGCCCGTTTTCTGGTGGTGGAAGAACATCATGTCCGCGGTGAACTGGGCGGTGACGGAGAACTGGACGGACTGCGCTTCTATGGCATGACCGAGGCACTGGGCCTGCAACTGGCTTTACCGACACGGCTTGTTTTGGAACGGTTGCAACTGTGGCTGGCAATGCCGGAGGCTGAGCGGAACACCCGGCCGGAAACGCCGGTTTTGCTAAGAGATCGTGGCTGGGTCATGGAATAGGGCTCGTTGGTATCGGTCTTGCTTAGCCATGTGCAGACGTTCGCCAATCGGAAGCCATTTGATGACCGAACTGCATTTTCTGACGATCGCGGAAGCGTCCGCACAGATCAAAGCACGCACGCTATCCCCGGTTGAATTGACGGATGCGTTTCTCGCGCGTGTTAAGCGGCTGGACGGCACGCTGAACAGCCATGTGCTCGTGCTGGAAGAACGGGCACGGGAGGACGCGAAACGGGCAGAAGCCGAGATTGCGGCTGGCCGTTGGAAAGGGCCGCTACACGGCATCCCGATCGGTCTGAAGGACATTTACAACACCGCCGGCATTCGTACGACCGGCCATTCGGCGCTGCTGAAGGACCACATCCCGTCCGAGGATGCCTTCACCGTAAGCCTGTTGCGCGAAGCCGGTGCCGTCATAACGAGCAAGTTGGCAACTTGGGAATTTGCAATCGGCGGATCGTCGTTCGATCTGCCGTGGCCACCGGCGCGCAATCCTTGGGACGTGTCGCTGGACCCGTCCGGCTCCTCCTCCGGATCTGGCGTCGCCGTCGCCGCCGGATTGTGCATGGGCGCAATGGGCAGCGACACCGGCGGGTCGATTCGCGGCCCCGCTGCGTGGTGCGGCATCGCCGGGCACAAGCCGACCTATGGCTTCGTCAGCCGGCGCGGCATCCTGCCGCTGTCGTTCTCGTTCGATCATGCCGGCCCGATGTGCTGGACCAGTCGGGACTGTGCATTGATGATGCAAGTGCTGGCCCACCACGATCCGATGGACCCGGGCAGCGCCTCGGTGGCCGCGGTGGATTTCACCGCCGGTTTCGGCCACGGCCTGCAGGGCCTGCGTGTCGGTGTCGTGCGGCATTTCTTCGAGAAAGATCTGCTGACCGACCCTGAAACCATCGCCGCGCTGGAAACCAGCGTCGCGGTGCTGCGCGACATGGGCGCGATCGTGGACGATGTCGCCCTGTCGCCGTTTGGCACCTACGCCGATTGCGGCAGCTTGATCTCGCGCGCCGAGGCTTACGCGATTCATCAGCATTGGTTGCGCACATCCCCCGAACTGTACGGCGCGTTTGGCCGTCACCGCTTGATGGCGGGCGCGTTTGTGCTCGCCGCCGATTATATCAATGCGCAGCGGGAACGGTCTCGTTTGGTTGCCGAACTCGCGGAAACCATGAAATCCGTCGATGTCGTCATCTTCCCAACCGCTCGGTGTCCCGCCCGCCCGATCGGCGAGGATTCGATGGCGTCGGGGTTCCAACCGTTCTTTAACCGAGCATTCAACGTGACCGGCAGCCCTGCGTTGTCGATTTGCAACGGATTCAGCCAGACCGGTTTGCCGCTGGCATTGCAGATCGCCGGCCGGCCGTTCGAGGATGCGCTGGTGTTGAAGGTCGGCGATGCGCTGGAGCGGGCGTTGGGGACCCGGACGCGGCGCCCGACCTTGGCGGTTTGAGGGCGGTCGTCGATTGAGCCAACGGAGCACGGTGGCAACCGGCGCATGGCTTCATGCGAGAGCGACTGCACCGGTTGCTGCCAGGATCCATCGGGCGTTGGGCGCCGGCATCCGGACAGGCAATCCGCTGGCTCCGCGACAGGATCGTGGGACGGAACCGCCAGCGCGGCTGGTCAGTCTGTCTTCATTTTGCTTGGAAGGGCGCGAAGGGCCGCTGAGGGCCGCGAAGCTGGGATGCGGC
>DAIEHR010000295.1 GCA_027353465.1 Acetobacteraceae bacterium | reverse complement strand
CCCGCATCGATCGCGGCTTCGCCTGCCACAGGGTCTGGGTTGCCAGTACATGCGCCACCTCCGACGACCCAATCCCGAACGCCAGTGCGCCCAGTGCGCCGTGGGTCGCGGTATGGCTGTCGCCGCACACCATCAGCAGTCCGGGCTGGGTAATCCCCTGCTCCGGCCCGATGACATGGATGATGCCCTGGCGCACATCGTTCAGCCCGAACTCGGTGAAGCCGAAATCCCGGGCGTTCCTGTCGAGGGCGGCGACCATGTCGCGCCGGCCGCCCTCGGTAATCGTCGCCATGTCGCGGGTTGTGGTTGGCACGTAATGGTCGGGCGTCCCGAATGTCCGGTCCGGCCGCCGCAGCGGCAGGCCGCGTTCGCGCAGCGTGCGGAACCCCGCCGCCGAACCGTCGTGGATCAGATGCCGAGCGACGTGCAGCAGCACGGCGCCGTCCTCGCGTTCGAGGATGACGTGGCGTCGCCAGATTTTCTCGAACAGGGTCAGGGGCGCGGTCATTCGGCGGCTTTCGCCAGGGGCGCGCGGAACTGCGTCCGCCGAGCATCCCACTCATCAGCGCCGAACCGGTTGAACACCTGGCGCACCGACAATCCCGCGCCCGGAGTCGGATGGCGGTTGGTGTCCTTCAACACCTGCAACGCTTCGTCGCACACACCGATGACGTTCTTGAACAACAGGCCGGGGAAGATCGCCAACTTGTAGCCCCACGCCTGAGCGTCGGCCATGTCCACCAGCGGAGTCTTACCGCCCCACACCACGTTCAGCATGCACGGGCCGCGCACCAGTTTCGGCACGGCCGCGATCTCCTCGACGGTTTGCGGCGCTTCCAGGAAGGCCATATCGGCCCCGGCCGCCAGCGCCTCGTTACACCGCGCCACCGCTTCTTCCATCCCTACCACCGCTCGGCTGTCCGTCCGCGCGATCACCACGAAATCGGGGTCCGTTTTGGCGGCGGCGGCGGCGCGTATCTTGGCAATGAAATCCTCGCGCGAGATGACTTCCTTGTCGTCCAGATGGCCGCATTTCTTCGGGAACACCTGGTCCTCGATATGCAGTCCGGCGATGCCCCGGCGTTCGTATTCCTGCACCGTGCGGAACGCGTTGAGTTCGTTGCCATAGCCGGTATCGGCATCAGCGATCACCGGCAGGCCGGACGACCGGGCGATCCGGCCGGCGTTGTCGGCCATTTCGGTCATGGTCACCAATCCGAAGTCGGGATAGCCAAGGGAGGCGGCGGTGCCGGCACCGGTCATATAGGCGACGGAAAACCCGGCCTGAGCGATCAGTTTGGCGGTGATGCCGTCATAGGCGCCGGGGGCGATAACGATCTGCTCGCCGCGCAAAAGGGCGCGCAACTGGCTGGTCGGGGTCATGGCTGGTCCTCCGTTTCATGTCGTTGGACGGAGGCTAGATCAGGTTGGCGGGGATTGGAAACGGACCGGTTGCGCGAACCCTGGCGAACAAAAGATTGTAAACACGATTTGCTTAGAGCATTGAAACTTATCTTGTGCGCCAAACGGCCCGCATAAGATAATCTTTCCTCATTCATCGAAACCCGTTGACCTCGGGTCCGGGCATTTTTGTGAAAGCAACCGATCTGCCAACGCCTTCCATTGAATCCGAATTGTTTGCCAATAGTGGGGAACTTGGCGAACGGGTTCTGGCCTACGAATGGGCTGCGACGCCGCTTGGTCCGTTGCAGGCATGGCCACAAAGCCTGCAAACATTAGTCAGCCTTATTTTGCGGGCCAGACAGCCGATGTTCCTTGCCTGGGGCACCGACCTGAGGTTGCTCTACAACGATGCATATTCCGTGGTTCTGGGCTCAAAGCATCCACGCGCGCTTGGGCAGCCATTCGCGACGGCGTGGTCGGATATCTGGCCGCAGTTCAAGCCGCTGGTGGAACGGGTCATTGCCGGCGAGTCTCTGTCTTTCGACAATCTGCCGATCCGCATGCAGCGCAACGGTTACCCGGAAGATACCTGGTTCAACTTCTCCTACACGCCGGTTCAGGATGAGGCCGGCCAGGTCGCGGGCCTGTTTTGCGTCTGCGTCGAAACAACCGGCAAGGTGCTGGCCGAACGGCAGCTCCGGGCGACGGCAGCCGCCCTTGCGGAACTAAATGCCGAACTTGAAGAACGGGTGGATGAGCGAACCCGCGACCGCGACAGGATATGGCGACTGTCCACGGATATGATGCTCGTGGCCGACTTCCAGGCCAGAATTCACGCTGTCAATCCAGCGTGGACAGCAGTTCTGGGATGGAGCCAGGAGGAGTTGATCGGCACGGATTTCAGGAGCCTGATTCATCCTGACGATATCGAATCGACACGACACGAGATTGACACGCTCACCGAAGGGCTCATCACGGTACACTTCGAAAACCGTTACCGGCACAAGGATGGCACCTACAGGTGGCTGTCCTGGAACGCGGTCCCCGATGAGCGCTTCATCCATGCCGTTGGCCGCGATGTGCAGGCGGAGAAAGAGGCCGCGGACATTCTGCACCGGACCGAGGAACAACTCCGCCAGGCCCAAAAAATGGAGGCGATCGGCCAACTCACCGGCGGCCTCGCCCACGATTCAACAACTTGCTCGCCGGCAATTCTGGTAGTCTGGAACTGCTGAAAATGCGTTTGGAGCAGGGTCGTACCACCGATCTCAACCGGTATATCGATGCCGCGTTGGGCGGCGCCGGCCGCGCCGCCGCCGTGACGCACAGGCTATTGGCTTTCTCGCGCCGGCAAACCCTTGAACCTAAGACCGTTCTTGCCAATCCGCTGATTGTTGGGATGGAGGAACTGATCGGGCGAACGGTCGGGCCGGGGATAACGGTTGAAACCCGCCTGGCGGGCGGCTTGTGGGCGACGCTCTGCGATCCCCACCAACTCGAAAGCGCGTTGCTCAACCTGTGTATCAATGCCCGCGACGCAATGCCCGATGGCGGCCACCTGATCATCGAGACCTCGAACATTACGATCGGCTCTGGCCATGTGCGCGACCAGAGCCTGGACCCCGGTCAGTATGTGACGATCCAGGTCATCGATTCCGGCGCGGGTATGACGTCGGAGGTGCGGGCAAAAGCATTTGACCCGTTTTTCACCACCAAGCCAATCGGCTCCGGGACGGGGCTTGGCCTTTCGATGATCTATGGCTTCATCAAACAGTCGGGTGGTCACGTGCAGATCGATTCCCATGTCGGCCACGGTACCACCCTATGTCTCTATCTGCCCCGGCACAGCATCTGTGCGGAGGGCGGCGAAGCCGAGATCGGCGACACCGCGAGGGCGGCAAAGCCACTCGTGTCCCTCGGCAAGACCGCTTTGGTGGTGGATGATGAGCCGACGATCCGGATGCTGCTTTCCGAGGTGCTGGACAGCATGGGCTGCCGCGCGATCGAAGCGGCCGACGCTCGTTCCGCGCTGGAGGTCGTCCGCTCCGAAACCGAGATCGATATATTGATCAGCGATGTTGGCCTGCCGGGTGGCATGAACGGCAGGCAATTGGGCGATGCCGCACGCCAGCTTCGGCCAGCGATAAAGATACTGTTTATTACGGGCTATGCGGAGCAATCCGTTCTGAACAACGGTCGGATGGAGCCGGGTATCCAGATCATGACCAAGCCGTTCGCGCTGGACGTCGTTGCCGATCGCATCAAGGATTTGCTGACGGCGGCATGAAGCCGATTCGCCGACGCGATCGTTCTGTCGGCTCCTCCCGCTTAACTGGTCACGGTCGCAGCACGACCTCGGCCGAGACCTGGGCAGCCACCTCTTCCGGCGCCGCCGTCGCCTGCGGGGCGGGCCCACCTACTCTGGCCGCCATCGACATCACTGGCCTTAACATCCCCGCCATCGGCTGCTGCAACTGGACGTCTTTCAGGTGATCGACATGCAAGCCCAGCGTCGCGGCGGCCGAGGCCGCCTGCTCCCGCAGCGCCTTCAGCGCCGCCGTCGTCGCCTCGGCATAGGCTTTGCGGCGCAGCGTGGGGGACAGCCGCCAATCCAGTGACGCCGTGACAAATCCAAGCTGCTGCAACCGGTTCGCCAAATCCAGCAGCGCCGGGCCATCCGACCCCCGCAACTCCAGCGTTTGCTGGGCCAGCCATTGGGTCCGTTTTTCATCGGCCGGGGACACTTGATACCCGACCGCCCGCGCATCGATCCCGGACACCGCCCTGGCCGACTGCATTCCCTGCGCGACCAGGGCGTTCACCCGCCGCTGCGCATCCGACGCCGCCGGGGATGTGCTCTGCGCGACCAGATCGGCCACCAACTGGTCCGGCGCAGCCTGCACCGACCCATCGGCGGATAGGTGTAAAAGCGTCTCCGCGGCCGGTTGCGCCTGTGCCAAGCCGGGCAGAGCTAGCGCCAAGGCCGCCATCCACGATCGATTCATTGAACATCCCCAAGTCTTGCCTGACCCGCGAATGCGGTATCGCACGTCCGACGGGTAGCCGCGATCCGCACAATGCGTTTCCGCCAACGCCCCGGCCGGGCTAAAGAGGCACCAAATACCCAAACGGTGATTCATGCCATCCCCATTGAACCGTGCCGAAGCCTTCCGCGAACGCTTTGGCCTGCGCGTCCCCATCCTGCTGGCACCGATGGCTGGTGCGTGCCCGCCGTCGTTGTCCGCCGCCGTAGCCAACGCCGGCGGCCTGGGCGCATGCGGCGCGCTGCTGATGCAGCCTGCCGCCATCGCTGCCTGGGCGGCCGAGATCCGTTCCGCCAGCAACGGCCCGTTCCAGCTCAATCTCTGGACGCCGGACCCGGCGCCGCATCGCGACCCCGCGCATGAAGCGGAATTGCGGGACTTCCTCGCGCAGTGGGGCCCCGAAGTGCCGCCAACAGCCGCGGATGCCACCCCACCCGATTTCGGCGCGCAGTGCGAGGCGATGCTGGAGGCCGCGCCGCCGATCGTTTCCTCGGTCATGGGGCTGTATCCGCCGGATTTTGTGCGGCGGCTGAAGGCCAAGGGGATCTCTTGGTGGGCCAACATTTCCACCGTCGCCGAGGCCCGCGCGGCGGAGGAAGCCGGCGCCGATGTTGTGGTGGCTCAGGGCATGGAGGCGGGTGGCCATCGCGGGTGTTTCGACGCCAGCAAGGCCGAATCCGGCATGGTCGGGTTATTTGCGCTGGTGCCGGCTGTGGTTGACGCGGTCGGCCTGCCGGTGGTGGCGACTGGGGGCATCGCCGACGCACGCGGGGTTGCCGCCGCGTTGACGCTGGGGGCCAGTGCGGCCCAGATTGGCACCGGGTTCCTTCGCACCCCCGAGGCCAAGCTTGCACCGGCCTGGGCCGATGCGCTGGCCCGCACCGCGCCGGAGGGGACGACGGTGACCCGAGCCTTTTCGGGGCGGACGGGACGCAGCATCGCGACGGCTTATACAAGGGCGGCAACGGCGGTGACGCCAGCGCCGTATCCGGTGCAACGAGCGCTGACCCAGGCGATGCGCGACGCGGCCGGGAAAGCCGGCGATATCGAGCGGATGCAGGCCTGGGCCGGCCAGTCGGCGATGCTGGCGCGTGCCGAACCGGCCGGCGATCTGGTGCGCAGGCTGTGGCAGGGCGCGCGAGCGTTGCTGGGAGCTTGAGGGCCTTTGGGTTACTCTGTGGGCCCTTCATCGTCTTGGCGGGCTTGCGCCATTGGCGTTAAAAGTATCGATGGGAACGGACTGTAAGCCTTCTGTGTATAGCCGGACTTGTTCAAGTTGGTCGCGGCCAAGGCCAGAGAGTAAAGCCGTTTCCTGCCGATGGGTTATTCGAGCGCTTGGCGGACACATGGCACCATGAATGTATCCACTGACCGCGCCTCCT
>DAIEHR010000291.1 GCA_027353465.1 Acetobacteraceae bacterium | reverse complement strand
GGGCCGCGACGTGCTGTCGGCGATCATGTATGGCATGCGTATCAGCCTGCTTGTCGGCTTTCTGTCCGTTCTGTTCGCCATCGTGGTGGGCATCACCGTCGGGCTGCTGGCCGGCTACGCGGGCGGAATCGTCGATACCGTGCTGATGCGGGTGGCCGACGTGCAACTGACGTTTCCGTCGATTCTGACCGCCCTTCTGGTCGATGGCGTCATCACCGCCGTCCTGCCCCGCACCATGCGCGACGCCTTGCAGATCTATGTCATCGTCTTTGCCATCGGCATCAGCCTGTGGCCCAATTTTGCCCGCACCGTGCGCGGTTCCACTTTGGTGGAGCGCAACAAAGACTATGTCATGGCCGCCCGCGTCATCGGCGTGCCGTCGTGGCGCATCATGACCAGCCATGTGCTGCCTAACGTGATCGGTCCGGTCATGGTGATCGGCACGCTGGGACTGGGCCTTGCGATCATCGCCGAGGCAACCCTTTCGTTCTTGGGCGTCGGCCTGCCGCCGACCCAACCGTCCCTGGGCACGTTGATCCGCTTCGGTGACGACTTCCTGTTCTCCGGCCAATGGTGGATGACTGTGTTTCCGGGTCTGGCGCTGATCCTGATGGTACTGGCGATCAATCTGCTGGGCGACTGGCTGCGCGACGCGCTGAATCCGCGGCTGCGCTGATGCCGTTGCTGGAAGTCGATAACCTGACCGTCGAATTCGCCACGCGCCGGGGGAGTTTAAGGGCACTGGACCGCGTGTCGTTCAGCATCGAAAAAGGCGAAATCCTGGGCGTGGTCGGCGAGTCAGGCGCGGGGAAATCGCTGACCGGGGCGGCCATTGTCGGACTGCTGGAGAGCCCGGGGCGCATCGCGTCCGGCCAAATTCGGCTCGATGGCGGCCGTATCGACAATCTGCCGCCCGAACCGCTGCGCCGCATCCGTGGCCGGCGCATAGGCACCATCTTCCAGGACCCGCTGACGACGCTTAATCCGCTCTACACGATCGGCCGGCAGCTTATCGAGACCATGCAGACCCATGCCCGAATGTCTGACTCCGACGCCAGGCGGAAGGCCGTTGGGTGGCTGGAACGTGTGGGCATTCCCGCCGCCGCGCAGCGCATCGATGCCTACCCGCACGAGTTTTCCGGCGGCCAGCGCCAGCGGGTGGTGATCGCCCTGGCGCTGTGTGCCGAACCGGCCTTGGTGATCGCCGATGAGCCGACAACCGCGCTGGACGTATCGGTCCAGGCCCAGATCATTACGTTGCTGAAGGACCTGACCCGCGATCACGGTACCTCGGTGATGCTGGTCACCCACGATATGGGTGTGATCGCCGAAACCGCCGACCGCGTGGCGGTGATGTATGCCGGGCGCATCGCCGAGATCGGACCGGTCGCCGAAATCATCCGCAACCCTGCCCATCCCTATACAGACGGGCTGATGGCCAGCATCCCGTCGCTGGAGCATCGCGTGGACCGCCTGCGCCAGATCGACGGCGCCGTGCCGCGCCTGGACGCGATGCCGGACGGCTGCCGGTTTCACCCGCGCTGCCCGAGTGCCTTCGCGCGATGCACCGCACAGCAGCCGGAACTGATGGCAGCGGGCGCCACGCGGGCCGCCTGCTGGTTGCACGCATGAGCCAACCCCACCGGCACACAATGGAGGCGGTCGCTGTGTCCCACCGCTTCGACGTCTCCCGCCCGTGGCTGCAACGGCTGTTCAACGGCGAGCCGAAGCGTTTCCTGCGTGCAGTGGACGATGTGTCGTTCGCTATCCCGACCGGGACCACCTTCGCGCTCGTCGGCGAGTCGGGTTGCGGTAAATCCACCATCGCTCGCCTGGCCGTAGGCCTGTACGAACCCAGTGACGGCGACATTCTGTTCGAGGATCAGCCATTATCGTCGGCCCGCGCGCAACCGGCGCTGCGGCGGCGGATGAACATGATCTTTCAGGACCCGTACGCGTCGTTGAACCCACGCTGGCGCGTGTCGGATATCGTCGCCGAACCCATTCGTGCCTTCCGGCTGGCAACGCGCCCGAACGAGGTCCAGGCGAGGGTTGGGTCGCTGCTGGCGCAGGTTGGGCTGACGCTGCGCGACGGCGAGAAATACCCGCACGAATTCTCCGGCGGGCAGCGGCAGCGCATTTCGATCGCCCGCGCCCTTGCCAGCGAGCCCGACTTCCTGGTGTGCGACGAACCGACCAGCGCACTGGACGTGTCGGTTCAGGCGCAAATCCTGAACCTGATGCGCGATCTGCAGCAGCGCCTGGGCCTGACCTATCTGTTCATCAGCCACAATCTGGCGGTGGTGCGGCACATGGCCGACCGGCTGGGGGTGATGTATCTGGGCCGGATCGTCGAACAAGGGCCGGCTGAGACGATCTTCCGCACGCCCCGGCATCCCTATACGCGCCTGCTGCTGGACGCGATCCCGGACCTGGAACAGATCGGCCGGTCGCGCACCCCCGTTGGCGGCGAAATCCCTAGCCCGATCGCGCCGCCGCCGGGATGTGCCTTCCATCCTCGCTGCAAGCTGGCCAACGACCGTTGCCGAACCGAAAAGCCTGCCCACATCGCGGTTGGGGACGTTCAGGTCGCCTGCCATGCCGTGGCGGAAGGCCGCGATTCCTGACGACAGGCCCAAGGGCGGCCCGCTGCGTGCAATCGTCGGCCTGGGCCTGATCGCGCTGCTGAACGTCGGCATGCTGTTCGTCGTGCGGCAGTTGCGGCATGCGCGGCTTTGCAGGACTGCCTGGCCTTTGGACGAAGGAACCGCGCGCCGATTTCGGACGGACGGTCCGGCGGCTAACGGCCCGCCGTCCACGCCCCGTCGATCGGCAGATCGGTGCCGTTGATGTCCTCGCCATTCGGACCGCAGAGAAACGCGATCAGACCAGCGACGTTCTCGTCCTTCACGAACTTGCGGGAGGGTTGGCGGACAGACAGGAAGTTTTCCTCGGCCTGCGCGAAGCTGGTACCGTCGCGCTGCATTTCCTGCCGCAGCCGCCAGTCGATCGCCGGAGTCAGCACGGTGCCGGGACAGATAGCATTACAGGTGATGCCGGTCCGGGCGACCTCCAGCGCCACGCCGCGGGTCAGCCCGATCAGCGCGGTTTTGGTGGTGATGTAGTCGATCCGGTTGACGGTCGCGAACCGGCCGTAGATCGAGGCCATGTTGACGATGCGGCCCCAGTTCTTCGCCTTCATCCCCGGCAGTGCCAGGCGGATGGTGTGGAACGGCGCGGATAGATTGACGGCCAGGGCCTCGTTCCAATGTTCCGGCGCAAAAGCCTCGATGGCGCCGAAATAGCGGACCACCGCGTTGTTCACCAGGATGTCCAGGCCGCCGTGTTCCTGCTGGGTGGACGCGACCATATCCGCGATCTGCTCGGGTTCGCGAAGGTCGGCGGGATGATAACGGGCACGCACACCCATGCCGCGCAGTTCGGTCAGCCGCGAGTCGATGACCTCGCGGGGGGCGAAGCCGTTCAAGGTAATGTCGCAGCCGAGTGCCGCCAGTGCCTTGGCGGTGGCGAAGCCGATTCCGCCGAGCGAGCCGGTGATCAGGGCGGATTTGGTGGTGAGCATGGGTGGAGTTTCCTTGGGCGATTTGTTGGGTTTCCGGCGGAGCGGGCGGTCTTGGGGCCTGGGGGTACTTTATGGGGTCGGGAGGTGTTTGAGAAAGAGCAAGCCGGGGGGTTGGTGCGCCTCGTTAGGGGCCGGTGCGGCGATCGGCTCGGGCGTTCCAATTTGGAAGAGCGCGAAGGGCCGCTAAGGGCCGCGAAGCCGGGGGCGAATCTTCGCGGCCCTTCACGCTCTTCCAAGCAAATTGAAGACAGACGATCCGAACTCGCTGACGGGACTTCCCCCGGAATATTCGGACCAAACGCCCAGGCGCCGACAGCTGACGAGGCGGGAAAAGGCGACTATGCGCCTCGTTAAGGATACGCGGCGAAATAAGCGAGTCGCTTGACGGAGATCGCTCGCCCCTCGTCGTCATGGCGGGCGTAGGCCCCATGAGCGTTAAGTTAGGGGAGCGCCAGCTTTCGAGCTCCCGACGTCCTTCTGCACAAGGTATTGGCGGAACGCGATTTTGCCTGTCCGTCATGGAAGGGCTCGTTCCGGCCATCCGCGCTTCTACCGTCGGTGCGAAGATGGACGGGACTGCGCCCGGCCATGACGGCGAGAGAGAAAAATCAAATCCTACCCACGTGTTATCGAATTTATCGACGGACACAAGCGTCGCTGCTGGGACAAAAAGCCGGAGGCCCGCCATGACGAACCGCGCCGACCGTGCGTCAATCGAAGCAGTTATTTCGGAGCGTATCCTAACGGCCGGTGCGGCAATCGGCTTGGGCGTTCCATTTTGGAAGGGCGCGAAGGGCCGCGAAGCTGGGGGATGAGTCTTCGCGGCCCTTTGCGGCCCTTCGCGCCCTTCCAAGCAAATGGAAGGCAGACGGTTCGGACTCGCTGGCGACTCTCGCCCCCGATTTCGCCGCCTCGGCTCTTGGAACCAACGCCAAGGGGTGTGAATATCGCTCGCGCACATAGAAACGGAGGAAACAATGGCACTTCTCGAAGGCAAGGTCGGAATCATCACGGGCGCTGCGTCCGGAATTGGCGAGGCCACAGCCCGCACGTTGGCCCGGGAGGGTGCGAAACTCGTCCTGACCGATATCGACGACTCCGCCGGGCTGGCGCTGGCCGAGGAACTGGGCGCGGTGTACCTGCACCTGGACGTTTCGGAGGAAGACGGCTGGCCCGCCGTTATCGCCGCTGCCGATAAACTCGGACGGCTGGACATCATGGTCGCCAACGCCGGCATCGGCATCATGGGCACCGCCATCGACATGTCGTTGAAGGATTGGCGCCGGCAAATGGCGATCAACGTCGATGGCGTGTTTCTGTCGGTCAAATACTGCATCCCGGCGATGCGGCGCGCCGGCAATGGCGGGTCGATCATCATGCTGTCGTCCATCGCTGGCCTGCGCGGTTCGGTCGGTCTGGCCGGCTATAGCGCGAGCAAGGGCGCGGTGCGGCTGTTCGCCAAGTCGATGGCGCTTGAGTGCGCGCAGGCGGGCGACGGCATTCGGGTCAACTCCGTTCATCCCGGCATCATCGCCACCCCGATCTGGACCAAGATTCCCGCTCGGTCGAACGCCCCGATCGACCCGTATGCCATGGCCGCCGCCACCGTTCCGCTGGGAAAGGCCGGCGAGGCTTCTGAAATCGCCGATGGAATCCTGTTCCTGGCGTCCGACCTGTCCAGCCATGTGACCGGATCGGAATTGGTGATCGACGGCGGACTGACCGCCGGCCGGGCAACGCGCATGGTGCAATGAGGCTTTTCGAGATCGCGGCGGCCGTCGCCCATCCGGATCATACCGTCGCCATCACCTGGAGCGACGGTGTATCCGGAACCATCGATTTTTTGCCGATAATCGATAGGGGCGGCTGGTTTACCCCTCTGCGCGAGGGCGACAATTTCGCCGCCACGATGGTGCTACTACCCAATGGGGCGGGTATCACCTGGCCGGACGAAATCGACTATTCGGCCGATTTCCTCCGGCGCGTGGCGTTCCCGAACGGACTGCCCGGCTAAGCGGTAGCGGCGTACACGGCTGACTCGAACGCCGTGAACGCCGCAACCGCCTTGGCGTCGTAGAACGGCAAGACCTGCGTGGCATAAACCCCGGCGAGTTTCCGCACCGGGTCGATCCAGTAATAGGAATTCGCCAGACCGGCCCAAGCGAGACTGCCAGCGGAACGCCCGGTGGGCATCGGTTCGGGATTGATCAGGAAGCTAAGTCCCCACTTCATGCCATCGACGAAATCGACATCGTTTGTCGCCCAGGGAATGGCGGTCTTCATCGGGTTGCACACCAGATCGCCCATATTGTTCATCGACATCGCCGCCACGGTTTCCGGCCGCAACACCCGAACGCCGTTCAACGCCCCGCCATGCATGATCATCTGGGCAAATTTCAGATAATCGCCGACGGTCGAATACAAACCGCCTCCACCCATGTGGAATTCCGGTGATTGCGGAATTTCGGTGTCGGTGGACACCAGCCCCTCAGGTCCCCGGGCATGGATCTTGGCCAGACGCTGGCGCTGCGCGTCACCGATCTTGAACCCCGTGTCAGTCATGCCAAGCGGGGCCAGAAAATTGTCCCGCATGTATTGATCGAGGGTCTTGCCAGACACCGCCTCGACCGCCTTACCCGCCCAGTCGATTGAGATGCCGTACTCCCACCTGTCGCCGGGATCGAACGCCAGCGGCAGCGTCAGGGCGGCGTTCTGGCACGAAATAATCCCTGGCGTGCCGGTTACTTCCATGTATCGGAGAATGTCCGCGTTCCACATATCGTACGCGAAACCGGACGAGTGGGTCAGCAGGTGCCGCAGAGTGACCGCGCGTTTCGGAGCGCGCAGAGTCGGCTGTCCGGCGGCATCAAATCCGTCCAGCACCTTCACCTGACCCAGTTCCGGCAGCACCGACGCGATGTCGCCGTCCAGCGACAGCTTGCCCTGTTCCACCAATTGCATGGCACAGGCGCCCGTGATGGCCTTGGTCATCGATGCGATCCATACCACCGTATCGGCGGTCATCGCCGCGCCGGTCTTCATGTCCCTTGTGCCGAAGCCGCCTTCGAATATCACGCCATCGGCGTTGGCCGCCGCGGCCGCGATACCTGGAACGTCCCCGGATTCTGTCGCCTGACGAAGACCAGCCGCTATTTTTTGCGTATCGACCATTTTTGCCTCCCGTTTCGTGGGTGGCAGGGTAGCCGGATTTGGGCCCGCTTCGTCAATGCCTCGCCGCAGCCCACTCAGACCTGATCCAGACGATTAGTCCGCTGTTCTGGCGGCGCCATGGTTGGCCTTCGCCCATGCCTGGATCGGCTTCCAAGGGCCAAACCGGTGCTGGCTGGAGGGAAACGGCCCGATGAACGGAGCATAACCAGCATCAACCGGCTTGCGTGAACGATCTGGGAAATCCGCCTCGGTTCCCGCCTGATGCGGGCGGGGTTGGCTAACGACGAAGGCGGCAACGTCGAACGCATCGGCCTCGGACAACACCGGCGCCGCGAAAGTGGTTCCAAACGGCATGTTCGCGTGGACGAACCGGGCCGCGGTGATCGCTCGGTTCATGCCGGCGCCGTCATTGAAGCTATCCGGCCCCCACAACGGCGGATATTGATATCGACGACCAGTAGACTTGGCGTCCTCCGGTGCCAGACGCACACCCTGTCCATCAGGACCATGGCAGGCGGCACAATTCTGGGTGAAGACAGCACGCCCGCGCACCGGGTCCGCTGCTCGATCCGGCAACGGCAGCGGCGGCGTGCCTCGGCCGTCAAGCGACTGACCCACCGGTTCGCCGGCGCTGACGAACCGAATATAGGTCACAATCGCCTTCATCTCCTTCCCGTCCACCGGCAGCGGCTTGCCGTTCAGGCTACGCTCCATGCAGCCATTGATCCGCTCCTCCAGTGTCCGCACACCATTTTCCCGCGCGATGTAGGCGGGGAATACGCCCCAGGCGCCGGCAAGTGGCAAAGCAAAACGCTGCGTGCCAGCACCCAAATGGCATGACTGGCACTCTAATCCGCTACCGCTATATCGCATCGCCGGATCGGGCGCGTCGGGGCCAATCAGGGAAGACGATTTCACGATCAGGTCGCGTCCGTAACGCACGACCTGGCCAAATGCATCATCGGGCAATGAGTTCGGATCCGGTATCGTCCACCCCGGTTGCGCGTTCACTACCCCGACGAACATCATCGACAGGACCGCGGCCGACACTACCCGCTTCAGCATACTCACTCCATCTCTAGCTCATCCGCCCAATACAGGCGCAACCGAAAAATATTTCACGTTAACCGTTTGTTAACCGATAGCGGGTATTGTGCGGCTCGGCGTCCTCTCCGGGAGTTAAGGACAAAATCCTATTCAGCGACCGGTCCTGCCCATTCCAGCTTCCCCCAATCGCGAACCATCCCCGGCCGCGCTTATTTCATACATTATGGATGAGGAGGCCAATTTTCCCGACCGAAGGCCAGCGTACAGCGAAAACCTTCGAATCATCCGAGGCCAGGAGAGCCCCGGATGTCGTTTTACTTCGGCTAACGCGCGCGCTTACCGTTACTACCGGCATTACGGCTGGCCCGCGCGCCGATGACCGCGGCGCCCGGAGGTTGCGCTCCACCCCGAGCCTGCATGAACGCCTTCAGCACCTCGTTGATGCGCGTCTGATAGCCAGCACCAAAGCCGCGGAAGAAGCGCAACACATCGGCGTCCAGACGCAGACTGACAGCTAGTTTGGGTTCGCGGACATCAAATACCAGGTCGGTGGCCCATCCGGTCCGGGCGGGTTCGGCAGCGCTGGCCACAACACGAGCGGACTGCTTGGTGGCAGCCGCATGCGGGCGGGATTTTACCTGCGACACAGCCCCACGGCCCTTCGGAGACGTCTTTTCACTACGATTAGACTTCGGCATTTTATCCTCCCATGGGTCGGGCCGGTTGGTTCCGGTCCCGGTTGATCCTCCCCGCGAGCGAATTCGCCCATCGGTGTTCCAGATGTACGCACGCCTGTGACTACAGTCAAGAACACCGTGAAGCGGCCATGTCTTACTCGTAACAGATTGTAACAGCTACGGCGCGAGATGGGTTAGATCAGCAACTCGATCAGAAACGGTCCCGACCGTTTCAACGAATGCGCCAGCAGATCGGCGAAGCCTTCGGCCGTGTCGGTGCGCGCGGCTTCGACACCCATCGAATTCGCGAGATTTGGCCAGTTGATGTCCGGATTGCCGATGTCCATCATATCCAGCGCAACACGCCCGGGATTTGCCCCGACATTCGCCAACTCACCAAGCAGGATCTGGTATTTCCGGTTCGACAGCAGCACTGTCGTGACATCCAGCTTCTCACGCGCCTGGGTCCACAGCGATTGCACGGTGTACATCGCCGACCCGTCCGCCTGCAGGTTGATAACCCGGCGTCCCGGTGCCCCGATCGCGGCCCCCGTGGCCATCGGCATGCCGCCACCAATCGCTCCGCCGGTGACGTTCAGCCAGTCATGTGGCGCCGCTGCCTTGGTGTTGGCAAAGAAACCACGACCGAAGCTGACCGACTCGTCCGCGATCACCGCCCCTTCCGGCATCAGCCAGCCAAGCGTTGCCGCAACGGCTTCCGGGGTCAGCGCCCCGCGCCCTTGTTCCGGCCGTGCGCCATTGTCGGGCGCGGCTACTTTCGGACAGCCCAGCGCATCGGCCAACCGAGCAAGGGAGTCGACGATGGCCTGTTCGGGTCGAGCCAGGACGTGGATTTCGGCATCGTCAGGAATCGAGGATTGTGGCTTGTTCGGATATGCGAAGAAAGTCACCGGCTTGCGTGAACCCGCCAGGATCAAATGCTTCGTGCCAGCCATCGCCTTGACCGCGGCATCGACGACATAAGGCACGCGATCGACGGCCAGACGCCCCTGCCCGCGCGCCATACGGGCATTGGAACCTTGGGCGACCACGCGGCAGCCAGTGGCGCTCTGGATCCGGTGCGCCAGAGCCAGCCCTTCCTCGTGCAGGGCAAAGCCGCCCAGCAGCAGAACCACCCCGGCACCGCCGCGACGCAACGCGGAAGCGGCCTCCTCGATCTGGTTCGGGGAGGATGCCGGCGCACTCAGGCGCGGCAGCGCTTCGGCAACGATGCCGCCTTCGTTCCACGACGTATCTGAAGGCAGGATCAGCGTGGCGACCTGGCCCGGCGCGATCGTCGCGGCTTGCACGGCCGCCGCGGCGTCGGCGCCCACGGTACGCACGTCCATCGAGGTGCGCACCCAGCCGGAGACGCCACGGGCAAACCCCTCGGTATCAGCGGTCAGCGGCGAGTCCAGCGGGCGGTGATAGGTCGCCTGATCGCCGACAATATTCACGACCGGAGTTTCAGCTCGGCGGGCGTTATGCAGGTTGGCCAGGCCGTTGGCCAATCCAGGACCGCAGTGCAGCAATGTTGCCGCGGGCTTGCCAGCCATCCTGGCGTAGCCGTCGGCGGCGCCTGTCACCACGCCCTCGAAAAGACCCAATACGCAGTGCATGCCGGGGATACGATCC
>DAIEHR010000290.1 GCA_027353465.1 Acetobacteraceae bacterium | reverse complement strand
CCCGCATCGCGGCAGGCTTTGGTCACTTGCGGATAGGCGGACGGGACGACGCCGTTGATCGCCAGGGTCGGCGCGATGCCATGCAGGTCCAGCGCGGCTTTTAGACGCCAGAAGCCCACGCGCATGCCGTATTCGTGCCATGCCCAGTTCGGAACGTCGGGCACCACGGCGGCCCCCTGCGGCGCGGACAGCACCTGCCGCGGCATGGTGCGGTCGATGTCCCACCGCTCGATGTTCACCACCAGGAAAACGGCGACGCGTTTATCGTCCGGCAGTTGCAGTTTCGGGCGGTCGATAGAGGCCTGATAGTCGAGCCGTTGGAACGGTTTTTGTGCGTCGGTCATAGCAGCGATCATGGCCGGTCGGGGCGGCGTGTTCAAGACGGCGCACGGCCACCCGATTAGCCCATCGTCACGACCCCGCCCGCCTTCTTCCAAGCGTCGATCCCTCCCTGGATATGCCGAGCGCTTTCCAACCCGGCATCGTGCGCCGCACGAACCGCCATGGCGGATCGTTCCCCGAACGCGCAATAGAACAACAGATCGCGCTTCCCGGCGGCAGCCAGTTCATACAGCATGCCGCCTTCCCGGACATTCTCCTGCAAATCCGCATACGGTGCATGCAGCGCACCTGGAATCGAGCCGTCCTTCTGCCGTTCGGCTTTTTCCCGCAGATCCACCAACACGGTCTGCTGATGGGCGATCAAGGACCGAGCCTGGGCTGAATCGACCGCCCATCCAAGCCGGGAGATTTCCTCTTGGGCGAAGCCCTGGCGCTGGTTTGCCGGAACGGCGACATCCATCATTTTGGGACTGGACAGCTTCAGCCCGTTCATCATCGCTTCATAGGCAGCGGCATCGCGGACCTGAAGCCTGGGATTCCAACGCCTTTCCTCCCCGATCGTGCTGACCGTATCGCCTTTGTAGTCATGCGCCGGGAACACCAGCGTTTCGTCGGGTAACCGCAACAGCCGGTTGAAGATCGAATCGTATTGCGCCCGGGCCGACCCGTTCTGGAAATCCGTCCGCCCGGTGCCCCGGATCAACAGCGTATCGCCGGTAAAGACCCGGTCGGCCATGCGGAAGCTATAGGAGTCGTCAGTATGCCCGGGGGTGTAAATCACCTCCAGTTCCAACCCTTCGATCCGCAGCGCGTCGCCGTCGGCCACGCGCATGGATACGACATCGACACTGGATTGCGCGCCCATGACCGTGACGCAGCGTGTGCTGTCGCGCAGAGCGCCAAGGCCGGTGATGTGATCGGCATGCAGGTGAGTATCCACCGCCTTTACTAGCCGCAGATCCAGTTCCTCGATCAGCTTCAGGTACCGTTCGACCTTTTCCAGAACCGGATCGATAATCAGCGCCTCCCCGCCGCGGCGGGATGCCAGAAGGTAAGTATAGGTTCCCGACGTCGCGTCGAATAACTGGCGAAAGATCACGATAACCTCCGAAGCGGGTGCGCCGTCGGCAACTCTATCCCTTCACCACGGAAAACGGGCAGGATTTTTCGCGGCATCCCGGGCAATCAGCCGATCGGCGGGCCGACATACGCCGATACCGGCCGGATCATGCGTCCGGTCTTCTGCTGCTCCATCGCATGCGCCAGCCACCCGGCGCTGCGTCCGACCGCGAACACCAGCGTGAACGCCTCGCGCGGGATGCCGACCGCATCCAGCAGCAGCGCCGCCATGATTTCCACATTCGGCGGCAAGGTCCGGCCGGGCTTCACCCGTTCGATCGCCGCGGCGACCGATTTTTCAAGCCGCTGGGCGAACGCCAGACGCCCGGCCCGCGGGCCCATGTCCAGCATCGACCGGCGCATCGCCTCGGCGCGCGGGTCGTTGCCATGAAACACCCGGTGGCCGAAGCCCATCAGCCGCTCCCCCGACCGCAACCGGGCTTCCGCCCAGGCGTCCAGATCGGCCGCACGTTCGGCTTCATCCAGCATGTCCAGGGTCGGGCCCGGCGCGCCGCCATGCAGGGCGCCGGTGAACGCGCACCACGCCGCCAGCACCGATGCCGCCAGCGAGGCCCGGGTGGACGCGACAACCCTGGCGGCAAAGGACGATGCGCTCAGGCCGCTCTCTGCCATCACGGTGAAATACGTATCCAGCGCCGCCACCTTGCCGCCATCC
This sequence comes from Acetobacteraceae bacterium, assembly GCA_027353465.1. Classification (GTDB taxonomy): domain Bacteria; phylum Pseudomonadota; class Alphaproteobacteria; order Acetobacterales; family Acetobacteraceae; genus Rhodopila. Next base: position 2,774 of record DAIEHR010000290.1, on the reverse strand, counting down.
GGTTCGGCGCCATGCAGCATCCGCAACAGGTCCGCCGCGGTGGTCAAAGCCGGATCCGGCGCAACCGGCGATAACCCGGCGGCCTGACGCGCCAAAGCCGGCACTGCCACGGCGAACGCTGCCGCCAGGGCCGTGGCGTCGGCGCTGTCCGGTGCGGCGGCGATCGCGATCCGCATGCCCTCGAACAGCGACCTGCCCCGGGTTTGCGGCAGCCAGGCCGGCACGCCAGCGAACGCGGCAACCCTGGCGGCGCCGAACCCGGAAATGGTTCCGGCGCGGGTTAGGCCATCGCCGGCAAACCCGTCCCACAGCAGCGCGACCGTGCCCTCGAAACCATGGCGCGCCACCAGGGTCGGCAAATCGTGCCCGCGCACCCACACCATGCCGTCGGTTCGGTCGGTGTGGCTAAGGACAGTCTCCGCCGCGACCACGCCGTCCAGTCCGTTTGCCATCAATTTCGCTCCGTTGTTCAGCGTTCGTTAACCATCCCGGCGGCAGAATAGCCGGATGCATCCGCACCCGCCCAGCCCGCCAGCCGCCATTTCCCCAAGCCTGTATATGCAGGGGCTACTGGCACTGCGAAACAACGACGCGGACGATGCCGTCGGCCTGTTGACCCGGGTCTTGACGGATGAACCGGAGCATCGCGGCGCCAGGCGCAATCTGGTGCGCGCCCTGCTGCAGGCCGAACGCTGGGATCGGGTGGCCGTCCATGCCACCGCCGCGCTGGCGCGAACGCCCAACGACCCTGAACTCCACTACGCCCTGGGCACCGCGCTCAATGCGCTCGGTTGCCATTCCCGCGCGTGCGCCGCCTTTGCCAAGGCGCTGTCGCTACGCCCCGATCACGCGCCATCCTGGTTGAATATGGGCAACGCATCGGCCGATCTGGACGATCTTGAATCCGCCGAAACTTTGTACCGAACCGCGATCCGCCTGGACCCCGCGCAGCCGGAGGCCCACACCAGCCTGGGCTACATCCTGACCCGGCAAGGCCGGCTGAACGAGGCGGTCCGAGCCTATGAAACCGCGATCGGCCTGTGCCCGGATTTCGCCCCGGCGCACTGGAATCTGGCCACCGCCGCATTGTTGAGCGGCGATCTGAAGCGCGGGTTCGCCGAATATGAATGGCGAAAGCGTCACGCCCGCTACCGTTCGGACTTTCCGCCGCTGCCCGGGCCGCCATGGGACGGATCGGACCCGGCGGGCCGAATTATCCTGATCCGGGCCGAGCAAGGGTTCGGCGACACGATCCAGTTCGCCCGCTATCTTCCAGCGATCGCGGCGATGGGTGGGCATCCGGTCCTGGTCTGCCACCCATCCCTTCTGCCGTTGCTCGCCACCATGCGAGCCGTGAGCGTTTGTGCCCATGGCCAGACGGCGCCGGACCATGATGCCTGGATCGACATGGCCAGCCTGCCCTTCGTATTCGGCACGACGCTGGACACGGTTCCTGCTTCCGCTGGCTATTTGCGGGCCGACCCGCTTCGAACCGCGGCGTGGGCCGACCGCTTGCCGGCGGGGCGTAGGATCGGCGCGGTGTTCGGCGGCAACCCGCGCCACCCGGCCGACCGGCGGCGGTCGATCCCGCTGGAGCAGCTCCGCCTGCCGGATATTCCCGGTGCGAGTTTCATCGATCTTCACCCTGGCGGAGGCATGCGGCTACCCAACCTGACACCGTGGATGACCGACTACGCCGAAACCGCCGCGCTGATCGCCAATCTGGACCTTGTGATCGCGGTGGATACCTCGGTTGCCCATCTGGCCGGCGCGTTGGGCAAGCCGGTGTGGATATTGCTGCCGCATGCCCCGGACTGGCGCTGGGGCATGGCGCGATCCGACAGCCCTTGGTATGCGTCCGCGCGCCTGTTCCGCCAACCGGCCGCCGGCGACTGGGCCAGTGTGCTCGATCGGGTGTTCACCCGGCTAATGTCTGGTCCTTGATACCGTTCTTCAAAAAATGCGCTGGAACACTGGTCGCCAAACTGTTCTGCGCATTTGCAAGTAGTGCATTCTTGGTGGAACTGCCGAGGCTGGACCCCAGCCAGTAATTCGCCACCTGAGTCGCCATCGCCGCCAACGTGCCGACCAGGACCGAACCGAACTGGCCGTCCGATGCGCTCAGATGGTGGGTCAGCACCGCATAGGTCGTCCAGCCGAAGGCCACGACGATCACCACGGAAACAATCATGCTGCCGTACGCCAGCCCGCTATGGGCCTGCGCCAGCGTCGAGGCCATGTCCCGCGCCGAGGACGTATCGCCCAGCCTGGCCTTCAGTTCGTCCATCGCGTCCTGTCGCAAAGCCTGCGATTCGGCGTCCTGCTCCTTCAGCATTTGCAAGTGCAGATCGGCGAGTTTCGCCGTCAATTCGGCCGAGGCCTGCTGGTTCGCCTGCAAATGCGCCACCGCCGCGGCAACGCCTCCCGGCTGGCTAAGGTCCGCCACTGTCCCGACAACCGTCTGAACAACGCCTGCCACTTTAGCGGTGGCGTCGGCTCCCTTCGATCCAAAAATCATCCCTGCGAGTTGCGGGGCGAGGCTGAGTACCAGAGGAATTAAAGCGGCGAACATATCACGCCTCCAGCGCATGCAAGGCGGCGTCGCACAGGCGGATTCGTTCCGCCGCGCCGGCCGAACCGCCGTTGATTTTTCGCGATAACAGGTCGATCGACCAGGAACTGGCCAAACTGTTCAAATCATTCGCGGTCCAGAACCACACCGCGCTGTCGGCGGCGCCGGCCCGGGTTCCCGCGTGGCTGACCGCCTGATCCAG
>DAIEHR010000284.1 GCA_027353465.1 Acetobacteraceae bacterium | reverse complement strand
TTGATTAATTCATTTCATTGAGCTGAACGGATTGGCAGGTCGGTCCGAGGGGCTGCTTTCCCATTGCGACTACCAACCGGCCACTCCGTTTTCGGCCAAAGGTCGCCATGAAATGAATGTCCGCTTCGGCCCGGCCGCGCTGTAAAGCCGACAGGCTGCAAACCACCCAACCCAGCCATTTGCACTGGACCCCAATAACGACGGCTCTGAAGAAACGGGGCCGCCCGTTTTAACGACCATCATCGGCGCAAAGCACCCCATGCCCGCTACGCTCGCCTCTCAATCCGAGTAGCCGGCCGGCCCACGCTATCCAGACCCGGCTGGCCAGTGGGCGAAGCACCAAATCATCGGTCCGCCTCCCCAAAATCGCCCCAGCCCAGGCATTGGTTGCAAATCACAACAAACGTGACTCCCCCCACCGATCCTGCCACAACACCCGGGCGGAAGAGTTCGCGGCGGCCTCACGGCCAAAGCGGCGCCGAAGGAGCAACCGCCCCGGAAACTCTCAGGCACAAGAAACCGCGAACGGACTGAATCTCTGAAAAGTGGGGCAGCCGCCCCCGCCGATGGTGTAAGTCGCCGCCCCATGCAGGGGCACGACGATGCTCTCAGGCCAATGACAGAGGGGGCATTCGGACACCCGCCAAGGGCGGGGGAGAATGCACATGTCCTCTCACACAATCGCCGTCATCGGCGCCGGCATCACCGGCATCACCACCGCCTATAACCTCGCCCGCCGCGGCCACCGCGTCACCGTTTTCGACCGTCACCCCTATGCGGCGATGGAAACGTCCTTCGCCAATGGCGGACAACTCTCCGCCTCCAACGCCACTGCATCCGCGTCCAGATCGCCCGCCCGGGCATTGAACTCCAGGAGCAGGCGCCCGGCGCCGAGGCGCAGCGCACGGCCTTGCACCCGGGCTTCAACGCCGCGCCCTTTAACAGTGAGCATTCAGGCTCGCGAAAAAGCCGCGCGGCTTTCATCGCTTCCACGGCTTCAGCGTTCGGCACAAGCGGCTCAGACAGTAGCGCCCTTTTGGGCGGCGACCCGCTTCAACAGCAGCCGGGAGGCATCGGACGGCCCGATAGGGGCCAGCACGGCAGCCCCCTCGCTCTTGTTGGCTACGTCAATCCGGCGCGGACCACGGAATGCTCGGCCATCGACCAATCTCCGTTGGCGCCAAAGCCGCCGCATCGGCGCGCTAGCCCGGCCCTTCTGAAACCACCGTCTCCCGCCGCTTCCACACCGCCCCGATCCCGCACACCAGCACGAACCCCGTCACCGCCACCACATCGATCGCCAGCAGTGGCCCGGCCACGGCCGCCAACCCGCCCACCAGCAGAATCCCCAGCGGCCCCATCCCGACACACACCGTCAGCAAGCCCATCAACCGCGACCGGATATGCACCGGCGCATGCAGCACGATCAGCGACGTCTGCATATTAGAGAATGCCGACGACCCGAAACCGCCGATCGCCAGCACCCCGCACGCCAGCCAGAAGCTCGGCATCAGCGGCATCGCCGCCACGCAGGCCAGGAACAGCATAGACCCGCCGACCATCAGTATCCGGCCGTTGATCCGTGGCTCCCTGCTGGTCAGGAATGCCCCGCCCAGGAATGCGCCGAACGATTCCGCGGCCGCCAGCACACCGACGAGAGTCGGTGAAACCCGGAAGATCGCCCGCCCGATCGGCGCGACCAGCGCGCTGTAGGGAAAGCCCAGCAGGTTCATCGCGAACGTCACCGCCAGCACCCCGCCGATGATCAGGTCGCCGCGCACGAACCGCAGCCCCTCGGCCAGTTCCCGCGCCACATTGCCCAGCACCAGCCGCCGCGTCTCCTGCTGGTAGCCAACTCCCGACGCCAGAACCGCCGCGAGGGCGTAGATACAGGCCGAGAAGCTGAACGACCCGCCCAGGCCCAGCCGTTGATAGATCGCGCCCGCCAGAACCGGCCCCACCAGCCGCGTAAACGAATTCGACATCGTATCCAACGCCAGCGCTCGGGATACCAAACGTCCGGGTACGCACTCCCCCACCATTCGCCGGCGGGTCGCCATGTCGGTGGACCAGACAACACCCGCCACCAAAGCCGCGGCCGCGATGTGCCACGGCCGCACCACCCCCGCCCATGCCAGCAGCGCAACGGAGGCGGATGCCGAGCAGGTCACGACCTGGCCGATGAGCAGGACCTTTTTCCGGTTCACCGCCTCGGTGACCACGCCAGAGAACGCGCCCAGCGGGAACATCGGCATTGTCCGCGCTGCCGAAACGATAGCAACGTCCAGACCAGATCCGGTCACGTCCAAGGTAAACAGCGCGGCCGACAAGACCTCAAACCACCGCATCGTATTGACGCAGCCGCCGATCGCCCAAAGACGCAGAAACGCGCGGGAGGACAGCAGGGCGCGCAGCCCACTGTCGGCGGCCAAAACGGTCACGGCGGCGCGTGATCCGGCGCCGCCGAATGGATCAGTGGCATGACGTTTCCCAGCCTGTTGCTTGCCGCGATACAAGCACGCCCCGCCGGGATGGACCAGATACGCGGCCAGGACTAGGATAGCGGGCAACGCTGAACGCAATCACGCAGGGGACCCAAGGCATGGACACCAACGCCGCAATGCCGGCTTTCGACCGCACCGCCGAGGATTTCGGCAACATCGTCGAACTCGGCCACGTCAATGTCCGCGTGCCGGACCAAAGCAAAGCGGTAGCGTTCTATATCATGGGCCTGGGCCTGACGCGCGATCCGTATTTGATGGCCGGGCTCGACAACATGTGGGTGAATGTCGGCAAAGGGCAGTTCCACCTGCCGACCCGCGGCATCGATGTGCTGCGCGGCACCACCGCCCTTGTGCTGCCCGACCTGGAAGCATTGATGAAGCGGCTGCACAATGCAGGCAAGTATCTGGAAGGAACGAAATTCAGCTTCCGCCAGGCCGGGGACACGGTGGAAGCCGTCTGCCCGTGGGGCAACCGCATCCGCGTCCACACCCCCGATCCGGCCCGCTTCGGTTCCATGCGCGTCGGGATGCCCTATGTCGAATTCGACATCCCCGCTGGCACGGACCTCGCGGCGATCGCCCGTTTCTACAAGGAAATCCTCGGCGGCATCTCCGGCGTCGCATCCGACGATCGCGGCCCCTATGCCTGGGCAAGCTGCTCGGGCGAGTGCAAGGTCATCTACCGCGAAACCACCGCGCCGATCCCCGAATACGACATGCACCACATCCAGATCACGCTGGCCGACTTCTCCGGTCCGCACAAGAAACTGCTGGAGCGTGGTCTGATCTCCGAGGAAAGCGACCAGCATCAGTATCGCTTTCTGGATATCGTCGATGTGGACACCAACAAGCCGCTGTTCCGGATCGAGCACGAGACCCGCAGCATGCGCCATCCGATGTTCAACCGGACGTTCATCAACCGGAATCCTGACATGTCCAACCGCAACTTCGTTCCGGGCTACGAAGTGGGCCTATGGGCGTTGAACTAGTTTGTCTCGCAGCGGAGATCCGGTCATGTCCCTCGCACCCTACCACGTCTTCGCCTTCAACACCGCCAAGGCGTCGGAGAACAAGATCCACGACGACGCCACCGCCCGGCGCTTCGGCTTCAGGGGCGGCTTCGTTGGCGGGGTCAACGTCTATGCCTATATGACGCATCTTCCGTTGCAGCGCTGGGGACGGGCATGGCTCGAGCGCGGTACCGCCGAGGCGAAGTTCGGCAAGCCGGTCTATGAAGGCGATATCGCCGAAGTCACGGCAACGGAGGATGCGGACGGTATGGCTCTCGCGGTCCACAGCCAGGGCGTGCTGTGCGCAACCGGCCGAGCGGCGCTGCCGGAAAACCCGGGTCCTGCCCCGGCACTGAGCGGCTACAAGGCGGTGGCGCCACGCACGGAACGGGCTGCCGCCGACGAAACCACCCTGCGGGTCGGTGACTGGATCGGGATGGCACCGCTGCCGGTGACCGAGGCGTTACACGCGCGGGACCTGCTGGATATCCGCGAAACCGATCCACTCTACCAGAACGAGAAGGTCGTTCATACCGGAACGATACTCCGCTGCTGCAACTTGGTCCTGACCCACAACGTCATTCTTCCTGCCTGGATTCACATGGGAAGTTCGGTGCGCAATCTCGGCCTCGCCCATGTCGGCGACACGCTGACGGTGCGTGCCCGGATCACCAAAAACTACGAGCATAAGGGCCACAAATGGGTGGAACTGGACTGCATGGTCGTCGCCAATGAGGCCACGCCGATAATCCAGGCGATCCACACCGCGATCTACCAACCCAGGCAATTGGCCGAAGCTGCCTGATCGTAACTGCTTAAGATTTAATCGCGGTCATTTCGCTCCTCTCGCTGTCAAACGCCTGTCATTTGGCCCTCGCGGGCGGGGGATCGCGTGCCTAAATAATAGCCAACCAGCTTTTTCCGCGCGCTTCAATAGCCGCTATTCGTGGCACGGTTCTTGAGTTGGCAACCCCCACCATGGGGGGATATCCGATGCAACATGTCGAACCGGGCGACGTCGCCTGGGTGCTGGTCAGTACTATCCTGGTACTGCTGATGACCATACCGGGACTGGCCCTGTTCTATGCCGGGATGGTCCGGAAGAAGAACGTCCTCGCCATCATGATGCAGTCGTTCATGCTATGCGCGGCGATGACTGTCGTTTGGGTCGTCGCGGGCTATTCCCTGGCGTTCACCAACGGCAACGCCTGGATCGGCGATTTATCGCGCGTGTTCCTGAACGGTCTGGCGGACAACTGGGACAAGCCGTTTACGCTGGGCGCCGGTTCGGCCAACGCCCAGCCCACGACCATTCCTGAGACCGTGTTTCTGATGTACCAGATGGCCTTCGCCATCATCACCCCGGCGGTGGTGACCGGAAGCTGCGCCGACCGGATGAAGTTCTCCGCGATGCTGGTTTTCTTCACGCTGTGGTCGCTGCTGGTTTACGCCCCGCTGGCGCATTGGGTGTGGGCACCGACCGGCTGGCTCGCGACCATGGGGCTCGCGGACTTCGCCGGCGGCACGGTGGTGGAGATCAACTGCGGCGTGTCCGGCCTGATTTGCGCGCTGATGCTGGGGAAGCGCCTGGGCTATGGGCATGAGAACATGGCGCCGTGGAACCTGAGCTATGCCGTGATCGGCGCCTCGCTGCTGTGGATCGGCTGGATGGGCTTCAATTCAGGCGGCGCCCTGGCGGCGAATGGCCGGGCGGGCATGGCGGTGCTGGTGACGCAGATCGCCGCGGCGGGCGCGACAATGACCTGGACGTTCGCGGAGTGGTTCCTGCGCGGCAAGCCCTCGGTGCTGGGCGCGATCTCCGGCGCGGTGGCCGGGCTTGTGGCGATTACGCCGGCGGCTGGCTTCGTGCTGCCCGGGCCGGCGCTGGCGATTGGTCTGGTGGCGGGCGCGGTTTGCTTCTGGACAGCGACCACGATGAAAGCGGCCTTCGGCTACGACGACAGCCTGGACGCGTTCGGGGTGCATGGCATTGGCGGCATCCTCGGCACGCTTGCCACCGGTTGGTTCGCGTTCGGTCCGTTGTCCGCCACGAAGGATGCGCCGGCCGGTGCCTATGTCGGCGGGCTGTCGTTACTGGCGGTTCAGGTCGTGGGTGTGGCCGCGACGATTGTTTACTGCGCGGCCGCCAGTTGGGTGTTGCTCAAGATCACCGACATGGTGGTGGGCCTGCGGGTCAGCAGGGAGGAGGAGCGGGAAGGGCTGGATATCGTCCTGCATGGTGAGCAGGTGTTTTGATCGCGCAAGCGTCAAATAGATCCGTGGTTAACCCTTTGCTAACGCTTGCATGGCTACAATCTTGCCGATGTCATGGCAGGTGGAAATTCTGAATGAGGTCGTTGCCGCCGAAATCGAGGCGTTACCGGCCGATATTCAGGCTCGGTTTGTCTGGTTGGGCGATAAAATTCGCCTGACCGGCCTTGACCGGCTCCGCGAACCCCACGTCAAGCATCTGGAAGCGAAGTTGTGGGAAATGCGGCTGATGGGTCGTGACGGCATCGCCCGCGCCTTGTATGTTACCGCGCGCGGGAGACGGGTTATCGTGGTGCGGGCCTTTGTGAAAAAGACGCAGGCGACACCCCGATCCGAGATCGATATCGCATTACGGCGTGCGAGGGAGATTCTGTGACAATCGCATTCGAAGACATCAAAGCACGACTTCTGGCCAATCCGGCGGTTCAAGCGGAATACGCCGCTCTGGCGTCCGAGTTCGAGGTTTCCACAGAGCTTGTGAGGGCGCGTGTCCGCGCAGGGCTGTCGCAGTCTGAGCTGGCGGCTCGAATGGGAACAAGTCCGGCGGCGATCGCCCGGCTGGAGAGCGGACGGACGTTGCCGAGTACGAGGACCCTGTTGCGCTTTGCCCGGGCCACCAGAAGCCGGCTACAAATCAGCCTGCCAGCAGCATAGACCCCTTTAAACCGCCTCCGGCTGCGTCAGCCGCAGGAAGCTGATCGCGCACGCGAACCCCGAGAACGCGGCCCCCAGCAGCAGTGCAACCCAGATGCTGCCCCCGATATCCTCGGGCATCAGCGCGAAAGTTACCGCCACCGCCACGCCGCCGATGGTTTGGCCAGTCAACCGAGCGGTGGACAGCACCCCGCTTGCCACCCCGCTGCGCGACCTCGGCGCCGCGGAAATCAATGCTCGGTTGTTGGGCGACTGAAAGAACCCGAACCCGATGCCGCAGACCATCGCCCGCCACACCACGTCGATGAACGGCGGGTCCGGCGGCAATGACAGCATCAGCAGCAACCCGGCAGTCAGCACCGCCAGCCCCAGCCCGCCCAGCAGACCGGCCGGATACCGGTCCGACAGCCGCCCGGCGATTGGGGCCACGATCACCACGACCGCCGGCCATGGAGTAATCAACAGCCCGATCCGCGACTGGGACATCCCGCCGGCAACCGCGAAGTAGAATGGCAGGGACAGGAACGCGATCGTCTGCGCGCTGTAGGAGCAGACCGACGTCGCCACCGATAGCGCGAAGATCGGCTTGCGGAACAGATCGACCGGCAGCATCGGCTCCGTCATCCGGTTCTGCCGCCGGATGAACACTACCCCGGCCACGGCGCCGCCCAGCAGTTCCGCGGCCACCCAAGTCGCATGGCCCTGGCCGATGCCATCCAGCCCGGTCAGCAGCAGGCCAAACATCGCGGCGTTCAATCCACCGCTGACCAGGTCGAATGCGTGTCCCGATTTGGGTGTGTCGGGCAGTGACCGCAAAGCCAGCCATGCGGCGAGTATTCCGAATGGAATGTTCACCAGAAACAGCCAGTGCCACGATGCCACCGCCAGAATGCCCGCGGCGATCGTCGGGCCGGCGGCCGAACACGTGGCCACCACCAACGCGATCGTACCGATCCCGCGCCCCAGTGACGCCCGGGGGAAGATGAACCGCACCAGGGCGGTGTTCACACTCATGATGCCGGCCGAACCGAAGCCTTGCAGCACCCGAGCGACGACCAGCGCCGGCAGGGAGTCGGCCAATCCGCAGGCCAATGACGCCAAGGTGAAGACGACCAGCCCCCAGTTATAGACGCGGCGGTAGCCGGCGATATCGCCCAGGGCCGCCAGCGGCAGCAGTGTCACCGTCACGGCTAGCTGGTAGGCGTTCACCACCCAGATCGATTCAGCCGGTGTGACATGCAGCTCGCGCGCCATCGACGGCAACGCGATGTTGGCGATCACCGACGCCAGCACCGACACCGCGATGGCGATCGTGATGGTCGTCAGGGCCGCCCGGCGTTCGCGGGGCGGCAGGCCGTCGGGCTCTTCGGCTCGTATCGGATCCGTCATCAGGGAAACTTGACCGAGACCGGCTTCCTCAACAAGGTGCGCCGCATCATGAGCAAACCTGTCGTTGAATACCAAGATGTTGTCCGGCCCGAGTGGATCGACTCCAACGGACACATGAACCTGGCTTATTACGTGGTCGTTTTCGATTACGCGACCGACGCCCTGTACACCGCGCTGGGCATCGGCGATGCGTATCGGGAGGTGTCGGGGAACTCCTGCTTCACCGCCGAAACCCACACGCTGTATGAACGCGAGGTGCATCTGGGCGACCGGCTAACGGTACGCACCTGGCTGCTGGGTGCGGACACCAAGCGCGTCCATTACTTCCACGAGATGTTCCACACCGACAGCAACGAACGTTCCGCCGTCCAGGAGCTGATGGCGTTGCATATCGACATGGGCATCCGGCGTGTGGCACCGTTCCCGCCGGAGCAACAGGCCGCGCTGCAAGAAGCCGTGAAGACCTATAAGCCGGCCGAACTGCCGAAAGGGGCGGGGCGCCGGATCGCGTTGCCGGCCAAATAACAGGGAGAAGAAGCCATGAAGCTGATGTGGTTCCATCTGATGCCCTACACCGAACTGCCGGAGAACTTCCGGGGCAAGCATCCGTCGGTCTGGGTGGATATCCACTCCTCGTTGTTCGACCCCAAGCGGGCGCACCTGATGTACAACGACTTCATGGATGAGCTGGAATACGCGGCCGAGGTCGGGTTCGACGCGGTCTGCGTGAACGAACATCACTCCAACGGCTACGGCCTGATGCCCTCTCCCAACCTCATCGCGTCCTCCCTTGCTCGGAGGACCGCCGACACCGCGCTGTGCGTGATGGGGAATTCCCTGGCGCTGTACAACCCGCCGACCCGGGTTGCCGAGGAATTCGCGATGATCGACTGCATTTCCGGCGGCCGGCTGATCGCGGGCTTCCCGGTCGGCTCGCCGATGGACACCTGTTTCGCCTATGGCCAGAACCCGTCGATGCTGCGGGAGCGGTATCTGGAGGCGCACGACCTGATCGTGCGCGCCTGGACCGACAAGGACACCTTCACCTTCAACGGGCGCTATAACCAGCAGCGCTACGTCAATATCTGGCCGCGCCCGGTGCAGGATTCGCCGCATCCGCCGATCTGGGTACCGGGCGGCGGATCGGTGGAGACGTGGCATTGGTGCGCCGAGATGGACTACGTTTACTGCTACCTGTCCTATTACGGCTATAAGATCGGACAGGCCACGATGAACGGTTTCTGGGACGAAATGGCGCGTCTGGGCAAGGACCGGAACCCATACCGAGCGGGATTCCTGCAATTCGTGGGGGTTGGGGAGAGCCGCCAGCACGCTATGGATCTGTACGGACAGGCCGCCGAATACTTCTACGGCAACTGCCTGCATATCGACCCGCGCTTCGCGGCACCGCCGGGTTATTCCACCGAGGCGACGCAGCGCAAGGGGCTGCAAAGCCAGGTCTCCAAGGCGGCCGAGTATGGCAGCAAGTTCAATACCCTGGCCCGCGAAATGGATGCGATCGTGGACAATGGCTACGTCATTATCGGCTCCCCGGACGAAGTCGCCGAACAACTGCGGGAGGTCGCCGTGAACCTGAACGTGGGCAACCTGATGATGCTGTTGCAGTTCGGGAACATGAACAAGGAGCTTTGCCGCTACAACACCCGCATGTTCGCGGAGCATGTGAGGCCGAGGCTGGAGCCGTTGTTCAGCGAGTGGGAACATCGCTGGTGGCCGAAACCGATGGATACCGCCGGCCGCGCGGCGGTTCCGGCGTATCTGGCGGCCGAATAGATGGACATCGCCATTTCCCTGCCGCTGCGTCCCCCGGTGCCGACGGTGCCGGAGGTCCCGCTGGGGGCGGCGGCGTTCCTGCGCGCGATCCGCACCAATGCGCTGACAATCTGGCCTAAAGCGGCGTATCGCGACGACTTCACCATCCGAAAGTCCTTCGGACAAACCAGTATTCTGCTGAATACGCCAGAGGCCATTCACCATGTGCTGGTGGCCAATCCGGGAAATTTCCGCCGCTCCCCGGCGTCTATCCGCATCCTGCGCCCGATCACCGGGGAAGGTCTGCTGCTGAGTGAGGGCGATACCTGGAAGCTGCAACGCCGCACCGTTGCCCCGGCGCTGGGGCTGCGGGTGATGCCGATGCTGGCCCGCCATATTGTCGCCAGCACGGACCAGGCCATCGACAGATTACGGACGACTGCCGGCAAGCCCGTCGATCTGCTGGCCACCATGCAGAACCTGGCGCTGGATATCGCCGGGCGTTCGATGTTCTCGCTGTCGATGGACCGTTTTGGCGCCGAGATGCGGACGATGCTGTATGAGTTCGGGGAGAAGTATTCGAAGCCGTATTTGCTGGACATGATGCTGCCGCCGTCGATCCCAGCACCCCGCGACCTGGGGCGTGCCTGGTTCAAGAGGCGTTGGATGAAGCTGATGGAAACGATCCTGGCCAGCCGTCTGGCCGAACCGCAGCCGGAAACGCCCCGCGATCTGTTCGATTTACTGCGTGCGGCGCGCGACCCGGAAACCGGCGCCGGGTTCTCCCCGGTTCAACTGCGCGATCAGGTTGCCACGCTGATCCTGGCGGGGCACGAAACCACCGCCGTCACTCTGTTCTGGGCGCTGATCATGCTGGCCGAGGCGGGCGAGGAACAGGAATGGCTGGCCGAGGAGGCCGCCACGGTCCCAATCGAGCCCGAAACCGGGCATGCCGCCATGGCCAGCCTGATCCGCACCCGCGCGGTGGTGAACGAAACGCTGCGGCTGTTTCCGGCGGCGTTCACCCTGGTCCGCGAAACCATCGCGCAAGACCGGGCCGGTGCGGTCGATCTGCCACCGCGTTCGATCGTGATGATCGCGCCGTGGGTGCTGCATCGTCACCATGCCAACTGGCAGGACCCGGGGGTGTTCAAGCCGGCCCGGTTCATGCCCGACCAGCCAGCCCCGGCGCGCTTCGCCTTCATGCCGTTTGGCGCCGGCCCGCGGATTTGCGTCGGCGCGCAGTTCGCGACGGCCGAAGCGATGCTGGTTCTGGCCGCCATCATCGGGCAGTTTCGCGTGGCTCGCACCGATGCACGGCCGGTTATTCCAATCGGAATAGTAACCACCCAGCCGGACCACGCGGCGAATGTCGTATTCACTATGCGCGATACCCAGGACGGTGGGCGGTCAGCGAGGGAGTAGTCGGCTGCATTAACCCGCCACGGGGGATTGGCCCTAGCTCCACCCCCGCGCCAGTTTTCGCACCGCGGTCGAGGCGTTGCGTTTGCCTTCGCCTGCGTAATCCTCGTGCCAATCCTCGATTTTCGCCGGGTCATACAGGTAATTGACCATCAGGGTGGCGCTCTCTTTCGCGCCCTTGTCCGAGGTATCGCCAGCCATGTTCAGCCGTTCGACGCGGGCCCCGTTGGACAGGTGGAAATGCGCCACCGGATCGCGCGCCCGCTTACCGTTAGCCTCGGTCACCAGATAGCGCGCGGCCAGCCGAACCAGCACCGGCTCCGCGGTCTTGCGCAACGCCGCGTCCTTCCACCAGTGCCGCTTGCCGATGATCTCGGCCAGCGCCACGCTTCCGGTTTCAGCGGAAAAAGCCGCGGCGAGGCTGGCTGATTCTTCGTCGCTCAACAGCCCCGGCTCGTCCTTCGCCAGTAACGGGTCCAGCCACCGCCGGAAGCCGGGGATCGGCGACAGGGTCGCGAACGTCTTCAGGTTGCGGAACTCACCGGACAGTTCCTCCACCACGCGCTTGATCAGGAAATTGCCGAAGCTGATCCCCGCCAACCCAGACTGGCAGTTGCTGATCGAGTAGAAGATGGCGGTATCGGCCTGCGCCGGATCCAGCACCGGGGCCTTTTCGTCGAGCAGGTCCTGGATGCTGCCCGACAGGCCCTTGACCAAGGCTACCTCGACAAAGATCAGCGGCTCACCCGGCATGCGGGGATGGAAGAACGCATAGCAGCGGCGGTCGGAATCCAGCCGGTTCTTCAGGTCACGCCAGGAACGGATGGCATGTACAGCCTCATAATCCACCAGTTTTTCCAGCAGCGCCGCCGAACTGTTCCAGTCTATCCGTTGCAGTTCCAGAAAGCCGATATCGAACCATGCGGCCAGCAGGCCACGCAGATCCGAATCCAGGGCGGTCAGCATTTTGTCGGAACCGCGCACCTTCAGCAGCGAGCCACGCAGATCGACCAGGAATTTCCGTCCATCCGGAATCGAGGTGAACTGCGTCAGCAGCCGCAACCGGGGCGGTTCCAGCGCGCGGCGCAAGGCCGCCTTGGCGTCCGCGCGTTCGGCCGGGTCGGCGGCCGCTGTCACCTTCGCATAGGCATCGGCCACGGCATCGGGGTCTGAATCGAAGCCGGCCAGGGTTCGCAGAAACTCCTTTCTGCCCGCTTCGTCCTGGGTCAGGTAAGTCTGCGCCAGCTTGGCCGCTCGGTTGCGCGCGCTGACCTCGCCGCCGCGTCCGGCGAGGCAGGCCCGCATCTGCGCTTCCAGGGTTTCGTCAGCCTCGCCCGCGACGCTGGCCGCCATATCGCGCCAGACACCGGTGATGCGCCGGATCGCGCGATCCAGCAGGCCGGTGGAAACAGCTTCACTCATGCAAGCCTCATGCGATCACCAAAAGGGGCAGCCCATCCGGCAGAGCATACAAGCAGCGGCGGAAAAATAGCGTGTCAGTTTGATGCATTCCGCGCACGAACAAGTGCGGGCAGCAAATCCTCCACCACCAGCCCGCGCCCAGCGAGCTCTGCCGCTCGGCCATGCAAATAGGCGCCGGCCGCCGCAGCCTCCCACGCCGGCATTCCCTGGGCGAGCAGGCCGGCGATGATGCCCGCCAGGACGTCTCCCGCGCCAGCGGTTGCCAGCCACGGCGGGGCGGACAGATTGATCGCGGCGCGGCCATCCGGCGCGGC
The DNA here is from genome assembly GCA_027353465.1 of Acetobacteraceae bacterium. Lineage (GTDB taxonomy): Bacteria > Pseudomonadota > Alphaproteobacteria > Acetobacterales > Acetobacteraceae > Rhodopila. The sequence continues at coordinate 8,694 of DAIEHR010000284.1, read as the reverse complement.
GATGATGGTGTCAGCGCCTTTCAGCAAGACCACCGCGTCGGTTCGGGCAGCGGCTTCGCGGGCGGCGGAGAGGCGATCCGTCGCCGGGGCGCTGAACACCCGCGCGAATTCACCGGCGTGGGGCGTCAGCACCGCGGCGCCGCGCAGGGCATCCGGTTGACCGGCGAAGGCGGAAAACACGTCGGCGTCACCGACGACGGTTCGGTTGGCTGCGATCAGGGCAGGGAAGACCGCCCGAGCATCTTCGGGACCGAGGCCAGGGCCGCAAACCCAGACCTTGCGACGATCGTCCTTCAGCAGCGCCGCGATGTCGGACTGGCTGACGAGCAAGCCGGGTTCGTCCGAACGGTAGGTCTCGGCCGCACCTCGGGCGGCAATGGTGACCATGCCGGCACCGGCGCGGCGGGACGCTTCAGCGGCGAGGCGGGCGGCGCCGGTCATCTCGGCGCCTCCAACCACCGTGACGTGGCCGCGCGTATATTTGTGGGACTCGGCGGTCAGACCGGGCAACCGCCACAGCGTCGGCAGGTTGGCGAATGCCTGCGGCCGCACATCATCCAAAACCGTGTCGGGGATGCCGATATCGGCCAGTTCGATGCGCCCGCATAGATCGCGTCCGGGCAGCAGAAGATGCCCTGGTTTTAGGCGAAAGAAGGTCACGGTCAGTTCGGCGGCGGGCGCATACCCAAGCGTCAGACCCGTCGCGCCGTCCACGCCGGAGGGAACATCCACGGCGACCACCCGCTTGGCGGCCCCGAGAGTCTCGGCGACCAGGGTGCTGACGGGTCGGGTCAGGCCGGCGCCGAACACCGCATCGACCACGATGTCGGATCGTCGCACCTCGTCCGGAGTGAACGGGACGTTCGGGCCGTGCCACAAATCGGCGGCCGAGGCCGCATCCGATCCCGCCCTTGGTGGCGCCAGGGCCGCGAGGCGCACGGGCCACCCCTGCTGCGCCAGTAACCGAGCGGCGACATAGCCATCACCACCGTTGTTGCCCGGCCCAGCCAGGACCAACACCCGACAGCGCGCGGTATGCCGGATGATCGCGCGTGCCACCGCGCGACCGGCCGCCCGCATCAGTTCCGGACCGGGACGGCCGCGTCGCATGGCGGCCTGATCGGCCTGCCCCATCTCCGCCGGGGTGAGTACCCCGGTGCGCCCGCGCAGGCGGCTTATCAAGCCGGGGTCGAAGGTCGAGATGGGTTTCGGTTCGGGCGGCATTGTGTGACCCTTCATGCGGCACTTTCGTTCGGTGGCGCGGATGCATGATAGGATGGGGACTGTGCGGGAGACTGACAAACTGACGTCATACCTGCTGGAGATGCTGTTCCCGCTGGGGCCGGTGTCGCCACGTCGGATGTTCGGCGGCGTTGGCCTGTTCCATCGCGGCGTGATGTTCGGGCTGATCGTGCGCGAGGAACTGTACTTCAAGGTTGGGGGCGGGAACCGGCCAGCTTACGAAGCCGCGGGTGAGGCGCCGTTCAGCTACGAAACCAAGAAGGGCGTGAATACCCTTCACTCCTACTGGCGGTGCCCGCCTGACCTGTTGGATGACAGCGAGACTTTCCAGGTGTGGGCACGGGCGGCGATCGAGGCCGCGGCGGAGGCGGCCAAGCCGAAGCCGGCGAACCGCCGGGGTGCCGCGCGGGCCAGGGCGGCCGGCGTCTAAACCGGGTTTGCGCGAAAATAAGCTAACGAAACGGTGTGCTACCAGGCCGTCCATAAAGGCGTGGCTGGTGGGCCTTGCTTCCGATGGCCCGGAAACGGCAAAGTGGCAGAATGACGATTCCCGTTCTCGTTCGCCGCCTGCCGCATGCCGAAGGCCTGCCGCTTCCCTCCTATGCCACCGCTGGTGCCGCCGGCATGGATCTGGTTGCGGCGGTCCAGGCGCCGGTCTCGATCAAACCCGGGGAGCGGACGCTGATCCCGACCGGCCTGACCATCGCCCTGCCGCCGGGATACGAATTGCAAATCCGCCCCCGTTCCGGCCTCGCGCTGAAACACGGCATCACGCTGCCCAACACGCCGGGCACGATCGACGAGGATTATCGCGGCGAGATTGGCGTGATCGTCCTCAATACCGGGAACGAAACCTTCATTGTCGAGCGTGGCGCCCGCATCGCCCAGGCGATTTTGGCACCGGTCAGCCGAGCGGTCTGGCAGGAAGTGGATGGCCTGAACGAAACGGCGCGCAGTGGCGGGGGATTTGGCAGCACCGGGGTCGCGTAGGGGTAGAAGGCGGCTGATTCACCGGACGGAACGTGTCAGGTTTACTGAGGCGGGCTGCATTTACAGACCGACAAGAGGCTGGTGTGGGATCGGACCGGGACCGTGTTCCGCTCTTGCATTTTTGAAGTTTGTAACCGGTATGAAATCGCATCTGTTGCTATAAAGTAAGTGTATCGCGTCCGAAAGGGCGACTCCTCGGCTGGAGCAAGCCACACGATGTCCATTCAGATCGCCGACGTCGAACGCCCTGACACCATCGTGGCCGATGTTAAGCCGCCAGTATTTGATGGCAGCTTCCTTGAACCAGAACGGACGGGCAGTGCTGCCCGCGGGATCGTCAACGCGGTTTTGATTTCGGCCCCATTTTGGGGGCTGGTGGGTTTCGCGGTTTATCTACTTCGGTAACGGCTCATTTAATTTCGTCCAAAATCGCGCAGGCCGCCGATTGCGATTGACCGGCGCATGCCGGGAGTGTTCTGAGATTGCATGGGCCGGACTCTCCTTTTGGCGGCGGCATGGTCGATGCTGGCGGCGGCGGCTTTTGGCCAGCCAAGCCGCTTGCCGAACAACGTCACCGATCATTTTTTCAAAACCTCGGACGGGGTTCGCCTGCATTACCTGGAGGCCGGGGCGATCGGCGCCCATACGCTGGTGTTTGTTCCGGGTTGGACGATGCCGGCTTGGATCTGGATGCCGCAAATCCAGGCGCTGGGCAGCCATTATCACGTCGTCGCGTTCGATCCGCGCGGACAGGGCGACTCCGCTATCCCGGCCACGGGGTATGAACCAGTCCGGCGGGGGCGCGACATCGCTGAATTGATCGCGGCCCTGAAGGTTCGTCGCGTCGTGGTGGTGGCCTGGTCGTTGGGGGTCTTGGACACCCTTGCCTCGATCAACGTCGCCGGGGACGCATATCTGGCGGGCCTGGTGCTGGTGGATAATTCGGTGGGCGAGGCGCCCGCCCCGACCTATACGCCGCCGGCCCCCGCACATCGCGGGCCGCCGCCAACGCGATTCGCTCGGATCAAGGCGTTCGTCCAGGCAATGTTCCATCATCCACGCCCGCCGGCGTATGTGGATCGTCTGACGGAATCAGCACTGCGCACCCCCGAACCAGCAAGCCGGGCGCTGCTGGCCTACCCGGTGCCGCGGTCGTATTGGCGCGACGCGATTTATGCCACGAAGGTGCCGGTGCTGTATGCCGTGCGCCCGCGCTGGGTTGCGCAGGGGGAGAACCTTGTGCGAACCCGCCCGGACACTGAGATGGAAGTCTTCAGCGATGCCGGCCATGCGCTGTTTGTGGATGATCCGGCGCGTTTCAACAGTATGACCGAACAGTTCCTGCGGCGTCGCGTTTGGCCATGAACCTGCTGCCGTTGTTTCTCGTGTCCCTCGCCGCGGTGGGGTACGAGACCGCGCTGACGCGTTATTTCGCCGTCGCGAAGTGGTCTGAGTATGGCTACTGGGTGATCTCCATCGTGATGGTGGGGTTCGCGCTGAGCGGCGTTGTGCTGGCCTTGTGGCGCGACGCATTCGTGCGGCGGATGGCGATCCTGATGGCGGCCTTGCCGGCGGCGCTCGTGCTGACCGCGGCGGTGGGTTACCGGTTTACTACGACAAACCCGTTCAACCCATTGCAATTGCAGAATCCGGTAACCTGGGAACCGCAGATCTGGAACATCGCCGGATACTATGCGGCGCTGCTGCCGTTCTTCTTCCTGGCGGGGCTGTTCATCAGCCTCAGTTTCGTGCGCTACGCCGATCGGATCGGCCGTGTTTATGCGTTCGACCTCGCTGGGGCCGGGGCGGGTGCGGCCAGTGTGCTGGGTGCGATGTATGTGGTTCATGCCTTCACCCTGGTGCCGCTTCTGCTGGTGCCGCTGGCGCTGGCTTCGGTTTTCATGCGCGGGCGCTACCGGCTGCCCGCGGTTGCCGCCGCGGTTCTCGCCTTAATGGCGGCGGAGGCGGTGCTGCTGCTGGACGATCAGGCTGCTTATAATGATTTCAAAGCGATATACGCGCCGCTGCACACGCCGGATGCGAAAATCATCGCCTCGGTCAATTCCCCGCGCGGCGACTATGCGCTGTTGGATGACTTCACCGAACGTGTCGATACCGACATTTCCAACAATGCCGGGATGCTGGGGGTCCAGGGACCGCCGCGCAGTTTTGGGCTGTACAAGGATGGCAACCGGATCGCCGCCCTGCCGTCGCGAAGCTCGATTGTCTCCACCTACGCGCCCGCCGCGCTCGATGCGCTGCCCTATACGCTGATCCAGCATGCCCGGACGTTGCTGGCCGGGGCCTCGGGCGGGTTCCGACCGGCCGAGGTGTTGTCGCTGGGTGCGTCAGCCGTGCGGGTTCTTGAGCCGGAACCCGAACTGTTCCGGATCATGCGCGATGGGCTGGGTCCGGTGCGGAAGCTGCCACCGTCCGCCAATGTGGAGCTTCGCGACAGCCTGCCGCTGGCGGGCGCCAAGGACGGTGTGTACGACATCGTCGATCTGTCCGCCGACTTCCTGGACGCGGCGGAAACCAATGCGACGGCTTTCAGCCGGGAAGCGATTACCAGCTACCTTCATGCGCTCGCGCCTGGTGGCATAGTGTCGATCCCGGTATCGATCCGCGATTTTCCGGTTTACGCGCTGCGGATGCTGGCCACGGTGCGCGCCGCGCTGCTGAGTGCGGGCGTGGCCGATCCGCCAGCCCATGTCGTCGTCTATCGATCCGCCTGGAGCGTGCGTATCCTGGTTTCCCGCGATGCCTGGACCAAGGCCGCCATCAGCGCGGCGCGCAGATTTTGCGACGAACGCTCATTCGATCTGTCCTGGTACCCCGGCATGGATGTCGCGAAGGTTCGGGCCGATCTGTACAACGATCTGCCAGCGATTTCCTTCGACAAGGGGGAGGTTGAATCCGGCGGCCCGGACGACGCCATCGCCGATGAGGCCGCCGCGGTCCTGTCCGGCGAGCCCACGGCGTCGCGCGACCAGTTCAACCTGTCGCCGATCACGCTGGACAAGCCGTTCTTCTATGCCGTGCTGCGGCTGGACAAGATCGGCACCATCCTGAAGCGGCTGGAAATCCTGCCCCAGGCCGAAGTTGGTGCGCTGGTCAATCTGGCGGTGTTGGCGCAGGCGGCGGTGATCGCGGTGTTGGTGCTGATGGTGCCGTTGGCCGCGCCGGGGCGGATACGCGCACCCGGGGCAGGGGTGCTGCGCTCTGTTCTATATTTTCCTGCGCTGGCGCTGGGTTTTCTGTTTCTTGAAATATATCTGATCGAAAAAGCCAGCTTCTGGCTTGGCGACAGGACCAGCGGGTTCGCGGTGGTGCTGACCGGGATGTTGATGTTCTCCGGCCTTGGCAGCCTGTTGTCGGAGCGTTTTGCCGAACGGCCGCGCCAGGGCATGACGCTGGTCGTGGGGGTTGTGGCGATCTGGTGCCTGGGCGCGTTTATGCTGCAAGAGCCGCTGATTTTGGCGACTTTGGACTGGCCGCTGGTGGCTCGCGGCTTGTTGCTGCTGGTCTTGATCGCGCCGTTGTCAATCGCGCTCGGCCTGCCATTTCCATTGGGGCTGAACCGGACCGGAACCGGTGGTTTTTTGCCTTGGGCGTGGGGGTTGAATGGGGCATTCTCGGTCGTTGCAACGCCCTTGGCCAATCTGATCGCGCGGGAAGCCGGATTCAGCAGGGTTCTAATGTGTGCGGCGATCCTCTATGGCATCGCGTTAGTTACATTTCCGGCTATGAGGAAGCATTCGGTTTGGCACGAACTCTCAGCACGATCACCCGCCGCGGACTGATTTCCGCCGCTGGTGCCTCCGTTATCATTCCGCTGGATGCGCGCGCCGCGCCAGTCTGGACGAAATCGGCTTTTGAGCAGGCGATGAAGGAATCCGGCCGTCCGGTCAGCCTGACCGACGCCCAGTTCGATGCGATTCAGAAACGCAAGCCGGGCGCGCTCAAGCGGATCGAGGGCTATCTGAAAGAGCGTCTGGGCAGCGCCGATCCCGCGGTGATGGCGGCGTTTGAGGCGGTGCCGCGCGAATACTACCACTACGACTACCCCGATCATCGCGCGATGCCCGGCGATGCGTACGAGGACAATCCCAAACCCTGGGCGCTGGGCTATGGGTCGGCGCTGTCCGACTATCTGGGTCAGGCCTATATGACCCAGATCTGCAAACCGAAGCCGGGCGACGTGACGCTGGAAATCGGCACCGGCAGCGGGTTTCAAAGCAGCCTGCTGTCACGGATCGTGGACAAAGCCTACTCGATTGAGATCATCGAGCCGCTGGGCAAGGCGGTCGGCAAGATCTTCGCGCCGCTGGGATATACGAACGTCCATTCCAAGGTGGGTGACGGCTATTATGGCTGGCCGGAGGTCGAGGGTGGTTTCGACATTATTATCGTCACCTGCGCGGCGACGTTCGCGCCGCCCGATCTGTTCAAGCAGTTGAAGCCCGGTGGTCGGATGATTATCCCCATCGGCCAGCCGTTCAAGCGCGGGCAGGTGCTGTATGTCTATACCAAGGACGCCGAGGGCAAGATCCACTCCAAGCGCGATATCGGGGTGTTCTTCATTCCAATGACCGGGGCGATCGCCAAGAGCCAGCCGGTTAAGCCAGAGACGGAGTAGCATCGAGCCCGCCGAAAGACGGACACACCGGCCACGTTGCCTATGGACACCGTCATGGCGGGCCCGCGCCGCATGAGCGTTAAAATAGGGCGGCGCGCGTCCGGCTCTTTTTCCCGTCCGTGACGCCATTGCCGGTCGATAAATTCGATAACACATTGGTAGAAGGCAGCTTTTCCCTCTCACCGTCATGGCCGGGCGCAGTCCCGGCCATCTTCGCACCGACGGTGGAAGCGCGGATGGCCGGAACACGCCCGGCAACGACGGATAGGTAAAATCGCGTTCCGCCAACATCTTATGCAGAAGGCCACAGGGAAACCGAAAGCCGGCGCTCCCCTCTTTTAACGCTCATGGGGCCTGCGCCCCCCTGACGATGAGAGGTGGGCGGCTTCGGTCAAACGAATCGTCTATTTCGTCACAAACCCTTGGTCTCGGCCATTAGAGCCTCGGTAGTTCGTGCGAAGTTAGCCGGGACTGCACCGTACCATTAAGATACAGGAACGACTTCGGCCGAACCGAGCCGCCCCGGGGTCAGGGCAGATCGATCCACGACAAATGGCCGCCCTTGCCGGCGCCGGTGTCCAGGAAGATCGCGGTGCCGCCCTGGGCGCCTTGGCGCACGTAAGGCCGGCCGTCGTTGCTGCGGCGGTCGTGGCCGCAATAGACGGTGAAGCCCTCGGGGATGCGGTCCACCCAGCGCAAGCTGCGTTCCGGATACCCGTCGGCCTGAATGCGTCCCGTCGGCTCCCCATACAGCGCTCGGGCGACCGGGCCTTGCGGGCGTTCCAGGCCGTGATCGGGGGATTGCTGCTCCAGCATCGCGGTGTGAAATCCGCCATGGACGAACAGTACCGATCGATGGCGCAGCCAGATCGGGGCGGCGGTGACATGTTGCAGCGTGCGTGCCTTCAGCCCGTCGTCGAGCTGGGCGATGGTGGCCTGCACCACCGGTTCGATCCGCACCTGCTCACCCGCCAGCGCGCGCGCTAGTTTCAGGTCATGGTTGCCCATGATGAACAGGCCGCGGCCGCTTTCCACCAGATCGAACATCGTGCGCAGCGTGCCAGCGCTGTCAGGGCCATGATCGATCAGGTCACCGAGTTGGATAATGAAGCGATCGGTGGCAACGGCGTAGGCGAAGGCGGACGAGTCGCCGTGGACGTCGCCAACGACTCTGATTTTCATGCCAGCAGGGATCGCAGGGCCATTCATCGATTCAGTATGTAGATAGGTTGGTGCTGCGAACCAACCAGGCAACTACGTGCGATCGGATTTCAGGTCCCCGATCGAATGTTTGCATAGGCTGCCAGAGCGCGGGCCCGGCCGGCGGCGAGGTCCACGATCGGGCGCGGATAGGATTTACCCAAAGTCACGCCGGCGCCGGCCAGCACCAGGGCTGGGGCCTCCCACGGGGCATGGATGTATTTGGCGTCCAGATTGGCCAGTTCGGGGACGAAGCGGCGGACGTAGTCGCCATCGGCGTCGAACTTGAACCCTTGCAGAACCGGATTGAAAATCCGGAAATACGGCGCGGCGTCGGCCCCGCTGCCGGCGACCCACTGCCAGTTGCCGGCGTTGCTGGCCAGATCGGCATCGACCAGCGTGTCCCAGAACCACGCCTCTCCGTCCTGCCACGGGATCATCAGGTGCTTGATCAGGAAGCTGGCGACGATCATCCGCACCCAGTTGTGCATCCACCCGGTCTGCCAGAGCTGGCGCATCCCGGCATCGACGATCGGAACCCCGGTCCGGCCCTGCTGCCACGCAGCAAGCGCCGGCTTGTCCTCGCGCCAGGGCATGTTGGCGAACTCGGGTTTCAGCGGTGT
>DAIEHR010000268.1 GCA_027353465.1 Acetobacteraceae bacterium | reverse complement strand
GATGACGCCGCGCGCCTGCACGTGCGGGTCGTCCAGCAACTGATCGATTTCATAGATGGGGGTCGCGGTGACCTCGGCGGCCTCGAACACCGCCATCGCCTCCGGCAGCGTGCGCTGGGCGATCCAGTCGCCGACGATGGCGTCGCAGGCTTCGATGTTGCGTACCCGATCGGTATTCGTCCTGAACCTTGGGTCCTCGATGACCTCCGGCCGGCCGATGGCGCGAAACAGCCGTTCGGCCATGGCCTGAATGGAGGCGGAAATCGCGATCGCCCGTCCGTCGCTGGTGCCATAGACGTTGCGCGGGGAGGTTGTCAGCGACCGGCTGCCGGTGCGCACGGGTTTCTCCCCCGTCACGCGATAGCTGGCGGCGTCCGGCCCCAGAACGGAAATCATCGGTTCCAGCAGCGGCAGATCGATCACCTGTCCGCGTCCGCCGCGTTCCACCACACGCAGGGCGACCATCACGGCATAGGCGCCATAGAGGCCGGATACCATATCGGCCAGCGCGAGCGGCGGCAGCACGGGCGGGCGGTCGCCGTAGCCATTCTTGGCGGCGAATCCGGACATGGCTTCCACCAGCGTGCCGAAGCCGGGGCGGTCGCGATAGGGGCCGTCCTGCCCGAAACCAGTGATGCGCACGATGATCAGCCCGGGATTGCGGGCGTGCAGAGCCTCCGGTCCCAGTCCCATTTTTTCCAGTGTGCCGGGGCGGTAGTTCTCGATCAGGATATGGCTGGTTGCCAGCAGGTCCAGCAGGGCGTCGCGGCCTGCTTGCGGACGCAGGTCAATCGCCAGGCTTTTCTTGTTGCGGGCATAGACTTTCCAGTGCAGCGACAGACCGTTCACCCGCCATGCCCGCAACGGATCGCCGAGTTTCGGGTCTTCGATCTTGATGACCTCGGCGCCCTGGTCGGCGAGTTGCAGGCTGACCATGTTGCCGGCGACCAGCCGGGACAGATCGACCACGCGGATGCCATCCAGCGGGGCAGGGGCGGTCGGGTCGAATGCGATGCGTGGGATCATTCTTCAGCTCTCTGGGACGCGGCATTGTCCCGCCAGAGTCGCCTATCGTGCAAGGGCTGGACGCTGGTCTTATGCGCGTGCCAACGTCTGGGTGTCAGAAAAGGGAAACAGTCCATGGCGCGCATGACCGGTGGAGAAGCGATCGTCGATGGCCTTATCCGGCACGGAATCGATACGGTGTTCGGGCTGCCCGGCGTGCAGACCTATGGCCTGTTCGATGCGTTATCCCGAGCGTCGAACAGTATCCGGCTGATCAATGCGCGGCATGAGCAGACGACGGCCTACATGGCGCTTGGGTATGCCTGCGCCACCGGGCGGCCAGCGGCGTATGCGGTTGTGCCCGGGCCGGGCGTGCTGAACACCACCGCCGCGCTGGCCACCGCCTGGGGGGTGAATGCGCCGGTGCTGTGCCTGACTGGGCAGGTGCCCAGCTTCATGATCGGCCGCCGTCGCGGGCAGTTGCACGAACTGCCAGATCAGCTTGCCACCATGCGCACGCTGGTGAAATGGGCGGACCGGATCGAGCATCCGTCGCAAGCGCCGCATCTGGTCGCGCGGGCGTTTCAGGAGATGATGTCGGGGCGGCGCGGGCCGGTGTCGCTGGAAATGCCGTGGGATCAGTTTGGCGCGACGGCGGAGGTTACGCCGCAAGACCCGTTGCCGCGGTTTCCAAATCCCGAACCGGATCCGGAGAAGATCGAGGCTCTGGCGAAACTGCTGAACGCGGCGAAGGCGCCGATGATCTGGGTTGGCGGCGGTGCGTTGCATGCGGCGCCGGAGATTTTGGCGCTGGCGGAACGGATCGGTGCTCCGGTGGTGTCGTTTCGCGGCGGCCGGGGAATCGTCGATGACCGTCATCCGTTGGGCTTGACGATCCCGGCGGCCTATAAACTGTGGCCCGAGACCGATCTTCTGGTTGCGTTCGGCACGCGGCTGGAAGTGCCCACCATGCGTTGGGGCAAGATGCCAGCGGGTTTGACGGTGGCGCGGATCGACATCGACCCGGCCGAGATGCCCCGCCTGAAGGTTGATATCGGTATTGTCGCCGATACGGCGGATGCCGCAAGCGCACTGACGGCTGCCGTCGAGCAGCGCAACGATCCGCTGAGGGCGGCGGCGCTGGCCCGTGCGAAGGCCGAAACGCTGAAGGACATCCAAAGCGTTCAGCCGCAAATGTCGTTTCTCAATGCGATCCGCGAGGTGCTGCCGGAAAATGGCATCCTGTGCGATGAAATGACTCAGGCTGGCTATGTGTCGTGGTTCGGACTTCCGTTCCATACGCCCCGGTCGCTGATCACGTCAGGCTTTTCTGGCACGCTGGGGGCCGGGTTTCCGACCGCGCTGGGTGTGAAGGTGGCGATGCCGGACCGGCCGGTTGTTTCGCTGAACGGCGATGGCGGTTTCCTGTTCGGCGGCGCGGAGCTGGCCACGGCGATGCAGCACGGCATCAACCTGATCACCATTGTTTTCAACAACTCCGCTTACGGCAACGTGATGCGCGACCAGAAGCGGATGTTCGACGGCCGCGATTCCGGGTCCGCGCTGCGCAACCCGGATTTCCTGGCCTATGCCAAGAGCTTTGGCGTTCCGGCATGGCGGGTGACCAACGCCGACGGTCTGCGGTCGGCGTTGAAACAGGCGCAGACGGCACAGACGCCGACGTTTATCGAGGTGATGACCGACATCGCCAAGGAAACCGCGCCGTGGCCGTTTATTGCTCCGGGACGGGGCTGACAGCCGGTCAGTCGCCGCTGGTTTTCGCCTTCACCATCCGCAGCGGATTGTAGGTCAGCACCGTCGATCCGTCCTGCTTCACCACCCGGTTGAAGGTCCGCACCAGACCCCGGTTCGGTCGGCTGGCGCTGCGGCGGCTTTCGACCACCTCGCATTCCACATGGATCGTGTCGCCGGCGAAGGTGGGCGCCTTGACGTCCAGTTCCATGTTCAGGAAGGCGAATCCAGTGTGCTGCATCGTTGCATGCACCAGCAGGCCCTCGGCGAACGCGTAAACCATCGCACCAGGAACCACCCGCTGCGTGATGTCGCTTTCGGTCTTCAGGAACTCGATGTTGGAGAACAGGACTTCGGTCATGCCGGTCACGCCGATGAAGTTGACGAGATCGGCCTCGGTCAATGTTCGTCCGATCGTGCGGAACTGACGTCCGACCGGCAGATCCTCGAAATGCAGGCCCAGACCAAGAATTTCCATTAGTTTCCTCCATCGTTCGTAGGGCCGTCGGCGTCCATGCCTCGACTCCTTGGCAGGCAAGTCTCGCAGACGCGAAGCAAGGTTGCCACCGCTTCCTGGAGCAGTCAGACACATTACGAAACCAAAAAGGTCTCCGACCGACGAATAATCGGCTAAAAGTCGCAAGTCGGTTCGTTATCATCATTATGATGATTCATAATCGGATTGTGTCGGTCGGCTTGGTGTCCCGACGCTCCGACGCGCCGGCGTCTAACTGTGTAACAGGGAGTAGGGTATGTCGGTGCTTACGAAAGACAGTGCGTTCGTCGATCCGTCGGCGACCGCGATTGGGCTTGATCAGATATTTGGCGTCTCGGCCGCCATCACCAACCCGACCTACCTGGTTCTGACAGCGCTTGACCGCAACGAGTACACCGCCGGCGCGACTGGCGCGACGGGCAGCTTCACGGGCAATGGTCAGACGCTGAATCTCCGCTCCATCGGCAGTGATGCACGTGGCGCGGGTATTGTCTTTACCTATCAGGCTTCGACGGGACGTTATTATAACAGCACCTACGGCTACTTGGACCAGCTGACTTATAATTCTTCCGGCAGCGCGGGCGACGTCACCAATCTCTCTCTGTTCGGCACGAATAACCTCAGCCAAGCGAACGCGTACGCCAGTAACGCATATGCCATGATGCAGGTCGATGCCGCCGGCTATCTGGGCAGTGCGACGATCGTCACCCAGCCGAAATTCACCGGCATTGTACCGACCCAGACAACGCCGGACTCGTTGGTCGCGGTCGCCGACGGCTTCGTTGGCCAAGCCTGGAATATGGATGGATGCTGGATCCTGGCCAGCACCATCGCGGCGGATGCCGGCGCGTCGCTGCCAGTCCAGAGTACTGCGGTGGGTCTGCCCGGCCAGGCGAACGGGGAATGGATCGTCGCCTATAACGGGCCAGCCGGCCAGACGGGCAACTGGCAGTCGATGGTTAAGGCTGGGGAGATGGTCGTTTTCCAGACCGGCAGTGGCGGAGGGCACATCACCACCTGTGTCTCCGGCACCGGCAGTTCGGCCATGCTGGTGGACAACATCACTTATGTGAACAGCTCCGGCGTGATCCAGAATTCGGCCAATGACGGCTCCGGCAACGATGTCATCATTGCCGCACCGCATATCGCCTCGCAAGAATGGGCCGGTGTTTCCGCCAGTTCGGTGGTGATTTACGAACTCGATACACCCATCGTGACAGACACCGTCGCGTCGGATGCCATTGCTGCCAACACCAGTCTGGGCCTGGGATCGCTATTCACGGCAACCGATCCCGCCAACAAGGCAATCGTCCAGTGGCAGGTTTATGATACCGCCGCATCCGATTCCCTGGTGATGGGCGGGATCGTGTACCACGACCATGCCGCGACATCCGCGCTGACCACTGCATCACTTTCATCCTTATCGCTCCTAGCCGGTTCGACGGCGGCAGCCGATACGCTGGAAGTCCGGGCGTATAATGGCAGTTATTG
>DAIEHR010000257.1 GCA_027353465.1 Acetobacteraceae bacterium | reverse complement strand
TACACCCGGCGGACGAGTGGGACGCGATCGCGCTGAACTACACCTCCGGCACCACGGGCGACCCGAAGGGCGTGGTGTACCACTATCGCGGCGCGTATCTGAACGCCGTCAGCAACGTGCTCGCCTGGGGCGGCATGGGGCACAAGCCGGTGTATCTGTGGACGCTGCCGCTGTTCCATTGCAACGGCTGGACCTTCCCGTGGACCATCGCGGCCGTCGGCGGCACCAACGTGTGCCTGCGCCGCGTGGAAGCCGCCGCCATGCTCGACGCGATCCGCGAGCATAAAGTGACGCACATGTGCGGCGCGCCCATCGTCTATTCGCTGCTGGTCGGCGCGCCGGAGGAATTGCGCGCGGGCATTTCGCACAAGGTCGCCGGCATGATCGCCGCCTCCGCCCCGCCGCCCTCGCTGATCGAGGGGTGCGAGCGCATCGGCATCGAGCTCACCCACGTCTATGGCCTGACGGAAGTGTACGGCCCCGCCGCCGTGTGCGCGGTGCAGGAGGACTGGGCCGGGCGGGACGTGCACGAGCGCGCGGCCCTGCTCAGCCGCCAGGGGGTGCGCTACCCGTTGCAGGAAGGCATGGCGGTGCTGGACCCGCAGACGATGCAGCCCGTCCCGCGCGACGGCGCGACGATGGGCGAGATCATGTTCCGCGGCAACATCGCCATGAAGGGCTACCTGAAGAACCCCAACACCACGGCGCTGTCCTTCGCCGGCGGCTGGTATCACACCGGGGATCTCGCGGTGGCGTATCCGGACGGCTACGTGAAGATCCAGGACCGCAGCAAGGACATCATCATCAGCGGCGGCGAGAATATTTCCTCGCTGGAAGTCGAGGAAACGCTGTACCGCCACCCCGCCGTGATGTACGCCGCCGTCGTGGCCCAGCCGGACGAGAAATGGGGCGAGACCCCGTGCGCGGTGATCGAGCTGAAACCCGGCATGGAGGCGACGGAAGCGGAGATCATCGAATTCTGCCGCGCCCGCATGGCCCGCTTCAAGGTGCCGCGCCGCGTGGTGTTCCGCGAACTTCCCAAGACCAGCACCGGGAAGATTCAGAAACACGTGCTGCGGCAGGCGGTGCGGGAGGGGTAGCGGGGGGCGGTGTGCAGGATGGCGGACGCCCGATCGGGCGCAGCGGATGGGGATGCGAACATGGCCGACCGCTCGGCCAGCGCGGGGACGATGAGGGTCATGGAGGGATTCCGGAGAGCGGGGTTCCGAAGCCGGCGGGGGCTCTCTCGACGCTACTTGGCTCCCAGGGCACTACGGCCTCGCATTCAAAGCGCGCTCCGCGGTCCCAGGGCAAGCCGATTTGCCGCGTGAACAATTGCTTCGATTTTGCCCTGGCACGCCCGCCGGGTGGTTTGCGATGCGGCACAGTCCAGCCATCGTTCCGCGACGGAGGCGGGAGGACGACGCGGCCGGCCAAAAGACAGGAAATGAACCAAGCAGTGACGGCGACCGATATGCCGTTCGTCGAAGCCGCCCGCCATGGGCATGTTGCTGAACGGCGATCGCGGCAGGCGGCCTGCGGTGCGGCGTTGCGCCCGCCTACCGCTCAATCTGATTCTGGGCGGAAATGCAAATTGTTGAGCACACGTCGCGTTGCGGCGACGATGGGGTCGTGGGTTTCGGTGAGAATAGCCACCCGGTCGTAGCGCGCCGGGTCGCGGTTGACGGCGATGCGCAGCGCCTCGCCGAAGGCCATGCGCAATTCGGTGCCGATGTTGAACTTGCAGATGTTCGATCCCCGCGCCAGCGCGCGCCGTTGTGCCAGCGGCACGCCGGAGCCGCCATGGATGACCAGCGGCACCCCGGTGCGTGCCTCGATTGCGCGTATGCGCGGCTCATCGAGCGCGCCCTGTTTGTCTTGTTGCAGGTGAATATTACCGACCGAGATTGCCAGTGCGTCGACCGCCGTGTCGCGGGCAAATTGCGCGGCGTCGTCCGGATCGGTCCCAGCGGATTTTTCGCCCCCCGAATAGCCGACGAAACCGATTTCGCCCTCGCAAGAAATGCCGGCCGCGTGGGCAAGTTCGGCGATGGCGGCGGTCTCGTCGATATTCTGGCGCAGCGGCTTGCGCGAGCCGTCGAACATCAGCGAGGTGAACCCGCAATCCAGGGCCTCCTTGCACACGTGGTAAGTGTCGCCGTGATCCAGATGGGCCACGACCGGAACCGAGGCATGTTCGGCCAGGTACCGGAACATCTTGCCAAGTATTGGCAACGGTGTATGCGCGCGGCAGGAAGGTCCCGCCTGCAGGATCACGGGCACGCCTTCCGCTTCGGCGGCGGCCACATAGGCGCGCATGTCTTCCCACCCCAGGGTGACCAGCCCGGCCACGGCATAGCGACCCTTCAGCGCGGGCTGGAGCACCTCCGACAGCGTTGCGAGGGTCATTTGAATTTCGCAATCATGTCCTTGATGCCCGGGATCGTCTCCAGTTGGGCGGCGTGGGTCGGCTGGAAATACTGCACCAGCGGCCGCTGGCTGAGGCCAGAGAGAATAGTGAAGTAATACATTTCGTATCCTGGCAGCACCGCGCAAGGATGATAGCCCTTGTCGAGGCAAATCGTCGAGCCGTCCATGATGTGATAGGCATCGCCCGGCACGTTGTCCTGACGCTGCAACATCTGAAGGCCCGAGCCATAGTTCGGCCGGAAGCGGAAATTGTAGGTCTCGTCATGGCGGGTTTCGAGCGGCATGCGGTCGGTGTCATGCTTGTGGCTGGGGAAGCCCGACCAGCCGCCCTGGCCGACCGTGAACAGTTCGCTCACCAGCAGGCGGCCGACCATGCCGTGGTGTCTTGCGCCGAGGATGTGCTTGATCTTGCGGTGGGTCTTGGTTTCGTCGCTGCCGTATTGCACCAGATCGATGTCGGCGCCGCGCACCGCGAAGGGGTCCAGCACTTTTTCGAAGCGCCCCCCCGCGATGAATGTCTCGGTCGTGTCCGACATGCACAGGATTGTCACCCTGGCGCCAACCGGCACGTAAACGCCCTCGGGCTCGCCGTCCCAGACATCGGCGCCGCGATTCCCCAAAGCCGCAAAGCGCACGCCTTCGATTTCAACGTCCACCGTCCCGGTCGCCGGCACGATGCAGGTTTCGTAGCCCGGAACCCTGTATTCGAAAGCCTCGCCCCGCCTGAGTTTTACGATATTGAAATAATTCAACGGAACCACTTCGCTATCGACGTCGACGATCGGCATGTTGCGATTGTCGTGTGGTGGAATATGCATGTGTTGATCCCTTCAGGCAGATGTCGGGCCAGGATGCGCGGCGAGAAAGGCTTCAAGCTCTTGCTGCGTGGGCATGGCGGGGGCGCAGCCGGGCCGGGCCACGACGATCGCGGCGCAGGCAGAGCCGCGCAGAATTGCATCGTGCAGGGGCCGTTGTTCGGTCAAAGCAGCCATGAAACCCGCCAGGAAGCTGTCCCCCGCGCCGGTGGGCTTGACGGCATTGACCGGGAAAATCCCGGTTCTGAATTCCTGCCCGTCGGCGTAGGTGACCGAACCCTGGGCACCGAGTTTGTAGACGACGATCGCCGCACCGCGGGCGGCCAGCGAATGGGCCTCGTTCAATCCCCTGGAGATGCCGCCGGCCATGAACCCGAATTCTTCGTCATTGCCGACGATGATGTCCGACAGGGCGCCGACTTCGGACAGAACCTGCTGCGCAATTTCGGCCGATGGCCAACTGTAGGGCCGGTAATCGACATCGAAGACGATGGGCAGCCCGGCCGCGCGGGCCAGCCCGCACGCACGCAGGGCGGCGCCGCGAGAGGGCTCGGCCGCAAAGACGGTACCCGTGGTGATCATCGCGCCATAACGGCTGAAATCGATGGCCTCCACGTCGGCGACCGACATCTGAAAATCGGCGGCGTTGTTACGGTAGATGACCGACTGGTGCTCCGTGATCCTGGTCTCGTAGACGGCCAGCGAGGTGCGATATTCCCCGCGGGTCGTCTTCACGTGAGTGCGGTCGATACCGTAATGATCAAGCTGATTGAGGCAGTACCAGCCTACGGCATCATCGGATACCGTCGTGGCCAGTGCTGCGCTGCACCCCAGCCTGCAAAGGCCGGCGGCAATGTTGGCCGAGGAACCACCCATCGCCACCATCATCGTGGTTGCGTCCTGGGTGCGTGTGCCGGGCGGCGAGGGGGTCAGGTCCATGCCCACCCGGCCGATCACAAGGAAGGACTTGCCGGCAATCGCCTGGAGACGCATCAGACGCCCTTCCGCTGCATCGGGCGGGAGGATTCCCAGTCCTGATGGGCCTTTGTGACCTGCGGATCATCCGAGACATGTGGCGTGCCGCATTCCCACCAGGTGTGTCCTTCTGTGGTCCAGCCCACATGGGGGTCGACGCGCATGCAGATCACGGTCGTTTTGTCGGCCGCCTTGGCGCGCTTGAACGCCTCGCCCAGTTCAGCCGGGCTGGTCACGGTTTCAGCGATCGCGCCCTGCGCGCGGGCGTGGGCTTCGAAATCCACGGCGAAGGGTGCGGGGATCGTCGGACAGTCCTTGATCAGGTTATTGAAGCTTTTGTTGCCAGTGTTGTTCTGCAATTTGTTGATGACGGCGAATCCGCCATTGTCCAGCACCAGTATGATCAGTTTTTTCTGGCTGAGAACCGATGAATATATGTCGGAATTCATCATCATGTAGGAGCCATCGCCGATGAAGACAATCGTATCCTGTTCGGGGGCCTGCTCGGTCTGGGCGATGCGGGCGCCCCAGGCGCCGGAGATTTCGTAGCCCATGCAGGAAAAGCCGAATTCCACATCCACGGTGCCTGTCGTCAGCGTGCGCCAGTTGGCGGTAACTTCCGCCGGCAGGCCACCTGCGGCGGCAACCACGCGGTCGCCCGGGTCGCACAGGCTGTTCACCACGCCGATGGCGATCGCGTAGGAATTCGGCCGGTTCCCCGGTGCCACGTTGGTGGCGACGTAGCCATCCCATTTGGCGCGGTGCTGCCTGGCCGTGGCCAACCACGCGTCTGGCGCGGTGTATCCCAAGAGGCTGCCGCCCAAGGCGGCGAGCGCGAGTTTGGCGTCGCCCACCACCGGCAAGGACATATGCTTGCCTGCGTCGTGCCGCGCCGCGTTGATGGAGATGAGGCGTGCCGTTTTCGAAAACGCGGTCCAGGACCCGGTGGTGAAGTCCTGCAACCGTGTGCCCACCGCAAGGATCACATCGGCCTCCGCGGCGATGGCATTGGCCGAAGTTGAGCCGGTGACCCCGACAGGCCCGATGTTCAGCGGATGCGTCGCGACCATGTTGGCCCGGCCAGCGATGGTTTCCACCACCGGAATGCGGTGCGCCTCGGCAAAGGCGGCCATTTCCACGACCGCGCGGGAATACTGAACACCGCCGCCGGCAATGATGATCGGCCGGCGCGCGGTTTTCAGCAGCGCCGCGGCATCGGCGATCTCGGCGGCATCCGGGGTCTGGCGACGGATCCGGTGCAGCTTCCTCTCGAACCAGACCGCGGGATAATCGTACGCCCAGCCCTGCACGTCCTGCGGCAGGCCGAGGAATGCCGGGCCGCAATCAGCCGGGTCGAGCATGGTGGCGATTGCATTCGGAAGAGACTGCAGGATTTGCGCCGGGTGAGTGATGCGGTCCCAGTAGCGCACCACCGGCTTCAACGCGTCGGTAACCCCGAAGGTCGGGTCGCCGAAATTCTCCATCTGCTGCAACACCGGATCGGGCAGGCGGGTGGCGTAGGAATCACCGCACAGCAGAAGCATCGGCAGGCGGTTGGCATGGGCCAGCGCCGCGCTGGTCAAAAGATTGGTCGTGCCCGGGCCGGCGCTTGCAGTGCAGAACATGAAGCGCTGGCGCAGCCACTTCTTGGCGTATCCGGCGGCCGCGAAGCCCATCCCCTGCTCGTTCTGTCCACGGTACAGCGGCAGTTCGCTTTGAAATCCGTAAAGCGCCTCGCCCAGACAGGTGACATTGCCGTGCCCGAATATGCCGAAGCCGCCGCCGCACAGCCGCTTCGCGTCGCCATCGATGACGATGAACTGTTGTGTCAGGTAACGGATGATCGCCTGCGCGGTGGTCAGGCGGATGGTCCTGTCGCTCATGTCCGAGTGGGTTCCCAGCGCAGGGTGCCCGGGGGCACGCTGCGATTCCGACTTGTCATTCTCTGCACCCCAGGATACAAGGTTTGCAACCGGTTGCAATGCAAAACTGCGCAAGGGTGCTGGCATGACGGAGATAGGCATCGGGATACTCGGTGGCGGCTACATGGGGAAGGCGCATGCCGTTGCCATGTTGGCGGCAGGCGCCGTGTTCAACACCGCGCTGCGCCCCCGGCTGGAGATGGTTTGCGCAAGTTCCGACCAGAGTGCCGAGCGCTATCGCGAGGCCTATGGCTTTGCCAGGGCGACGGCCGATTGGCACGTCCTGGTCAGCGATCCGAAGGTCGAGGCGGTGGTGATCGCCTCGCCACAAAACACCCACCGCGCCGCTGCCGAGGCGGCCTTTGCTTTGGGCAAGCCGGTGTTCTGCGAAAAGCCGATGGGGGCGTCGCTGGAGGACAGCCGCGCCATGGTGGCGGCAGCCGAGGCCAGCGGATGCGTCAACATGGTGGGATTCAACTACATCCGTACGCCCGCCAGCCGCTATGCGCGCCACCTGATTGCTTCGGGCGCGATTGGCGCCGTCACCTGGTTCCGGGGCGAACACACCGAGGATTTCCTCGCTGATCCGCAATCGCCGGCAACCTGGCGCACCAGTGGCATGGCGAATGGCACGATGGGCGATCTGGCGCCGCATATGATCAACGCGGCGCTGGCGCTGATCGGGCCAATCGCCCGCGTGATCGCCGAAGTGGAGACCATCCATCGTGTGCGGCCCGGCGGCACCGTCACCAATGACGATCACGCACAGATGATGTGCCGCTTTGCAAGCGGCGTGATGGGGCAGATGTATTTCAGCCGCGTCTCAACCGGGCGCAAGATGGGCTACGCCTACGAGATCACCGGCACCAAAGGCGCAATCCGCTTCGATCAGGAAGATCAGAATGCCCTTTGGCTTTACCGTGCCGAAGGGCCGGAGGCCACGCGCGGATTTATCAAAATTCTGATGGGACCTGAACATCCGGATTACGAACCCTTCTGCCAGGGGCCGGGGCATGGAACCGGCTATCAGGACCAGATCATCATCGAGGCAAAGGATTTCCTCGAAGCGATCCATGGCGGAACCGCTGTGTGGCCGACCTTTCGCGATGGCATGGCGGTCAGCCAAATCGTCGCCGCGGCGCTTGCCTCCTCCGCCACCCAAACATGGCAGGACGTTGCGGCGTTCTGATTCCCCTGAAAGGCGCTTTCATGACCATTCGTATCGGCAATGCCCCCTGCTCCTGGGGGATCGAATTCGCCAGCGATCCGTCTTACCCGGCGTGGCAAACCGTTCTCGATGAGTGCTCGGCTGCGGGCTACACGGGGATCGAGCTTGGGCCGATCGGCTACATGCCCGAAGACCCGGCGGTGCTGGCACCGGCACTGGCGGCGCGGAATCTGGAGATCATCGGGGGGGTCGTGTTCCGCCCGTTCCATGATCCGGAAAAATGGGATGAGGTGATGGATGCAAGCGTGCGGACCTGCAAAGCGCTGACCGCGCATGGCGCCCGACACCTTGTGCTGATCGACTCGATCTCACCCCGCCGTGCGCCGACCGCTGGGCGGGCGGACGAAGCCGCGACGATGGAACAGGCGGAATGGGCCGCGTTCCGCGATCGGATCGCCACGATCGCCAGAATGGGGACCGAGGACTATGGCCTGACGGTCAGCATCCACGCCCATGCAGCAGGCTTCATGGATTTCGAGCCCGAACTCGACCGCCTGCTGGATGAAGTGGATGAAAGCATTCTGAAAATCTGCCTCGATACCGGGCACCACTCCTATGCGGGCTTCGATCCGGTGGCCTTCATGGACCGGCACATCGGCCGCATATCCTACATGCATTTCAAGGATATTGATCCGGAGGTGAAGGCCGATGTGGTGGCCAACCGCACCGGTTTCTACAAGGCATGCGGTCAGGGCATCTTCTGCAATCTGGGCAAGGGCGATGTCGACTTTCCGGCTGTGCGCCAGCGCCTGCTGAAGGCCGGATTTGATGGCTGGTGCACGGTCGAACAAGACTGCGACCCCGCACTGCCCGGCACCGCGCTACCGGACGCACGGGCCAACCGTGACTATCTGAAATCCATCGGCTTTTAGGGAAAATAACCAACATGCCAAAGCTGAAATGGGGCCTGATCGGTGGGGGCGAGGGGAGCCAGATCGGGCCTGCGCACCGCCTGGGTGCGCAAGCGGACGGTCACTTCGAATTCGCCGCCGGCGCGCTTGATCACCGGCCCGAGGCGGGGCGCGACTATGCCCAGCGTCTTGGCATCGCGGCTGATCGCGCCTACGGCAACTGGCAAGACATGCTGGCCGGAGAGGCGGGCCGCCCCGACCGGGTGGATCTTGTCACCGTGGCCACGCCGAACGCCACGCATTTCGAGATCACGAAGGCCTTCCTTGAGGCTGGCTTTCATGTGCTCTGCGAAAAGCCGATGACCATGACGGTCGATGAGGGCGAGCAAATCGTCCACGTCGCCAAACTTACGGGCAGGATCTGCGCGGTCAACTACTGCTATTCAGCCTATCCGATGGTGCGTCAGGCGCGCGCGATGGTGCGCGCCGGTGAGATCGGCAAGATCCGCCTGGTGGTGACGAATTTCAGCCACGGCCATCATGGCGACGCGACCAACGCCGACAATCCGCGGGTTCGCTGGCGCTATGATCCTGCGATGGCCGGCGTATCCGGCCAGTTCGCCGATTGCGGCATCCACGCACTGCATATGGCCAGCTTCATCTGCGACGACGAGGTGGAACGACTCTCCGCCGATTTTGCGTCAACCATTCCCAGTCGCGTGCTGGAAGACGACGCGATGGTGAACTTCCGCATGGCGGGCGGCACCGTCGGGCGGCTGTGGACCTCGTCGGTCGCGATCGGGCGGCAGCACGGCTTCGATATTCAGGTATTCGGCGAAACCGGCGGCCTTCGCTGGGCGTCCGAGCAGCCCAACCAGTTACACTACACTCCGGTCGGCGGACGGACGCAGATCATCGAAAAGGGCGAGGCGGGCCTGCACGAAGATGCACGCCGCCTGTCACGGGTCTCGATCGCGCATCCCGAGGGCTTCCCGCTGGCAGTTGCCAACATCTACTGCGATCTGGCCGATGCGATCCGAGGCGAGGTGCGCGACGGGCTACCGGGTGCCGCGGACGGCGTGCGCTCGATGGCGGCTGTCCATACGGCGGTCGCTTCCGCGAGGGCAGGGGGGGTGTGGATGGATGCACGCCCGCCAATGTTTCGCTAACCCGAATGCACGACACGGGACTTCGGTAACTTGCCCGTGGCGGGCAGCGGGCGCAGGGTTCCTCGCTCGATAATCTCGATGGCGAAGATCCGCACTTCGGGCAGGCGATCCGGCTCTTGCAGCGTTGCAACCATCAGCTCGATGGACGAAGCGACAATTTGCCGGATCGGTTGGCGGATCGTGGTCAGATTGATGTTCTGCCAGCCCGCTATCGCCATGTCGTTCAAGCCGATGATGCCGATATCGCCGGGCACCGACAAACGGTGGTCGCTGATTGCCGACATAGCGCCGATCGACAGAACGTCGTCGCCGCAGAAATAGGCCTCCGCCGGGGGAAACCGCAGCAGGCGCTGCATCTCACGGCGACCAGCATCGAAGGAATAAGCCTCGGCAAAGGAATGGCTCACACTGATGCCGGGGCGGCCCGCCAGTTCACTGGTGAAACCCTGTAAGCGATCCTGTGTCGAGGTCGCGATCTCTGGCCCGCCCATGAAGGCGACCCGCCGATAGCCGCGCGCCATCAGCGTGCGCGCCGCCAGGCGCCCGGCTTCAACGTTGTCGATCCCCACCAAATGAACCTGCGGCATGCCGGTGAGTTGGGCAAAGGCATGAACCACCGGCACACCGGCATCGCGGAATGCCTTGGCAAAGGCAGGTGGTAACGTTGACGAAGCAACGACCACACCATCGACCGAGTATTGTCGCAGCATCCGGACCGAATTCGCCGGGTCCGTCTCGTCGGTCAGGTTGACCAGCAAGGGCCGCAGCCCTTTGTCCTGAAGCGCTCGGGTAAAGAGGTCGAACACTTCCAGAAAAATCGGATTATGAAAATTGTTCGATACCAGCCCGATCAGCTTTGTGCGCCCCGTCGTCAGGCTGGAGGCCAGGGCGTTCGGGCTAAACCCCAACTCCGTGGCGGCCTTTTCCACCCGCCGGCGCATCTTGGCAGAAACCGAAGCGCCTTCGGTAAATGCGCGCGATACCGCCGAGCGTGAAACTCCAGCGCGTTCAGCAACGTCTTTCAGCGTCGGAGCGATGGCTCGCGGTTCCCCAGGTCGTGATGTGCCCCGTTTATCGCGCATATTCACCCGAGGTATCAACCCAATCGTTCGAGTCTAATTGCAACCGGTTGCAAATGGGGCGCGGCCGTGTTTAGGTTGCACGGAGGAGTCGGAGAACGTCCATCCCTGCCTAGCCGCCAGCCAAGACAGGCACAGAGATGATTTCGCCGCTAATGGGTGACGCGGGCCGCGTCGCGGCCCTTCGGGCGGGCGGCTGTGCAGCGGCAAATCGTGTGGCGCCTCGCCGGATCGATGACCGATGTCGGCCCGGCAACCGATGGAGTTGATCCGTTTGCACGTCGCCGAAACAACTGCCTGAGGAGGCGGGTGCGAAGGGAACAAGCGCCCTGAACGGGCGGTCCGGTGGGAGAAAAGGGTGCGCCGGACACCCCCAGCGAAGGAGAGACAAATGAAGAAGACCCTGATGCTTGCGGGCTTCGTCGCGCTCATGTCCAACTCGGCGATGGCCACCACAATCGGCGTCAGCATGGCACGGTTCGACGACAACTTTCTGACAATCGTGCGCAACGGCATGTCCGACTACGCGAAGACCCTGCCGGATACCCGGCTGCAGATCGAAGACGGCGGCAACGACGTGGCCAAGCAGCTCGACCAAGTGAAGAACTTCATCGCTTCGAAGGTGGATGCGATCATCGTGAACCCGGTCGATACCAACGCAACACAGGCCATCTCTGCCGCTGCCGAGGCCGCGCATATCCCGCTGGTCTACGTCAACCGCCAGCCGGTCAACGTCGATACGCTGCCGAAGGATCAGGCTTTCGTTGGATCGGACGAGAAGGACTCGGGCACGCTGGAAGCAACCGAGGTCTGCCGCCTGCTTAAGGCCGCCGGCCATGGCAAGAGTGCGGCCATCCTGGTGATGGAGGGCGAGCTGTCGAACCAGGCCGCCGTTCAGCGCACCAAGGACGTACACGACGTGGTCGCGACACCCGATTGCAAATTCATGCGGATCGTGCAGGAGCAGACCGCCAACTGGCAGCGCGATCAGGCGCAGAACCTGATGACCAACTGGCTCTCGTCTGGCATCAAATATGATGCCGTGATCGCCAACAACGACGAAATGGCCATCGGGATCATCCAGGCGATGAAGGCGGCCGGTGTGGACGCATCGAAGTCTATCGTTGCGGGGGTGGATGCAACGAAGGACGGTCTGGCCGAGATGAAGGCGGGCAATCTGAAAGTGACGGTTTTCCAGGATGCCGATGGCCAGGGCCGCGGTGCGGTCGATGCCGCGCTGACGCTGATCAAGGGCGGCACGGTGGAAAAGAAGGGGTATGTTCCGTTCCAACTGGTGACCCCGGCGAACATGGCAAAGTTCATGGCAAAGAACTGATTTCCGCTCCGCCTCGGCTACGAGATCGGGAATGGCGGTTCGCCGCCTTTCCCGATCCTCCGGATGCCAGGCCGGACCCGGAGAGCGTCGGATATGGCGGATGTGGGGGAATGATATGCGTGTCGCGATGAACACCGCGCACCGGCGGCAAGCGCCGGGCGAGGTGAACGTGCTGATCGGGCTGATCGTGATCGCGATCATCTTCGAAGCGCTGGGCTGGATACAACCGGCCTGGCGCTCGGACGTGGCGGCGCAGAGCTTCCTTTTGAATAAATTGCGCCTGTCGATCATCATCGGGCAGGTG
>DAIEHR010000252.1 GCA_027353465.1 Acetobacteraceae bacterium | reverse complement strand
TCCGCATTGTTGCCCTTGATCCGGCGGAACGAGGTGGCTATACCCCCTCCCTCACCGGTCGGGGCCGTAGCTCAGTTGGGAGAGCGCCTGAATGGCATTCAGGAGGTCAGGGGTTCGATTCCCCTCGGCTCCACCAGTGATTTTTCCGCGTTAGCAATCTATCGCGGAGGTTCTGGTTTCCACCCCCCGCTCGTTTTTGATTCGTCGGATCCGGACCCCCTCAAAGGATCCCCATCATCTACCGCGACGCGGTGCGTTGGTGGACGGGCGCTGCGTATTGCCAGCCAGCCACCACAAACTCGGCGGACTGATGCCGGACCCAATCCGGTCCGGGAACCAGTCGGTCCCCCGAACAGCGGCGAATGGCGCTAGTTGGCGACCTTCCTTGAATCGAAGCCCAGGAACCCGGCGGTCGGCAATGGCGTGCCACCGTCATTGGCAAACAACTTCGGTGCCACGACCGGCTTGATCTGCACCGGTACACGCGCGGCGGCGGACTTGGCCGCTGCCTTGGGCGCTGGCTTAGCAGCCTGACGACCCTTGACGCCAGCCGCCTGACTGCGCCCGATCGTGGGCGAGGAGGTATCAGCGTCGTCGCCGCGCATCGAAAGCAGCAGGAAGGAGATATCGTTGCGGCCAAGATCGACCGACAGCTCCATCGGCGTCAGACCCAGGACGTTGACAGCGTCGAGTTCGGCGCCCCGATTCAGCGCATCGCGGGCGGCGGCGATATCGCCGCGATTGATCGCATCGAACAAAGACTCGTTGGGCGACAGATCGCCTGTGGAATGGGTCGCCGGCGCGGCCGGTTCACGCGCCCTGGCACCCGGCACCGCTTCCGGCGGCGGCAGGGCCGGCGCGTCCGGCGCCTGCTTTGTCATTGCCGAATGGCCACCGCTACCCAACGGGGTGCCGACGCCGCCCATTTGCGCCATAGCGGATGGTGGCGATGCCAGACAAACGCCCAGCCCGACGGCAATCGCCGTTGCCGAGGCGCGTAGGGCGTTCGAGGGAGCGGTTCGCAACCCGGAATGCGTGGTGGCCCATAGCTTCATAGCGTCAGCCGTCCTTGGAAACCGTTAAACCGGGCTTCTACTCCAGTTTGGGCAATGCTGTGCAGCCCGAAAATGCCCATCCCGTTCGGGGGCCGGTGCGCCATGCCGGTCCCCGCATTCCTTTGGCCCGGTTGCTCGCCGCCAAAGCCGCCGTCGCCGCCACATTATCCAAGCGGATCACGAATTGTGGGGGTTTTCCATTTCCAGTTGGCGATTTCCGGAACATCGGCGCCATGCGCGACGATATACTGCTCATGTTCGATCAATCGGTCGCGCATTGCCTGTTTTACGTAGGCGGCGCTGTCGCTCAGGCCCGCGACACTGTCGATGACATCCGCGACAAGATGGAACCGGTCCAACCGGTTGCGAACCACCATATCGAACGGCGTGGTCGTCGTGCCTTCCTCCATGAACCCGCGCACATGGAAATTGTCATGGTTGGTCCGCTTATACACCAGCCGGTGGATCAGGGCCGGATACCCATGATAGGCGAAAATCACCGGGGTATCGGTGGTGAACAAGGAGTCGAAATCAGCCTCGGTCAGCCCGTGAGGGTGCTCGGACTTCGGCTGCAAGGCCATCAGGTCAACGACATTGACGACGCGAACCTTCAGCTCCGGCAGCAGCTCGCGCAGCAGTTCGACCGCCGCCATCACCTCTAGCGTCGGCACGTCTCCGGCACATGCCATCACGACGTCCGGCTTGCCGCCCCGGTCGTTGCTGGCGAACTTCCATATGCCGATGCCCTGGGTACAGTGCTTGATGGCTGATTCCATATCCAGCCATTGCGGCTCTGGCTGCTTGCCGGCCACGATGACGTTGATCCGGTCCCAACTACGCAGGCAGTGATCGGTCACGAACAACAAGGTGTTGGCATCCGGCGGCAGATAAACCCGCACGATGTCGGCCTTTTTGTTGACGACCAGATCGATGAAGCCCGGATCCTGATGGCTGAACCCGTTATGGTCCTGCCGCCACACATGCGACGTCAGCAGGTAGTTCAACGAGGCAATCGGCCGGCGCCACGCGATCGCCCGCGAACTTTTCAGCCACTTAGCGTGCTGGTTCACCATCGAATCGACGATGTGGATGAACGCCTCGTAGCAAGACAGCAGCCCGTGCCGGCCGGTCAGCAGGTATCCCTCCAACCAACCCTGGCAGGTGTGCTCGCTGAGGATTTCCATCACCCGGCCACCTGGCGCCAGATGATCGTCCTCCGGGATCGTCTCGGCATCCCACGCTCGGTTGGTCACCTCCAGCACGTCGTTCAGCCGGTTGGAGTTGTTCTCATCCGGCGACAGGACCCGGAAATTGCGCGTGTCGGCATTCAGCCTCATCACGTCGCGCAGGAACGCCCCCATTACGCGGGTGGATTCGCCGTCAACTGAACCGGGGCTGGGGACCTTCACGGCGTAGCCGGCGAAATCCGGCATCCGCAGCGGCCGCATCAGCAGGCCGCCATTGGCATGCGGATTGGCGCTCATGCGCTTGTCGCCAAGGGGGGCTAGGCTTGTGATGGCTTCTACCGGACGGCCATCCTGGTCGAACAGTTCCTCCGGCCGGTAGCTGTGGAGCCAGTCATCCAGCAGTCGCAGATGCTCCGGCTTGTCCATGGTGAACGGCACTTGGTGAGCCCGCCAGAATCCCTCGGTCTTCAGGCCATTGACGAATTTCGGGCCGGTCCAGCCTTTCGGGCTGCGCAGGATGATCATCGGCCAACGCGGCCGCCGATTGGCCCCGCCGTTGCGCGCCGCCTGCTGAATGTCGCGGATCGCGTCGAACGCGGTGTCCATCGCGGCAGCCATCGCCTGGTGCATCGTGTCCGGGTCGTCGCCCGCGACTTCGATCGGATCGTAGCCATACCCGGTCATCAGCGCGTGTAGTTCCGTCGCCGGGATACGCGCCAATACGGTTGGGTTGGCGATCTTGTAGCCGTTCAGGTGCAGGATCGGCAGCACCGCCCCATCGGTCGCCGGATTAAGGAATTTGTTGCCGTGCCAGGAGGTCGCCAGCGGGCCGGTCTCGGCCTCCCCATCGCCGACCACGCAGGCCGCGATCAGGTCGGGGTTGTCCAGCGCCGCGCCGAATGCGTGTGACAGCGAATAGCCAAGCTCACCGCCTTCATGGATTGATCCGGGGGTATCCGGGGCCGCGTGGCTGGGAACGCCGCCAGGAAACGAGAACTGCCGGAACAGGTGAAGCATTCCCTCCGCGTCACGCGACACGTTGGGGTAGGTCTCGCTATAGGTGCCCTCCAGCCAGGTGCTGGCGACGACCCCGGGCGCGCCGTGCCCGGGACCGGCGATGAAGATCAGGCTCAGGTCACGCGCCGAGATGATCCTGTTCAAGTGCAGATAGAGGAAGTTCAGCCCGGGCACCGTTCCCCAATGCCCAAGCAGGCGGGGTTTGACGTGATCCATCCGCAGCTTTTCGCGGAGCAGCGGATTGGCCAACAGGTAAACCTGACCGATCGACAGGTAGTTCGCTGCCCGCCACCAGGCATTCATGCGCGCGAGCAGGTCGTCGGTCAGGGGTTTCGCGGCGTGCTGATCCATATAACGCTCCTGAAGGCCTAATCCCGATGGTATTAGGCCCCGAGCGCGACGCGATGTCGCTGTGCGAGATCAACTGTGATTGAGCAGCACGAATCCAGCATTGAGATAGGCCGCATACAGGCACCACGCCGCATAGGGCAGCATCAGAATAGCCGCGGAACGGCGTACCCGGCGGAACGTGCGGATGGTCGATGCGATCGATGTCAGCATGATCACGATCACGACCATGGCCAGCTTTGGGCTGTGCAAGCCAAAAAATGCCGGTGCCCAAAGCGCGTTAGCGGCAAGCTGCCAACCCCAAAGCCGCACTGGACGGGCCGCCCCCAGGCGTTGCCATACCAACCAGCCGGCGGTGCCGACCATGATGTAAAGCACGGTCCAGACCGGCGCGAACACCCAGTTTGGCGGCGTTCCCGGCGGTGCGTGCAGCGTCAGGTACCATTTGTGGACCGCCCGAACCGTCATCGACCCGCCAACCGCGCCATCCAGCAGGCACAGCCCGATGAACCCAACCAGCGCCAGCGCCGGTGAAATGGGTACGGACGAACCCGGGAACGAGCCACCGTCGTTGGGACCGGATTGCTGGAAGACACGGCTCCTTTTTGGAAGCGTTAAGACCGACTCCGGTGATCTAGGCATATTGGCGCCGGGCGGGGAAGCCGGAAGTTTACCAACCGTTCACGCGATGCCAAATCGCCACCACTTCCTGGTCGCCGTCGGTGACAAAATAGCGGTCATGCGCGGCGGCGGTCATGCAAGTGTGATTGGGTGCGATCCGCAGTTTTGCCCCGATCGGCAGATCGACGGGCACATTGGGATCAAGCTCGATGATCCCGTGTTCCTGATACGCCTTGTCCACGATCGCTCGGCCCATCGTGCGCTGCCCGGCAATGTCCAACGCCAGCCCGAACCCGTAATCGTGCGGCGCGCTCGCCGTGCTGCGGTCCTTCGACAGGGCCAACCCGCCAGCGTCCACCAGAATGCGGCCAGGGCGACGGCCGATGACGCTTGTCAGAACGGTCACGGCGATGGCATCGGTGCCATGGGTCTCGATCTCCGCCTGGAACAAATCCCCGAACATATAGACCCCGGCCCGGATTTCCGTGACCCCGGCGAGGTTTTCGGCATGGCGGGCGGTCGGTGAACTGCCGGCCGAGACGATATCGACGGTATATTCCCCCTCTCTCAGCCGTTCCGCCGCTCGGGTCACTGCCGCGCGTTCAGCCTCGGCGATCCGAGCGATTTCGCGGGCGCCGCGACCGGCGTAGGAATGGCCGGCATGGGTCATGACACCGGCGACCGCCGTTCCCAGGCGCGCCGCCAGTTCCAGCAGCATGTCGCTGTCCGGCAAAACGCCACCGCGCTCTTCACCGCTGTCGATCTCGATCAAGGTCCGCGGTGGCGCTGGCTGGGCGGCGATCAGATCGGCCATATCCGCATCGTCAGTGATCACGATGATCTTGGCACCCTCGGCGTTCAGCTTGCACACCCGCTCCAGCTTCTGCGGCGTGATGCCGACGGCATACAGGATGTCGGTGATGCCATGACCGATGAAGTATTCCGCCTCCGCCAAAGTGGAGACGGTAATGCCGCCCGGTTGTCCGGCGAGTACCAGGCGGGCAACGTCGATCGACTTCGCGGTTTTCATGTGCGGGCGCAGCGGCACGTTCAGCCGCGACAGCGCGGTGGCCATCACCCGGATGTTGCGGTTCAGGATAGTCTGGTCCAGCACGAGGCATGGGGTGGGCAGGTCGGCGAGTTTCATGCGGGCGGTGTCCAATTGGCGGTATCGTCGATGGGCAGGACCGGGCGGGGCATATGCCGCCACGGAAAGCGGGACAGGATCGGGCTGGTCAGTCCAGGCGCATCGACCTCGATAACCTGCTCATGGCGGAAGAATTCGTCGAACCCACCACGGAAATGGCCGCGCGACTTGACCACGACGACACGGGCGGCGGCGATGTCCAGCCCGAATGCCTCAAAGAACATCGGGTCGGCGCATTGGTACCGGTGGGTCAGGACGACGACGGTCAGGCCATTCAGGGTCAGCGCAGCCGCCTTGCCGATGTTCAGCGTATTGCGGGCGTAGATCCCCCGGCGCCCTTGGATCGGCGTGTCGAGCAGCTTAGCGACCGTGGCCGGCGCGGCGAACGGCTTGGAGAACGCGTCGCCGCCGTCGCGGTTGAAGCGGGCTTCGAAGCTGGCGCCTTCGCCTTTCTCATGTGCTTCGGCCGCGAGGGCCGGATCGTGGATAACGCCGACAAGGGCATTGCCGACGCCCGCCGCATGAAACGCCTGCAGGATCGCCATCGTATTGCCACGTCCCCCGCCGCCGGGGTTGTCGGCCACATCGGCGAAAATCAGCGGGGTCTCAGTCGTTTTCGCCAGCCGGACGGCTTCATCCAGACTGGTCAGGGCGGGGCGGAACTGGTCCCGCCGCGTCCAGCCGGCCTCGGCGATGGTCAAGGCGAGCCTGTCGGCGGCGCTCTGGTCGGTGGCGGTCACCACAACCGTCAGTCCATTGAACGGCGTATCGGCGAAGGCAAATCCCCCGAGCACGGAGACATTCAGGCCACGCCCCGCGTAAGCCGGTTCCGCCATCAACTGTTGGCCCAGGTCGATGAGTTCGCCATACGGCCGGTGCGGGGCGTCCTTGCCGGTAAGCTGGGTCACCGTCGGCGGCACGATCGGCAGCCGGATGCGGGCCAGGTAGGTGCGGGTGCCTGATAGCAGGCGGCGCATCAATGCGGCCGCCTCCGCGCCGCGTTCGCGCATATCCAAATGCGGGTTGGTGCGGTAGCCGATGAAGCCGTTCAGCAGCGTCACGTCGGCCTCGGACACGTTGGCATGCAGGTCGAATGTGGCGATCACCGGCACATCCGGCCCGACGATGCGGCGCACCAGGGCCAGCAGCGTGCCCTCCGGGTCATGGTCCCCCGTTGTCAAACCGGCCCCGTGCAGCACCAGATAGACCCCGTCCAGCCGGCCGGCAGCGGTTAGATCAGCTTCCCACCGCTGCATCAGACGATCAAAGAACGCCTGATTGACCGGCCCGTTCGGTTCGGCCATCGCCAGCAGCCCGGGGACCGGTTCCCACGCGCCAGAGCCATCCATGGCGGCGATGAAGCCCGGCATTTCGCCCAGCATGCCGGGGGCAGGGCCGCGCGCATCGGCGACCATCGCTTCACCGCCGATCAGCGTGCGGGTCTGAAAATCGGCCTCGGTGGCGATCGAGGCGAAGCGGTTGCACTCGATGGAGAAGCCCAACAAAGCGATACGCGGCGGCGCGGTCACAGTGCGATCCCCAGCAATTCCGCGATCCGCGGCGTCGCCTTGATGCCGGTTCCGGTCATCACCAGCACTGTTGTCTGCTCCGGCGTAATCGTCCCGGTTGCCAGCAGCTTACCGAACGCGGCGGCGGCCTGGGCGCAGGTCGGTTCCACGTAAACGCCGATCCTGGCCATCTCCAGCGTGGCCCGCCCGATTTCCTCCTCGGTCAGCGTCACCGCGCCGCCCCGGGTTTCCCTCAGCGTGCCCAGGACCTCGCGCATCCGCACCGGCCGGGCGATCGCGGTCCCTTCCGCCATCGTGGGGGAGATCGTGGTGGGCACCTCATCGTCGGCCCCGGCCATGAACGCGGCGGCAATCGGGGCGCAATTCGCCGGTTGGGCGGCGAAAATCCGCGGCATGGTATCGATTTCGCCGGCACGCAGCAGTTCGGAGAAGCCAATTTCGCACCCCAGCACGTTTGACCCCGCGCCGCATGGCACGATGACGTTGTCCGGCGCCTGGAATCCCAGATCCTCCCATAGTTCATAGGCCAGGGTCTTGGTGCCATGCAGGAAGAACGGGTGCCAGTTGTGGCTGGCATAGAACACCGACTCCGAACGGGCCACGGCCGCATCGGCGGTGTCCTGGCGAGAGCCGGGGATCAGTTCGACTGTCGCACCATGCGCCCGCATCTGCACGGTCTTCGCTGGGCTGGTGGAGGCGGGCGCCATGATCGTCGCCGCCATGCCCCCGGCCGCCGCGTAAGCCGCAACCGCCGCGCCGCCATTGCCGGAACTGTCTTCCAGCACATGCAAGACGCCCTGCGCCCGTAGCAGCGATAGCATCACGCTGGCGCCGCGATCCTTGAAGCTGCAGGTCGGGTTGAACCATTCGCACTTCACCAGCACCGGCACGCCCGCGACCGAACGGCGTATCAGCGGGGTCGTGCCCTCGCCCAGGGTAATCGGGTCGTCGATCCGCATGGGGAACGCCGCCCGGTAGCGCCACAGGCTGCGAGTCGTCGTGTCGATCTCCGTCCGGGTGAGTCCGGGCAACTGCGTCAACAGCAGTGGCGCATGGTTTGGCCCGCACCAGCGCGGCTGGTCGAGTGGGAACGTGGCGCCGGATCGCGGGTCGATATATTCTATCTGCATCGACGGAGTTTGGTCGGAACCGAGCCGGCGCTCAAGCGGGGCGGTGTTGCAACTTCGGCTTCTCCCGGCATATCCAGACGCCATGAC
>DAIEHR010000224.1 GCA_027353465.1 Acetobacteraceae bacterium | reverse complement strand
CTGGACGGAGATCAACCCCGGCCAGTTGGTCGCGAGCCAACTGACATGCTCCGCCATCTCCTGCGGGCCGGTGGCGCAGTTCAGGCCCATCAGCGGGACGTCCAGCGCACCAATCACCGCGCCGGCGGCGGCGATATCGGGACCGACAAGCAGCGTGCCGGTGGTTTCAACCGTGACCTGAACGAAGATCGGGGTGTCCGTGCCTGCTTCCCGGCGCGCGATCTTCGCGCCGTTGACGGCCGCCTTGATTTGTAAAGTGTCCTGGCAGGTCTCGATCAGGATCGCATCGACGCCGCCCGCGATCAGGCCCCTGCATTGCTCTGCCAGAGCGGCTTCGAGCGGATCATAGCCGATATTGCCCAGGCTTGGCAGCTTGGTGCCCGGCCCGACGCTGCCGATCACCCAGCGATGCCGGTCGTCGGCGAAGCTGTCCGCCGCCTCGCGCGCCAGTTCCCCGGCGATCTTGTTGATCTCGAAGGCGCGGTCGGCCAGATCGAATTCGCCCAGTGTGACCGGGGAGCCGCCAAAGGTGTTCGTCTCCACCATATCAGCCCCGGCCTCGAAGTAGCCGCGATGGATTTCCCGCACCATGTCAGGGCGGGACAGCACCAACACGTCGGTGCAGTTCTCGCGGCCCCAGTAGTCCTTTTCGATATCCAGCGTCAGCGCCTGTACGCGGCTGCCCATGCCACCGTCACACAGCAGTACGCGGTCCCGCAGGGCATCCAGCAAATGGGGTCGATTCATCATATCGCTTTCAGTGAGCGCGTTCTAGCAAGGGGGTGGCGGCGGCAACATGCGTCGCGGGCCAGATGCGCACCGGCAAGGGGCCGGGAATGACAACCGCTTCACCACCGCGCAGGCCGGCAGCGAGGAACATGGCGTTCATGGCATCATCGGCGAAACCGGCCCAGCGATGCGCCAGCTTGCCCGTCAGATCGCGTCGGTCGTGCGGCGCGAGATCGATCACCAGCAGGCGGCCACCCGGCGCCAACACGCGGGTTGCCTCCTGCACCGCTCCCGCGGGATCCTCGGCGTGATGCAGGACCATTTGTAATACAACGACGTCGAACG
Source organism: Acetobacteraceae bacterium (assembly GCA_027353465.1). Taxonomy (GTDB): domain Bacteria; phylum Pseudomonadota; class Alphaproteobacteria; order Acetobacterales; family Acetobacteraceae; genus Rhodopila. The sequence goes on along the minus strand of DAIEHR010000224.1, from coordinate 11,976 downwards.
ACCCCTCCGCGAGCGGCAGCCGGTACATGTCCGCCAGACGCACCGCGCAGTGCGCGAAATCAGGGCCGGACAGGCGCGATCGCGCCAGTGCCAGCATTGCCTTGGACGCATCGACACCCAACGCTTGACGCACCCTGGGCGCGAGCAACTCCAGCACACGGCCGGTTCCCGTGCCGATATCCAGCAGGCGGCCTTCTGGTCTGGGTGGGAACAACGCCAGCAGCGCATCCTCTACCGCCCGGGCGGGAAGTTCCAGCGCGCGCATCTCATCCCAGTCGGCGCCCTTTTGACGAAAACTCTCCGACGCGATTCGGGCGCGTTCGGCCAGAACACGGGCAGCCTGACGGCGATCGGCTTCCAGGACCGGATCATTCCCCGGCAGGCGGGCAACCAGTTCACGCGCCAGCGCGCCATCGTCCCCGGTCGGCAGCGCGAACCAGACGTTGGCGCCTTCGCGCACGCGATCCAGCAGGCCGCAGTCGCACAACAGCTTCAGATGGCGCGACAGGCGCGGCTGGGATTGACCTAGGATCTCGGTGAATTCCATGACGCAGAACGCCCCCCGAGCGGCGAGCGCCAGCAGGCGCAGGCGGGTCGGTTCGGCGGCGGCGCGCAAACTGGCGAGGAGATGGTCCATGGCGCGGACTATATGACATAAAGATATCCTTATGTCGAGATATCATTTTAGCGCCAGCCACCCGTTGCACGGGCCGCCATTCCCTTCCACTCTGCCTGCTCGCTAGGCAGGCAGGCGGGACCACGACATGAAATTCGGCGCGTCGATGTTCTTTACCGACTATTCCATCACCCCGACGGCGCTCGCCCGGGCGATGGAGGAGCGTGGGTTCGACATCTTGTGGGCCCCGGAACATTCGCACATCCCGTTATCCCGCAAGACCCCTTTCCCGCTCGGGCCAGAACTGCCCAAGCGCTACTACGACGTGATGGACCCGTTCGTGACGCTGTCCGCCGCCGCTGCCGTCACCACGACGCTGAAACTCGCCACCGGCGTGTGTCTGGTCGCCCAGCGCGATCCGATCCAGACGGCAAAATTGGTCGCCTCTATCGACCAGATTTCCGGCGGCCGCTTCGTCTTCGGGATCGGCAACGGCTGGAACCAGGACGAGATGGAGAATCACGGCACCGATTTCGCCTCCCGCCACAAACTGGTGCGCGAACGGGTGGAGGCGATGAAGGCGATCTGGACGCAAGATGCGGCCGAGTATCACGGAGAATTCGTTAATTTCGGCCCCATCGCAGCCTGGCCGAAGCCGGTGCAAAAGCCCCATCCGCCCATTCTGATTGGCGGTGCCTTCCCCTACTCCGCTCGTCGGGCCGTGCGCTATGGCGACGGCTGGATGCCCCAGGTAACGGCAACCGACAAAGCACCGTTAACCGAGGTCATTCCCCGTTTCCGTCAGATGGTTGCCGAGGCCGGGCGCGACCCCGCCGCGATGCAGATCGTGATGGGGGCGCAACCGCCCGATCCCAAGCTGATCGGGCAGTATCAGGCGCTGGATGTCGATATCGTCTATCCCAGCCTGCCGTCGGAAGCTGCCGATAAGATCCTGCCGATGCTGGACCAATGGGTACGTGTCATGCGCGAGGTCAATGGCTGACCCCGCGCGGCCCCGCCGTCACGTCACTCCGGCATCAACTTGTACATCTTGCCGTCGAATTTTACCAACCGCATGCTTTTCATCGGCCGGTAATCGTCGGGTCCTGTGCTGATCTTGATGCCCGGCAGCACCATCGGCAGCGTGGTGGTGTCGGGAAGACTCGTCGCTGCCTTCATGATGTTTTCGCGTGACAGGTCGTTGCCCGCCTGCTTCAGCACTATGACTAACGCCTGCGCCATCGTGTAGCCATAAGCCCAGACCGGATTGGCCGGATCGCTGTTAGGGGCATATTTCGCCCGCCATGCCTGGAATTCCTTCATACCGGCATCGTCTTTCCAACCCGGATCGGTCGGGTCTTTCAAATATTGCGCTGTGATGACACCGACGGATTTTTCCAGCCCGGCGGATTCAAGCGCGGGCTTCACCAAGGCCCCATTGGAATCGATGATATGCACCGGATGCCAATCGATATCGGCAGCCTTACGGATTGTCATGGCTGCGAATTTCGGTGTGTTGGCGTCGAAAAACACATCGGCGCCGGACGCCTGCAATTGCAGCACCTGGGAATCGATCGTCGGGTCCGACACTTCATATGACAATGACTTCACGACCATCTTGTCGAACTTGGCACCCAGGGCATCCTTCAATCCATTGACGTAGTCCCGGCCCAGATCGTCGTTCTGATACAAAATGCCGATCTTGGCGTTCGGCAATTTCTCCAGGATGTACTTGCCGTACATTTGCCCTTCCAGCCGGTAGCTGGGCTGGAAGGGTATGCTCCAGGGAAATTCCTTCGGGTCCGTCACGAACATCGACGCGCCCGACCCAAGCCAGATATCGGGCACCTTCTTCTGATTGACGTATTTGCGGATCGCCGCGTTGGGTGCCGTGCCGATTGTCTGGAACAGAATCGCCACCTGCTCCTCCTCGATCAGCCGGCGGACGACTTCGATCGATTTCGGCGGACTATAGCCGTCATCCATCGCGATCAGGTTGATCTTGCGGCCGTTGATGCCGCCCTGATCATTGATCATCTTGAAGTAATCGGATTCGGCGGTGGAAATCTGGCCATAGACGCTGGCCGGGCCACTGAATGGGGCGCTTTGGCCAATTTTGATCTCGGTCGCGGTAACACCCACCACCGTCTTCTGCGCCATCGCCGGGGCAATCCCCAGCAACACGGCCAATGACACACCAGTCAGCCATGACTTGGACATCGTTTCGCCTCCCTGTGATTTTTTTTCACTTTGCGGGGCGTTTGGAGCGAAAGCAAGCGCCATCATGGGCGAATCGAAGATGGCCAGCCGGGCGCCGCCGGCGTCGAAAACCAGCGCATGAGCCGGCTGCCGGGGCCCCCTATTCCCCGTTCGGCTTAGGAGAAACAAATATCTGGCGGCCGCGGAACGACAGCCACACACGGCGCCCCCGCAGGAAGCTTTCGCCAATCAACGCATCGCCGACACCGAAATCCGACTGCATGACAATCATCTCCGGCTGTTCTTCCACGACGGGGCCGATGCGCAGGCGTCTGAACCGGTGCAACCGGGAAATGGACACTCCGCCGGTGCCCTGGTTGCGAACCGGCGGATCTCTCAGCAGATCCTGCTCGGTCAAGCCGATCCGCCGCACCATATCCACGCCCAGCACGTTGGCCTCTGCCCCGGTATCGAGAATCGCCATTCCCGACGCGCCATCCAACTCGATCGGCACCAGCAGACGATCCTTCAACGCCCTGACGCCCTGGATCTCGATCGACGGTCCGTGCCAGGGCGGCTTGGCGTTCGGACACACCCGGCTGTGGTAGAGTGACAGCGTCCCGCCAGGCACGTCGATGTCCATGTCGAACGCCAGCAGGATATCGGCGCCAAGCAATCCGTCGGCATTCAGACCCCGGTCGTTCTGTAAAGAGAAGGTGCCGACAGCGACGCGATTCACCGGGAAATGGACACCGCCAATCACCATGCGGTCGATCGTGACGTCGGTCGTGGTGGTGGCCCCGCCGACCCCAACCGCATGGGTCACGTATTTCGCGTCGCGCGGCAGTCCCAGCCGGTTCGCCGCGGCTTCGCTGATCGTCGTCCGCTCCGCCCCGCTATCGACGACCAGATGCACCCATTTGCCGTTGATACCAACCGGAACGACCAGCAGATTGCTTTGCACCTGCAAGGGCATCTGGGCCACCATGGACAGGCTGCAATCGATCTCTGGCGCGGATGGCTGACAACGGGTTAGAAGAACCAACAACAGGAGACCGAGCAGGCGCGACAGGGGGGGCATCAAGGGAACCTCGTTGGCACTCGCTACCAGCTTGGCACACGCTTACCCCTAATGCGACGGCGAACCCCCGCTAAAACACCAGCCGCCCCCCGACGACGCACAGCACCACCGCCAGCAGCGGCCGAAGGACCGAATCGGGGATATGCGCGGACAGGTAGCTACCCAGGATGATTCCTGGAATCGAGCCGCTCAGCAGCGACCCCAGCAACGGCAAATCGACCGATCCAAGCCACCAGTGGCCAACCCCGGCAACACAGGTCAGCGGTACGGCATGGGCAATATCCGACCCGACGATCCTGGCCATGGGAAGGCGCGGGTAAAGCAACAGCAACGCCGTCACCCCCAAAGCCCCAGCCCCGATCGACGACAGCGTGACGAGGCACCCCAAAAGAGCCCCTGTCACGACCGTCAACCACGCAGCCCGCGATTCCGAAATCCAGTCCAGAACCGGCACCATCAGCGCCACGAACTGCCGGCGAAAAAACAATGATGCCGCGGTCAGCAACAGCATCAAGCCAAGCAACAGCGATATAATTCTGCCGCTGGTCGGGCCACCGATGTTGAAATGAGAGATTGCAACCAGCGTCAGGATCGTCGCGGGCACACTGCCGCTGGCCAAACGGCGGACGATCCGCCATTCGACCGTGTGGTTCAGCCCATGCACCAGCGTGCCGACCGATTTGGTGGCCGAAGCATACAGAAGGTCTGTCCCGACCGCGGTTGCCGGATGCACACCGAAGATAAGCACCAGGATCGGCGTCATCAACGACCCGCCACCAACGCCGGTCTGGCCTACCAGAAGCCCGACAACGAAGCCTGAAAGCATGAACAACGGATCGATGGACGAGAACAGGACCAAGCACCTCCGGATGATCGATCAGCCATTATCTCACATCGGCTCCCAGCTGGCCAAGCGCATGATCCCAGGCCGGACAAACCGTCCTATGGTGCCCCGTCTGGCCGGCCGAACGCATCGACCATCGCCCGAATTTGCTCCGGGTCGCTTTGTTCCATCACCCGGCGGGCGAACCGGATACAAGCCCCGATCTCGACCGACCGAATCGCCTGCTTCACTTTCGGCACGGCGGAGGCATTCATACTCAATGACCGTACGCCCAAACCCAGCAGCAGAGGCGTCAGCTTCGGCGCAGCCGCGAGTTCGCCGCAGATCGACACTGGCATCCGCGTCCGCAGCGCCGCCTCGGTCGCGAACTGCACCAGGCGCAGCACGGCCGGATGCATCGGATCGTAAAGCTGTGCCACATCACTTTCGGCGCGATCCACCGCCAGCGTATAGGCCGTCAGGTCATTGGTGCCGATGGAAAAGAAATCCGCCTCCAGTGCCAACGCATCGGCGGACAACGCGGCACCCGGGGTTTCAATCATGATCCCCAGCGGCGGCAGCTTCTCCGGTATCCGCTCGCCCCGCCGCCGCAACCGCCGGGCCACACGCTCATAAACCTCCCGAGCCGCTCGGACCTCTCCCACAGTGGTGACCATCGGCAGCAGCACGCGCACCGGTCCTGTGGTCGAAGCACGCAGGATCGCCGCGAACTGAATCTCCAGCAACTCCGGTTGGCGCAGCAATAGCCGGATTCCGCGCAATCCCAGCGCCGGATTGGCATCGGCGATCTCAGGCACCAACCCGGCCAGCGTCAGCGCCTCGATTTCCTTTTCGCCGCCCCAGTCCAGAACCCGAATTGTCACCGGGTCGCCATGCATCGCCTCGATAATGGTCCGATAGCTTTCAGTCTGGGTCGCCTCATCGGGAATGGTCTCCCGATTCATGAACATAAATTCGGTGCGCAGCAGACCAATGCCGACGGCACCAGACTGCACGATCAGCGGTAATTCGACCGGCAGCTCCAGATTGGCTTGCAACTCAATGGTTTCGCCGTCCTGGGTCACCGCCGGCAGACGCCGCAGCCGGGCATACCGCTGCCGCTCCCGCGCGAAGCTCGTCACCGCCCGACGGGCAGCGGCTAGCGTTTGCGGCCCTGGGTTCAGGGTCACGGTGCCGGCAATCCCGTCCACGATAGCAACATCCCCCGCATGCATCACCTGCGCCAGGCCAACCACCCCCAACACCGCCGGCACACCCAGGGCCCGCAACATCACGGCAGTATGCCCGTCGGCACCGCCTTCCTCCGTCACCACGCCAGCCAGACGCGAGGGATCCAGCAGCGCCGCGTCCGCCGGTCGCAGCGACTCCGCCACCAGGATCGCCCCCTGCGGCAGGCCGGCGAAACTACGGAACGGCGAATGGGTCAGATTCCGCACCAGACGACGGCCGATTTCCCCGATCTCGTCGGCCTGCCGCCGTAATCCGGCAACGTCCTCGGCGGATAGATCAGGATTTGCCTGCGCCATGATCGTGTCGCCGATCGCCTGCGCCTCGGTTATCACCGCGGCCTCCGCCGACATCAGCGTTTCCTCGATCCGTGCCCGGACTCCCCGCACCAGGCGGGACGGCCCCAGCATACGGATATACGCATCGATCAGCGGCGCGATCTCAGACTGGCTTTCTTCCGGCAGCACGGACAGCTTGGCACGCAGCTTACCCAGTTGCCTGCGCGACTGAACGATCGCGGCTTCAAGCCGCGCACTCTCGGCGCCAATGTCGGACGCCTGGATCTTCTGGCGTGTGACAACGGCTTCGGGTTCGGTTGTGCCGAAGACCTGGCCGATGGCAACGCCCGCGGAAACCGCTATACCGTGAAAGATGCGCTCCGGGCACGCGGAAGGGGCAGCGAGGGCGGGTCGGGCCAGTCGCTCGTGCTGTGGCGGTGGTGGCTCAATCCTGCTCATCGAAGCCGGCCTCGACCAAGGTTGCCAGGGCGTCCAACGCTTCCTTGGCATCCCAGCCTTCGGCACGCAACTCGATATCGGCACCTTTCGCCGCACCGAGCATCATCAGCCCCATAATAGAGCGGGCGGAAATGGTCTGCCCGTCCTTCAGCACATCGACCGAAGCACCGAACTGCTCAGCCAGCGTGACGAATCGCGCGGCGGCACGGGCGTGCAGACCACGCTTATTGCAGATTGTGACAACGCGGGAGAGGACAGGCGCGCCCGACGGCGGCGTGTCGCTCATTCAGCGATCCCGCCGTTACAGGTGCCATTGGCCGTTTTGCCATTAGCGCAATTCCCGTTGACAGCTATCACGTCGGGACAATTCTCATTAATGGCGTTGACCTTGCATCCATGCAGAACATGGGATGCGGCGGCGATATATTTCCGCCCGGCATCCTCGGCACATGTCACCGCGTCCGCGAGGGGCTGTTTGGACCGCACCTTCGCCAGCTTTACCAGCATGGGCAAATTGACGCCGGCAATCACCTCCACGCCCTTCCGCTCCATCATGGAGATGGCGAGGTTGCAGGGCGTTCCGCCGAACATGTCCGTCAACAGCACGACTCCGTCGCCAGTGTCGCACCGCCCGATACAGGCTTCGATCTCGGCGCGCCGATTGTCCATGTCATCGTCGGGTCCGATACAGACCGTGTCAACATTACGCTGCGATCCAACCACATGTTCCATGGCGGAACGCAATTCGACCGCAAGCCGTCCATGAGTAACCAGGATCATACCGATCATGAGCGAACCGCGGTGTCCCAAATCGTGGATGGGCAAGCCAGATTATAACCGATCGATGTTACCATCGTGTTCTATCAGGCCTCCTATGCCTGAACAGATAAAGCCTGCGCGGCCCTGTCACCGTCGGTGTCTATGACCGTTTCGTCCCGGCGCGCAACCGGGCGGTCAACACCAGACGCCTGAGTCTTGTCATCCATCGCCAACTCCCGATGGCTCACGAGCACCCGCCAGGGCGCCACGAAACCACCGTCCGCCTGCCGCGCCGTGAAGCGCTGGGTGAGATGATTCGCCAGTTTTTCAATCAGATACACCGACCTGTGCCGGCCGCCGGTACACCCAATCGTGATTGTAGCGTATTTTTTGCCTTCTTGCACGAATCTCGGTAACACCAATTCGATCAATTCGGCGATTCGTGAAAAGAATTTGGCGAAATCGGGATCGGCCTCCACATAGGCGCCCACATCGGCACTCATTCCCGTCTTGGGACGCAATATAGGGTCATAGTGAGGGTTTCGCAGGAAGCGTGCGTCGAATACCAGATCCGCTTCCCGCGGCAGTCCCTTCGGGTAGGCAAAGGACATTAAGGAAACTGCCATCTGCGCCCCGTCGGCGCCGGTGCCGAAATGCCGCTCGATCAGCCGGCGCAGTTCGGCGATCGGCAGGCCCGACGTATCGACCACAAGATCCGCGCCCTCTCGCAGCAATTCGGTCAGCGCGATTTCCGCGGCAATTCCGTCGGCGACGACGCCCTGGGGCGCCATCGGATGGCGCCGGCGGGTTTCCGTGTAACGGCGCAGCAGCGTGCTTTCGTCGGCCCAGGCATAGACCAGTTGCAGTCGCAGTTCCGGGTCCGTCCGCAACCGGGCGATCGCGGCCAGAACATCGGCCGCATCAAACCCCCTGGTCCGCGCATCGATGCCAATCGCCAGCCTCCGCGGACCAGGTGTCGGCTCTGCCGGGGCGACCATCTCCTCCAGCATCGTCAGTGGCGGATTATCGACGGCTTCATAGCCGACATCCTCCAGCGCCCGCAGAATCGACGCCTTGCCCCCGCCAGACAGACCCGTGACGATGACAACCGTCGTATCACTCATGCCTGGAAAACCCCCGCGACCTGAGAGACCCGGCCAATGGCGCAATCCAACGCCAGGGTCACACGATCCGCCGCCGAGGCGGAGCGCGCATCAACCCGGACGATCGGAAGGCCAAGTTCAGGGTGCTGGTGGGGCAATGGCATGCGTTCGGCGTGTCCGTCCAATTCAATTATAAGGGCTAGCCGAACTTCGCGCCGGAATGGCAGGCGGACGATGCCAAGCCCGCGCACTTCCAGCAACCCAGCCAATGCGTTCGGGCAGGACGCTATACCGTCCGCGATGTCAACCAGATCGTCCGCCACCAATTCGAATCCGCGCGACAGCAGCCGCAATACAAGATCGGATTTGCCGACGCCCGGCGGCCCCGTCAACAGGACCGCGTTTCCGTCCTTGCATACGCAGCTTCCGTGCATCTGCCGCTTGCTGTGCATGAGTTCGTACCTTGATCCTGGAACAACCGAAAGGGAAGTGACTTGTCGCGGATGTGTGCGCATGCCAGCGTTAGCTTATCATGATTGATCGAAAATCCATTGCCGCGGCGGCTGACCGCATATCGCCGCATGTCCGACATACGCCCGTATTGCGATGCCCATTTGGTTACGAATCGCCCGTCACCCTGAAACTGGAACTGCTGCAACATGCCGGCAGTTTCAAGCCGCGCGGTGCATTCAACCGAATGCTGACAGCCCCCCTCCCCGCCGCCGGCGTTATCGCCGCATCGGGCGGAAACCATGGCGCCGCGGTCGCCTATGCCGCGCGTGTCCTGGGCGTACCGGCCGAGATCTTCGTCCCTGCCCCCACCCCAAGCGCCAAGCTCGCCCGCATCGCCAGCTACGGCGCCCGGGTTGTCCAAGGCGGCGAAACCTATGCCGAGGCGCTGATTGCCTCCCGCATCCGGCAGGCGGAGACCGGCGCGCTGGAGATCCATGCCTATGACCACGAGGACATTTTGGCCGGCCAAGGTACCGTGGGGCGAGAGTTCGAACGCGACGCCCCCGACCTGACCCATATCCTGGTCGCCACCGGCGGCGGCGGGCTGATCGGCGGGGTCGCCGCCTGGTATGCCGGCGGTGCGGAGATAATCAGCGTGGAACCGGAATTGTGCCCGACGCTGCACGACGCGATGAAAGCAGCCCAACCCATCCCCGCGCCGGTCGGCGGCATCGCGGCGGACAGCCTGGGTGCTCGGCAGGTCGGGGCGCTGATGTTCCCGATCGCTCAACGGTTTGTCAGCCAGGCCATACTGGTGACCGACGAAGCCGTGCGGGCGACCCAGCGGCGCTTATGGGAGGATTTTCGCCTGATCGCCGAACCTGGCGGCGCGGTTGCCGCCGCCGCGTTGCTGTCAGGGCGGTTCGTTCCTCCGCCGAACGCCCGGGTTGGCGTCGTGGTGTGCGGGGCCAACGCCGATCCAGCCGCAATCGCCGCCTGACATCGTCGCGGCCGCTTCCCTTGACAGCGTGCGCCCGCTGAACCTTGATCGCGGCGACACAAAAGGCGGGGAAGCGATGACCCAGAAGAGTAAGCTGCGCGGCAGTTTCGCGGACGCGGTGGCCGATATTGCCGATGGCAGCACCATCGCGTTCGGCGGTTTTGCCATGCCGGGAACGCCGTTCAACCTGATCCAGGCGTTGAAAGAACAGGGGGCCAGGCGGCTGACGCTGGTCGCCAATACAACGGGCGGGGCGCAACAGCCGCGGATGCCGGATATCGGCATGCTGGTGGAGAATGGTCAGGTGGCGAAGGTCATCTGCGCATTCACCGCCGCGACCCGGCCCACCGACGTGCTGCCGTTCACCAAGTATTACGAATCGGGTGAGGTCGATGCCGAACTGGTGCCGCAAGGCACGCTGGCGGAGCGTCTGCGGGCCGCCGGCGCCGGCATTCCAGCGTTTTATACGCCCACTGCTGTCGGTACTGAACTGGCCGAGGGGCGGGAAACCCGAATCATCGACGGGCGCGAGTACCTGCTGGAATACGCCCTGAAGCTGGATTACGCGTTCATCCGAGCACGTACCGCCGACACGATGGGCAATCTGCGGTTCCACCGGTCCCAGCGCAATTTCGGGCCGGTGATGGCGACTGCCGCGCGGATCACGATTGCCGAGATCGACGACAAGATCGTCCCCGCCGGCACGATTGACCCGGACGATGTGCATACACCCGGCATCTATGTGCATCGGCTGGTGCAGGTGCCCCCGGAACCCGAGGGTCTGTGGCCCACCAAGCGGCAGGAGCGCCGGAAATGAGCGGAACCAAAGGCCTTAATCGCCAGCAGATGGCGGACTGGGTGGCGCGCGAGTTCCAGGATGGCTGGATCGTCAATTTGGGCGTCGGCATACCGACGTTGTGCTCCAACACCGATATCGGCGGCCGCGACATCACCTATCACTCGGAAAACGGGGTGATCGGCTACGGTGGCGTCGCTGCGGAGGGCCAGGAGGACCTGAACCTGGTCAACGCTGGCGGCCAGAACGTGGTGCTGAACCCGGGTGCGGCGGTGGTGCATCATGCCGACAGTTTTGGGGTCATTCGCGGCGGCCATATCGATGCCACGGTGATGGGGGCCTATCAGGTCTCGATGACCGGGGATTTCGCCAACTGGAAGCTGAAAGGCCAGAAAGGCGGCGGTATCGGCGGTGCGATGGATCTGGCGGCCTGCGCCAAGCGGGTGTTCATCATACTGGAACATGTGACTCGCGACGGCAGCCCCAGATTGGTGACGGCGTGCGATCTGCCGGTGACGGCACGCGGCGTCGTTACTTTGGTGGCCACGAACTACGGATTGTTCCAACCCACGGGCGATGGGTTCCGGCTGCTGGAAATCGCGCCCGGCCTGACGGTCGATGAAATCCGGGCGGCAACTGGTGGGGCGCTGACGGTCACGGACGCATTGAAGGAAATCCGCACCGGGCAATAAGGCCCTTGGGGTCGGCCTCCAGATGGAAACCGGCCCGCTCCCCTACCGCTTCCTGATGGCAGTCATGATCACGATCGCCATCGTCAGCACCTGGAAGTAAAGACGTTCGTGCATCTCTTCCTCCAGGTGAAAGCCGGCGGCCCTATTCCCGCCGGCTTTTCCTTAAGCGCGGGACTGACCGGCGCGTGCCCGTGGTGGGATGCCGCGGCCGGCAGCGCTGAGCGGCCGGCTCTAGACCAATGTCCGCAACCACGTCGTCCAGGATGGCTTCTCCTTCGCCAGCCGGCCTAAATCGGCCGCCAACCCGTCGATGTCGGGATTTTGCGACGCCATCGACGGCACCAGAAGCCGCGCGTTGCCCTGCCGGTCGAACACGTAGATGGCGGAACTGTGGGTGACCTCATACTTCGCCGGATCTTTGGACGGCGTGACGGAGTAAGCAATGCGAAACTGCTTCGCCAGACGCTCC
>DAIEHR010000216.1 GCA_027353465.1 Acetobacteraceae bacterium | reverse complement strand
TTACCCTGCTGGCCACGCTCCAATTCGAAGCTGATCGTCTGACCCTCATTCAGGGTCTTCATCCCGGCGCGCTCAACGGCCGAAATGTGGACGAACACGTCCTTGGAGCCGTCTGCCGGCTGAATGAAACCAAAACCCTTCTGGGGGTTGAACCACTTTACAGTACCTGTAGCCACGTGAAGTCTCCGCAACTGGCCAAATCCCACGCACATGTGGGATATCTTACTTTTCAATTGGGGAGAGAACGGCGCATCGCGGTGCGATTTTAAATCACAGGGCGGAGCGAAATAGGGATCTTGCCCCGGCTGAAAAGTTCAGCCGTTCAATGGTCATACAGGAGCCGCCCAAAATAAGACAGCGTTTTATTCGACGGAATGGAATCCGGTCCGCCATGCACGCCCAAACGCCTTCACGTCTCGTTGACCACCACGTCCGTCAGCTCCAACCGAAACTGTTCCAGGCAGTCCCACACATAGGGAACATACGAACGCGCGACATCGAGGTGGAACAGGTCCCCGGCCACCCGCCACAGCACAACCGGCGCCTTGGCCAACAGCGTGCGTGTACACATGCCAACCGGAAACGCCGCCTGATCCAGGTCCAGGGCGCAAAATGCGTTCAGGCACCATGCGGCAGCCGAACCCGCGAGTTCGAATGTACGCGTGGCATGAGACACATCGACCACGCTGACCGGATGCCCCACCGCCGCCTTCAGCGCCTCGGCCTGGAGATCGGCGGCATCGTCCGGTGCCACGATCAACCATTCATCCGGTCCCAACCACAACGCCGCTCGGTCACGGGCGAACACTGACCGATTGGGTACCGTCGGCAGCAATACCCCGCTGGCTAAGCCGATCCCCGTCGCCGCCGGCCCGCCAGCCCGAATCGCCAGCCGGGTCGTCGGCGCTAGAACCGTCAGCCGAACAGAAGCGGCAGGCCGGCAGGTTGGCGCCAGCCAGGCCTGCGGTGGCAATAGCGGCTCCGCCGCCACCGGCTGAATCGGTCGCGCTTTCAAACGCTGACTGGGCTTATCGACAAGGACCGGATCGCCAACGGTGACCGTGATGTCGCCCCGCGGCATCGGGACGGACAGGGTTGCACCGATGCGCGCGCGGCCGCCGGCAATCAACCCCAGCGCGAAGCCGCGGCCTAGCGTGGCGCTGAAGTAGGACGAGGTCACATGACCCAGACTCTCGCCCCGGCCCTCCCCGACAATCTGCGCGCCCTCATCGAGCACCATCGCCGGATCGGTCGGCAGCAACCCGACCAACTGCTTGCGATCCGCCCGAGTCATCTCGGGCAGCGACAAAGACCGCCTGCCGACGAAATCCCCGCCCGCGATCGTCCAGGCCAGGCCGGCATCATCCGGCGTTACCGTCCCATCGGTGTCCTGCCCGACGATGATGTAGCCCTTCTCGGCGCGCAGCACATGCATCGCGTCGGTGCCGTACGGCGTCACGTCATGCTGGTTCAATGTGTCCCAGATGCGCTGCGCCTGATCCGGCGGCACGTTCAGCTCAAACCCCGCCTCCCCAGTGAAACTGACCCGAAACAGACGCAGCTTGATGTCGCCGATATGTCCCTCCCGCACGCTCATATGCGGCATCGACCCAAGGTCGATATCGGGAATGAACCGCGCCAGCGTGTCCGCCGAACGCGGCCCCTGCACCGCGATCACCGCCCACTGTTCGGTTATCGAGGTCAGCCATACCCGCAAACCAGGAAATTCGGTTTGCAGGTAATCTTCCATATGGTGCAGCACGAAGGCGGCGCCGCCGGTCGTGGTTGTCACATGAAACCGGTCGGCCGCGAGTCGGGCGACGATACCGTCGTCACGGATAAAACCGTCCTCCCCCGCCAGTACGGCGTACCGGCAGCGCCCGATCGCCAGCGTGGTGAAGTCGCCTGTGTAGATCAGGCTCAGGAAAGCCGCCGCATCGGGCCCGGCAACCTCGATTTTGCCGAGCGTGCTGGCATCCAGCATTCCGGCTTCGTTCCTGACGGCGAGACATTCCCGAAGCGTGGCCGCTTCGGTCGTTTCGTTGGCCACCGGATAGCAGCGGGCGCGCTTCCAGGTGCCGACATCCTCCAGAACCGCCCCGGCAACCGCGATGGGCGGCAGCCGCACCGGCGCGAACAACGCCCCCCTGGCGGCCCCGGCGAACGCGCCGAACGTCACCGGTGTATAGGGTGGACGGAAGGTGGTCAGGCCGACCGACTCCATCCCTTGCCCGGTCAGTGCCGCCACGGTGGCCAGGGCGTTCAGATTCGACGTCTTTCCCTGGTCTGTCGCCATCCCCGCCGTGGTGTATCGCTTCACATGTTCGATCGAAACGAAACCCTCGGCGGCGGCGATTGCCAGATCCTTAGTTGTGACATCGTTCTGGAAATCCACGAAGGCCGAACGGTGCGGCCTTGTGCCATCCGGCGTCCGGCTGGGCGCCATCGCTGGCATGCCGGCCACCGCGAAAATCCTCGGCTCGCTGCCCCCGGCCTCGGTCCCGTCACGCAGGCAAGCGGCCAGATCGAACACCCCAGCACAGGCGCCGACCGCACCCTCCGACGGCAGATACGTGCCGGACTCACCATCGAACACAAGCTGCCCGCGCGACTGGCTGAACAGGTGAACCGTCGGCGTCCAGCCGCCCGACATCAGGATGGTATCACAGGGAATGATATCGGTGCCATTCGACAGCTTGGCGGAATGCACCCGCATCCTGCCCTCGGTGCCGGCGATGGTCAGGCCGGTTCGAATCGATATTCCCAGCGACCGCGCCGCCTCCACTGCTTCTCCGCCGGCAGACGTACGGCTGTCGACGATACCGGCAATGTCGATTCCCGCCGCGTGCAGGTCCGTCGCGGCGCGATAGGCGCTGTCATTGTCGGTGGCAATCGCAATCCGCCCGCCGACCTTGACGCCATAACGATGCAGATATGTTCGCGCCGATCCGGCCAGCATCACGCCGGGCCGGTCGTTACCGGGAAACACCAGCGGGCGTTCGATCGCACCCGTCGCCAGCACCACCCGTTCAGCCCGCACCTGCCACAACCGTTCTCGCGGCAGCGTCCCGGCAGGCTCCGGCAGATGGTCGGTGACACGCTCCAGCAGGCCGATCATGTTGCCGGGATACCATCCAAAAGCGGTCGTGCGGGGCAGCAGAGTCACCGAACCGCCCAGCGTGGCGATTGCCTCGCGCACCCAGTCCGGCGCGGGCCAACCGTCAATCGTGACGCCCGGTTCGTCCAGCAACGAACCGCCCAGTTCAGCCTGCTCATCACACAGGATAACCCGGGCGCCGGTTGCCGAAGCCCCCAATGCGGCCGCCAATCCAGCAGGTCCCCCGCCAACGATCAGCACATCGCAATGCGCATACCGATGCAGATACCGATCCGGATCGGCGGTTTCCGGCGCTTTGCCCAGCCCGGCGGCGCGACGAATCAGCGGCTCATAGACGCGCCGCCAGAACGAGGCCGGCCACATAAAGCTTTTGTAGTAAAACCCAGCGGAAATCAGCGGTGATGCCAGCCCCGCCATTGCCCCCAGATCGAAACGCAACGACGGAAAGCGGTTCTGGCTACGGGCCATCAGGCCGTCGTAAAGTTCGATCCCGGTTGCCCGCAGATTGGGCGTTACCCGCCCAGGCCCCCGGTCGATTGTTACCAACGCGTTGGGTTCTTCCGGTCCCGCCGACAGGATGCCGCGCGGGCGGTGATACTTGAACGACCGTCCAACCAGATGCACATCGTTGGCCAGCAACGCGGAGGCCAGCGTGTCGCCGGCGTAACCTTCGTATGAGCGTCCGTCAAAACCGAAACGAACCGGCCGGTCGCGGTTAACGCGCCCGCCCGCCATGGTCCGAAATGGCTGGGTCATCCGCGGCTCCGAACACGTGGGCAGGGAATAGCCCTCATGGCACCGCCTCGCCGGGTTTATGGGTCGAGGCGATCCGATCGGTGACCGTATCCCGCACGCAGGTGAAAAACCGGCCGCATCCATGCAGATGGCGCCAGCGTTCCACATGCCGGCCCCTGGGATTGGCCCGCAGGTACAGATACCCGCCCCAGCCGGCATCGCTGACCGCCGCCGGGTTCGCCGGCCGGATCAAGCCGGCCTGACCGCCATAGCGGAACTCATTTTCCGGACGCGGTCCGCACCACGGGCAAGGAATCCGAAGCATCAGTGTGCCACCGCGGCGGCGGCGGCTTCATCGATCAGGCGGCCGGTGGCGAAACGATCCAGGCTGAACGGCGCGGCAATCGGGTGCGGCTCCCCCAGCGCCAGCGTTGCGGCGAAGATATGACCTGAACCGGGTGTGGCTTTGAAACCGCCGGTTCCCCACCCGCAGTTCACGAACAGCCCCGGCACCGGGGTCAATCCAATGATCGGCGATCGGTCTGGAGTGGTATCGACAATCCCGCCCCAATTGCGCAGCATCCGCAGGCGGCGGAACCGGGGGAACATCTCGCAGATCGCTTCCAGCGTTTCGCAGGCGATGTGTAGCCCGCCGGCCTGGCTGTATGACGTATAGGCATCCGTTCCCGCCCCGATCACCAGCTCGCCCTTGTCGGACTGCGAGATGTACGCATGCACGGTGTTGGACATCACCACGCAGGGCATCACCGGCTTCACCGGCTCGCTGACCAATGCTTGCAGCGGAAACGATTCCAGCGGCATCCGCACGCCCGCCATCGCCATCAGCACGCTGGTATGGCCCGCCGCGACCACGCCGATACGCGCCGCACCGATCGGCCCGCGCGTGGTTTCAACCCCAACCGCCGCACCCGTCACATCGCGCACGATCCCGGTAACAGCGCAGTTCTGGATGATATCCACGCCCATGGCGGAGGCCGCCCTGGCATAGCCCCAGGCGACGGCGTCGTGGCGGGCGACTCCGCCACGGCGTTGCAGGGCGGCCCCCAGAACCGGGTAACGGGCATCCGGCCCGATATGCAACGGCGGACAGAACGCCTTGGCCGCCGCCGGGGTCAGCCATTCGTTGTCGATGCCTTGCAACCGGTTGGCATGCACATGGCGCTTGAACACCTGCACATCATGATGATTATGCGCCAGCATCAGCACGCCGCGCGCCGAATACATCACGTTATAGTTCAGCTCCCGTGACAGGTTTTCCCACAGCGTCAGCGCGTGTTCATACAACGCCGCGCTTTCCGGCCGCAGGTAGTTGGATCGGATGATCGTCGTGTTCCGGCCGGTGTTGCCGCCACCCAGCCAGCCCTTGTCCAGCACCGCGATGTCGCGAATGCCGTATTCCTTCGCCAGGTAATAGGCGGTTGCCAACCCATGCCCGCCGGCCCCCACGATCACGACGTCGTACGAGGCCTTGGGCCGCGCGTCCCGCCACTGCCTCGCCCAGGTCTTTCCGGCCCCGTGCCGCAGCAGGGACAAAAAAGAGAATCGTGTTGCTTCCCCTGTCACGCGGCCTTCCTGCCACACCCCCCGCCCCGCGGAAAGCCGCGAGCCTTCCGCCCTGCCTCACCCAGCGCTATACCGGTGTCACAAACGGGGGATGAGACGTATGGCCGAGTTCGACTACATCATTGTGGGTGCCGGTTCAGCCGGCTGCGTGCTGGCAAACCGCC
>DAIEHR010000209.1 GCA_027353465.1 Acetobacteraceae bacterium | reverse complement strand
TCCGCCACCGCCCGCCGTCAGGCCGACGGGACGGTCAGCACCGAACCGAGGAATCCACTGCTGCGCGGCCTGGCGTTCGGCCTGTCGAACCCCAAAGCCTACCCGGTGGCGGCGGCGATGTTCACCGCGCTGCTGGCCCGCTACGCCAGCGCCCTGGACTGGAGCGCCTTCCCCCCGCTGCTCGGGGCCGCCTGCATCGGGTTTGTGGCTGCCGACACGCTGCTGGTGACGGTGATCGGCGCCGGGATGGTCCGGCGGTTTTACCGGCGCCACGCGTTGTGGGTCACGCGGGTCTCAGGCGTGTTGTTCATCGGCTTCGGACTGCATGCGCTTACCACCGCCGGTCCGGGCCTTTGGCGGAGGCTTTGACACCTCCGTCAACCGCCTACCCCCCAAACGCCCCCTGTGTTTCGACATAAAGCGCATACACCGACTGGCTGGCCGCCATGAACAGACGATTCCGCTTTTTGCCGCCGAAGCAGACATTGGCACAGCGCTCCGGCAGCAGAATCCGCCCGATCAAAACACCATCGGGCGCGAACACCGCGACGCCGTCCTGACCCGGGCCGCCCGAGAACCCGCACCACACATTTCCGTCGATATCGCAACGAATACCGTCCGCCCAGCCGTCGCCATCGAAGAACACCCGTCCGTTCGCCGCCCGGCTGCCGTCATCAACCATATCGTAAACAAAGGTGCTTTTGGGTCGGTCGCCGGGCGTATCGACCACGTAAAGCCGTGATTCATCCGGCGAGAAGCACAGACCGTTCGGCCGAGCCATGTCGTCGATGGCGATGGTCAGGTTGGCGGTGGCGGGGTCGAAGCGGTACACCCGGAACGGATGCTCCTGCACCGCCTTGTGGCCCAGATAGTTCCCCCGCGTGCCGGCGCCATTGTCGGAAAACCAGATCGTGCCGTCGGATTTCACCACCACGTCGTTCGGGCCGGTCAGCTTCCGGCCTTCCCACCGATCCGCTAATACAACGACGCTGCCGTCGTACTCGGTGCGGGTCAACCGCTGAGTATCGTGTTCGCAGGTGATCAACCGGCCCTGACGGTCGCGCGTGTTGCCGTTCGCATAATGGGACGGGCTGCGGAACACGCTGACTCCGCCGGTGGTTTCATCCCACCGCAGGATTTTATCATTGGGAATGTCGCTGAACAGCAGATACCGCCCGTCGCCGAACCAGACAGGTCCTTCTGTGAAGGCGAAACCGGTGGCGATGCGCTGGATACCAGCGTTGCCCAGCACGATCTTGTGGAAGCGCGGATCCAGGACGATCACGTCCGGATCGGGGTAGCGGATCGGGCTGGCCGAATCCCAGCGGTTCATGGTTTCGTTTCCTTATTATCGAAGATTCCGAAAATCTCGCGCAGGAACCCGGGCGTCAATGCGCTGATCGGATTGACCGTGATGTTCGGGTCGGCGATCGCGCCCTCGACGGAGAAACGGGCCGCGAATAACCCGCCGCCTTTTTCCGGGCTGAACAGCTTGCCGATAAACGGCAACTGCCCTGGGATGGAGTTGAAGAAATATGCCGGCACAATTGTCCCGGTCAGTGCCGTGTTGGCGGCGGACAGGCCGATGCGCCCGCTTGCGGTAAGCCCAAGTGACGGATTGGTAGCCAGCGCGTCGCCGATATCCAGGTTTTTGCCATCATAGCGAAATGGAACATTGATCGAGGGAAACAGCATTCCCGGCCCGCTCAGCGCATCGACCAACCCATACAACGTGATCGCTTGCAGCAATTTACCCAGAATGGGCGAATTCTTGACCACGACATCGGCCATCGAAGCCTTTGCGGTCAAAGGACTGAACCCGGCCGCGGAATCGAACGTGCCGTCCACCGTCAGTCGGCCAGATGACATGGTCCGAATGATGTCCATGCCGCGCAGGAAGCGGCCGGCATTCGCGGCCCGCACCGCCAGTTTCCGCTTGTCGCCCTGGGGTGCGATCTTGATTGAAAAGGCGGCGTCCCCTTCGTTGGACCCGACGGCATCGATGGTCCTGATTCTTTCGCCAGCACCAGAAGCCCGCATCAGAAAATTACTGGCGGTTTCATCATGGGCAAGCAACGCTCTTTCGAAATGCGCTTCCACGTCCCAAACCGGGGTGGTCGCGGGATTTGGCTTATCGGCACCGGCCTCCGTCAGTTTCGGTTCCAGATCGATACGGCTGCCTTGCAGCACGATTCCAAGCGCCCCCTCGGGGGTGAAATGAATAATCCCACGACCTTGGGTGCGACCCAATTTGAACTCATCCAGCGACAGTGACCTGGCCTGGCCGTCTTTGAAATCCGCCATCCCGCTAAGTGAAATTCCGTCACCCAACATCGCGACGCGGTCGATTTTGGTCAGTCGCCCATGCGAAAGCAGCAAGACTGCCGAGGCATTCGCATCCGCCCCAGGTGCCTTCGACCATGCCAGCGGCGCGAAGTGCAGCGCGGCGCCGGTCAGGTCGCCTGCCACAACCACCGAACTCTCCCCGTTGCGCCGGTCTGTCATCGAAACGTTCAACACTATCGGGCCAGTAACGGAATCGGCGAGGGGCAGGCCCGCGGCGTCAAGCTGTGCCGCGTCGGCTTGCCCCGCCGCGGTGATCTTTTGCACCACCTGATCAGGCGCGCCGTCACGGAAATCCATTGTGCCGGTGATCGCCAACGGTACCCCGGCGATGGTCCCGGATCCCTTCATCGACAATCCATTCTTGTCGATGTTCAGATCCGCCGACCCATCTTCCAACGCCCGGCCGGCGACGACATCAGGCACCCGAAGCTTTGTCGCATGGGTCACCGCTTGGATTCCGACGTCATCGACCTGCAACTTGTTTTCCAGCGGAAAGTCCAAATCCAATTTTGTAGAGCCTTGGCCCGCGGCCGGTTTCAGCCCGAGTGGATGCACCGACAAAAGGCGCAAGCGCGGGTCGCTCATCAAGGCCAGCGAACTGGTCACCGGACCATCGACCTGTGCATGGATATGCGCAACCTGGTCCTTCAACGACAGCCCCAGGATTCGCATCCTGGCGTCGCTTATCATCAGGTCGGGGAATTTTGGACCGACAACCTGTTTCGCGCTCGTCGCGGCTAAATCCAGCGTGTCGGGATCCACCAGGTGAAGATGCGCCTCGGCCTGCACCACCGGCGGCATATGATCCAGCCAAGTGAATGATCCGTTGGAAACAGCCAGGTCACCTGTCGCCCGCGTCACCGTGACATCGTGCAGATCCGACCCGCTTTCCGCGGTAAAGCTGACCGATCCGTGCGTTGCCATGCCGCCCAGGACATGTTCGACAATCCACGGGCGCGCATTGCTGGCGACGCCCTCGGGCCACAGTTTCGGCAAGTCGGCCGCATCGATATGGTCCACCGACAGGTTCAGCGATGCGCTCAGGCGGTCGGATGCCCGCGTCACCGAACCGGACAGGTCGGCGGTTTCCGGCAGCCCATCGGCGGCGTGGCCCAGGACAACATGCGCCTTTGAGATGGCCGCCTGCCGGGTGGTTCCTTCCATCGCCATCTCACCGGCAACCAGCGGAAGGGTGCCTTTGCCAACCCGAACCGTACCGCCGCCGACCAGGGCCGCTATCTGAAAATGCTCAAGGTCGAAGCCAGCCCCCAGATCAAGGCTGGCCGTCAGCGAAACCGGCACATCGATTCCGTCCAGGAACGCCAACTCGGGCAGCACCGCGAGGGCATCAGGACGCAGCGATGCCATATCGACCGCGACCTTGCCGCCGCCGCCGGGGACGAAATCCGCCAGAACCGTGGCGGCCGTGCGCTGGTCACCCACCATGATCGGCCCCTGCAGCCGGCCGGTGAAATGTCCGTCGGCGTTGCGCGTGATATCGACAGCGATGCCGGGTGTCCCCAAGGTCAATCCCGATGCCAAGTCCCGGAAGCTGATTTCGGTGTCGCTGAAGTGAAGCCTTCGCAGGCGCGGCGGTATGCCGCCGCCCGCCCCGCCAGACGGGAAAAGCTGACGCAGGTCCGTCACCTCGTCATTCGCCGTCCCGCCCGTCCGCAATCGGCCGGACGTGCCTCGGGTCAGCGAAATCCTGGCGTGATCCACTTCGATCGCTCGGGGGACGGTGCGGCCCAGTATCAGATCGGTCACCGAAAAGCGCACCCGCGCCGCATCCGCCGTCAACAGCTTGACGCCCGCCCCCCCCGCAACCACAAGGCCAGAAACATGCAGGTCCAGCGGGAAATCCACCCCCCGGTTGAAGCCGTCCCACATCAGTTTGACCGACGCGAACGACACGTTCAGCGGGGCCATATCCTCCAGCGCCGCGGTGGTGACGCGATCGACCAGCCATTGGCTTTCCAACGGGCCCTGCGCCAGCCGCCACGCACCATAGGCCAGCAGCGCCGCCGTCACGATCAGGGCCCCTAGGCCGACATGCAGCAATCGATGGGCCATTTTCGATGTATGCAGCAATGCCCAGCCGGTGGACCGCGTGACCGGATGGTTCGCCGCCCGGTGCAGCCACCTGCCTTTGTGCCATGCGGCCAATGGATCGCGCCTAGTGGGT
Organism: Acetobacteraceae bacterium; assembly: GCA_027353465.1. GTDB lineage: Bacteria > Pseudomonadota > Alphaproteobacteria > Acetobacterales > Acetobacteraceae > Rhodopila. The sequence goes on along the minus strand of DAIEHR010000209.1, from coordinate 3,649 downwards.
GGGATAGCTCTTCGGATAGGTGATCTGGTCCGGCGGGCCGGGCGGATCGGGCGGACCCTTTTTGCCGCACGCCGTCAACAATCCCAGGGACACCGCGAGCGCGAAAACGATCCTCATGCCAACACCGTCAGCCAGTGCTCCGCCTGTTCCAAGACATTTTTCGGCGAGGTGCCGCCGTAGCTGGTGCGGGACGCCACAGATGCCTCCACCGACAGCACCGAAAACACGCCGGCGGTGATACCCGGTTCGACGGATTGCATCTCCTCCAGCGAAAGATCGGCCAGATCGACGCCCTTGGCTTCAGCCGTCGCCACCAGCCGGCCAGTCACATGATGCGCGCTGCGGAACGGCAGGCGCAGCACCCGGACCAACCAATCGGCCAGGTCGGTGGCCGTGGCGAAACCCGAACCGGCGAAGTCGCGCATCCGATCGGTGTTGGGCACCATATCACGCACCATGCCGGCGGTTGCGGCCAGTGAAAGCGCCCACGCCTCGGCGGCATCGAACACCGGTTCTTTGTCTTCCTGCATGTCCTTCGCATAGGCCAGGGGCAGGCCCTTCATCACCGTCAGCAGCGCCACCAGTGCCCCAGTCACCCGCCCGGTCTTCGCCCGCACCAGTTCGGCCGCGTCGGGATTGCGCTTCTGCGGCATGATCGAACTGCCTGTGGTGAACGCATCGCTCAATCGGATGAAGCGATACGGCGCGCTGCACCAGATCACGATCTCTTCCGCCAGACGGGACAGGTGCATCGCGGAAATCGCGGCCGCCGACAGAAACTCCAGCGCGAAGTCGCGATCCGACACAGCGTCCAGTGAGTTCGCGGTCGGACCCTCGAAACCCAGGGCGGCGGCGGTCATGTGCCGGTCGATCGGAAACGACGTCCCCGCCAGCGCCGCCGAACCCAGCGGGCTGAAATTCAGCCGGCGGCGGCAATCGGCCAGGCGGCCGCGGTCGCGGTCCAGCATCTCCACATAGGCCAGCATGTGGTGCCCGAACGTCACCGGCTGCGCGGTTTGCAAATGGGTGAACCCCGGCATCGGATCGGCGGCGTGGTGTGCGCCCTTCTGGGCCAGCGCCAGCATCACGTCGCCGATCTGCGCGGTCAGGCCGTCGATCGCGTCGCGCACCCACAGCCGGAAATCGGTCGCCACCTGGTCGTTGCGGCTGCGCGCGGTATGCAGGCGCTTGCCAGCCTCCCCGATCCGGTCGGTCAACCGAGCCTCGATATTCATGTGGATGTCTTCGAGGGCGGTATCGAAGGCGAAAGTGCCAGCCTCGATTTCCGCCGCGATCCCCTCTAGACCAGAGGCGATGGCATGCTCATCTTCAGGCGACAGCAGGCCGATCGTGGCCAGCATGGCGGCATGGGCGCGGGACCCGCGGATGTCCTGTCGCCACAGCTTGCGGTCGAACCCGATGGAGGCGTTGATGTCTTGCATGATCGCCGAAGGGCCGCCGGCGAAGCGGCCACCCCATTGCATGTTGGCTTGTTTGTCTGGGGTTTCGGTCACGAAAAGGATTCCAAATTGATAATTCGCCGCAGATTGGCGCTGGCTGTAGCCGGCGGCACCCTAGCCGCCGGGCTCTGGCCGCGCAAACCGAATGCTGAGGAACTCTCTGGTCTTGGTGAATCGCTGGAGGAGCTGAATCCGCCCGCAGCCGTGCCGGATGGTGTTTTCGTCACCCGCGACGGGTCGTCGCACCACCTGTCGGAGTTCCAGGGGCGCGGCATGGTGGTTAACATGTGGGCAACCTGGTGCGCCCCCTGCGTCGCCGAGATGCCATCGCTGGAAATTCTCGCCAAGGCTCTGGCACCCAAGGACATCGCGGTGCTGCCGCTGTCGTCGGATCGCGGCGGCGCGGACGTCGTCGCCAAATGGTTCCAGTCCCACGGTATTGCCGCGCTGCCTGTCCTCCTCGACCCCAAAGGCGCCATGGCTCGGGCATTCCGGGCGCGGGGCATTCCCACCACCGTGATTATCAACAAATCCGGTGCAATGGTCGCCAGATTGGAAGGGGCGGCTGACTGGGGCACGCCCGAGGCCGCGGCCTTGATCGCCACGCTGACCGCCAGCTAGCCAATCGTGCCGGTTTGGGGACGGTTCGACATGCCCCCCCTTGCATAGGGGCCGAGCACGAGGCATTCAGGCGTTGACCGTAAGTCTGGGGGGACGTCGGCGCGTCATGCGCATGCGGTGCCCCAAGAGTAAAGGATCGGATGCATGCGTCTGGCGGTGCTGAAAGAACGGCGAGCCGCGGAAACCCGCGTGGCTGCTACACCGGATACCGTGAAAAAATTGATTGGCCTTGGTTTGACCGTCGCGGTGGAAGCCGGGGCAGGGGCAACGGCAGCGATTTCTGATGCGGATTTCGCTGCATCCGGGGCCGAAATCGCGCCCGACGCCGCTTCGGCTTTGTCCGGGGCCGGCGTGGTATTTGCCGTCCAGACCCCCGAACCGGAACAGCGGGCGGCGATCCCGCGCGGCGCGCTGCTGGTCTGCATCGCCGGCGCGTTCGCCGATCCGGACCTGGTTCCCGCTCTGGCGGCAGCCGGTATCGATGCGGCGGCGATGGAGCTTCTGCCGCGTATTACCCGGGCACAGTCGATGGACGTGCTGTCCAGCCAGGCCAATCTGGCCGGCTATCGGGCGGTGATCGAATCCGCCGGGGCCTTCCAGCGCGGCTTCCCGATGATGATGACGGCGGCGGGCACCGTTCCGCCGGCCCGGGTGTTCGTCATCGGTGCCGGTGTCGCCGGCCTCCAGGCCATCGCCACCGCTCGGCGTCTCGGCGCGATCGTGTCCGCCACCGACGTCCGCCCGGCCGCGAAGGAAGAAATCAAGTCGCTCGGTGCCACCTATGTCGGGGTCGAGGACGCGGAAACCGCCGCCCAAACTGGCGCTTATGCCAAGGAAATGAGCGACGCGTTCCGCCAGAAGCAGGCCGAACTGATGGCCACGACGGTGGCGAAGAACGACATCGTCATCTGCACCGCGCTGGTGATGGGCCGCAAGGCACCGGTTATCGTCACCCAGCCGATGGTCGATAGCATGCGCGCCGGCAGTATCGTCGTTGATCTGGCGGCCGAAGCCGGCGGCAACTGCGCCGCGACGGTGCCCGGCCAGAGCATCGTCACGCCGAACGGTGTGACCATCCTTGGTTTCAACAACTGGCCGGGCCGTATCGCCGTTGCATCCTCGGCGCTGTATGCGCGCAACCTGCTGACCTTCCTGACCACATTCTGGGACAAGGACACCAAGCTGCCCAAGCTGCCGGACACGGACGACATCGTGAAAGGTGTCATGCTGACCCGGGGCGGCGCCATCGTTCACCCGAATTTCCTGCCCCAACAGGCAGCCTGAGCATCCGGAGACCGGCACGATGAACCCGAACCAATTGGCGGATGAAGCCGCTCGTCTGGCCGATCAGGCCATGACGCTGTCGAACCATGCTCAGACCCTGGCGATCGGGGTCGCAACCACGGTCGCGCCCGAGGTGAATCCGTTCATCTTCCTGCTGGCCATTTTCCTGATGGCCTGCTTTGTCGGCTACTACGTCGTGTGGAACGTGACGCCGGCACTGCATTCGCCGCTGATGGCGGTCACGAACGCGATCTCCTCGGTGATCATCGTTGGCGCCATGCTGG